>JBOHZJ010000379.1:0-5255 GCA_050738395.1 Steroidobacter sp.
GAGCCGGACTGCGCGCCGGCGATCGCGTCGGGATCTGCGCTCCCAAGTCGGTTGGCACGGTGGCGGCAATCTTCGGGATACTTGCTGCAAAAGGCGCCTACGTTCCCGTCGATTCCGGAGCGCCGCCGGAGCGCAATCGATATATCTTCGATGACTGCGCGGTACGCGCTGTCATCACATCGAATCGCTTGCTGGATTTACTCAATCGCGCGCAGGAGACGCCTGCGTTCGCGATGGCCAGCAGGATCGAGATTCCCGCTGCACCCCAGCTCGATCTGATCGTCGCGGTGCGACTCGACTGTTTGGCTATCGAATCGCTGCCGTCGTGGGCCGAGGGACTCGCCTACATCCTCTATACCTCGGGTTCCACGGGCAAGCCGAAGGGAGTGATGCACTCTCATGAGACGGCGCTCAGCTTCGTCGACTGGTGCTCGGAGGAGCTCCGGCCAAACGAGGCGGACCGCTTCTCCTCGCATGCACCGTTCCACTTCGATCTGTCGATCCTCGACCTCTTCGTACCCATCAAGCATGGTGCGACGATCGTCCTGATCAACGAAGAACGCGGTAAGCAGCCGCTGCAGTTGGCGCCGCTGATCGCCTCCAGCCGCATCACCGTCTGGTATTCGACGCCTTCCATCCTGCGGCTGCTGATTGAATTCGGAAAGATGGAGCGATTCGATTATTCCGCGTTGCGCCTGGCGCTGTACGCCGGCGAGGTCTTCCCTCCGAAGCATCAGCGGGCGCTTCGCAAGCTGTGGCCGCTCCCGCAGTACTACAACCTGTACGGACCCACGGAAACGAACGTGTGCACGTTCGACCATGTGACAGACGTTCCGCCGGATGATTTCACCGGACCATTGCCGATCGGCCGCGCCTGCTCAGGCGATCGAACGCGCGTCATCAGCCTGGAAGGCGAAGAAGTGACGCAAGGCGAAGAAGGTGAGCTGGAAGTGACCGGAGGCTCGGTCATGCTCGGCTACTGGAACCTTCCCGAACGCAATGCACTCGCGTTTCATGAAGATGCAGACGGTGCGCGCTGGTACAAGACTGGCGACGTCGTCGTCGCAGACGCCGCCGGTGGATATGTATTCCTGGGGCGTCGAGATCGGATGGTCAAGCGCCGCGGCTATCGCGTCGAGCTCGGCGAAATAGAGGCCGCGTTGCATCGACACGAGCAGATTTCGGAAGCCGGCGTGATCGCCGTTGCGGACGCGGAGAGCGGCGTACTCATCAAGGCGTTCGTCAGCTGGATCGGCGCGACTGCGCCGTCGATCGTCGAACTGAAAGGCATCGCAGCCGCCAGTTTGCCGGCTTACATGATTCCCGATCGTTTCACGGTCGTGAGTGCGCTGCCCAAAACCTCGACCGACAAACTCGACTACCAGAAGATGCGGGAACTCGCCTGATGGAGCTCAACCTCACTGAAGATCAGCGCATCCTGCGCGAAAGCGTGACCCGGTTCGCCACACAGGAACTCAACACAGGAGCCGCCGAGCGCGACCGCGACGGCGCGTTCGCCCATGATCTGTGGCTCAAATGCGGCGAGCAGGGCCTGCAGGGCCTGCCTGTGCCAGAGAAGCTGGGGGGCAGCGGTCTCGATCCGCTGTCTTCCGCAATCGCGCTCGAGTCGCTCGGCTACGGTTGTCGCGAAGGCGGTCTGGTTTTCTCGATCTGCGCTCATTTGCTGGCCTGCGTCGTGCCGATCTGGAAACACGGCACACCTGCGCAGCATGAGCGGTATCTCAAGGGACTCTGCAATGGCACGCTCATCGCCGCGAATGCGATGACCGAACCGGATACAGGATCGGACGCATTCGCCATGTCGACGCGAGCCGAGGCGTACGAGGATGGCTATCGCGTCACGGGCCGCAAGGTGTTTTGCTCGAACGGTCCGGTCGCGGACATTGCGGTCACCTATGCACTGACCGACAAGGCGAAGGGCTACCACGGCGGCGTCACCGCCTTTCTGGTAAAGCGTGGCGCGCGCGGCTTCAGCGTCGGACAGAAATTCGAGAAGCTCGGGCTGCGTACGTCGCCGATCTCAGAGATGGTGTACGACGATGTGTTCATGCCTCGCGAAGACATTCTGGGCCCGGTCGGCGGCGGCTCTCCGATCTTCGCGCAGTCGATGGATTGGGAGCGCGCGCTGCTCGGAGCGACTCACCTGGGCACGATGCAACGCCTGCTGGAACAAGCGATCGAGTACAGCCGCACCCGGCGTCAATACGGTCAGCCGATCTGCAAGTTTCAGGCGATCTCGCACCGCGTCGCGGACATGAAGGTGCGACTCGAAGCGGCGCGCTGGCTGGTCTATCGAGCAGCATCACGCCTGGACCGCGCCCGCGACGCCGGGCTCGACGCCTCAATGGCCAAACTGTTCGTCAGCGAATCGCTCGTGAAATCAGCCTTCGATCTGGTGCAGATCCTGGGCGGCTACGGCTTCACGACGGAGTACGAAGCGGAACGCATTCTGCGCGACGCCGTGGGCGGCACGATTTATTCGGGCACATCGGATATTCAACGCAACATCATTTCGCGCTGGCTCGGACTCTAAGGTCAGCAGAGGCTCAGGTATGACATCAGCAAGCGCCGCCCACTCGACCACCGCCGATGTTGCTGTCGGCGCACTGCCGGGCGCTCGCGACGCACTGCCTCAAACCGCCGTGCACAGCCGAGTCTCGATGGGCCGTTATGTCTTCCTCCTCCTGCAACTCGGCCTGTTGGCGATCGCGCTGCGGCAATTTCAAATCGAGAACGCGGCGCTCTTGCGCATCTCGCTGCTCGGCTTCTCAGGGTTCGCCGTGCACTACTTCCTGCCCTTCAGGTGGCGCCTGCCCTTTTTCGCCGCGCTCTCGATCGGCGGCCTTTTCATGGTAATGGGCGCGGCCAATACGCTCTGGATGCTCGCGTTCGGGCTCGCTCTCATCCTGATCTGTCATCTGCCGCTATCTTTCGGCAAGCGCGTCGCGCTGCTGCTGCTCGCCGGCGGATTGCTGGCTCTGATGCGCCTCGAGATCATTCCGGGTCCGTGGTCCAGGGCGATCTGGCCGATCCTCGGGGCCATGTTCATGTTCCGCCTCGCCGTGTACATGTACGACCTGAAGCACGACAAGACGCCGCCTTCCTCGGCGCGCGCGCTCGCCTACTTCTTCCCGCTGCCGAACGTCTGCTTTCCCATGTTCCCGGTGCTCGACTACAAGGGCTTCGGCCGTTGCTACTACGACGTCGAGCGCCACCGCATTTACCAGGTCGGAATCGACTGGATGGCCCGCGGCGTTCTGCACCTCATCCTCTATCGCGCGGTCAACTACTACTTCACCGTGGCGCCGGCGGAGGTCATCGACCCCGACACGCTCGTCCAGCACATAGTTGCGAACTTCATGCTGTATCTGCGCATCTCCGGAACTTTCCATCTGATCACCGGAATGCTGCACCTGTTCGGCTTCAACCTGCTCGAGACGCACAAGCGCTACGTGCTCTCCTCCACGTTCACCGACTTCTGGCGCCGGATCAACATCTACTGGAAGGACTTCATGATGAAGCTCTTCTACTATCCTGTGTTCTTTCGCCTGAAGCGTTACGGCCAGACGACGGCGCTCGTGCTGGCCACGATCATCGTGTTCGCGGCGACATGGTTGCTGCATTCGTATCAATGGTTCTGGCTGCGCGGCGAATTCCCGATCGCATGGCAGGACGCAGTGTTCTGGCTGACCCTTGCCGTGTTCGTCGTTGCGAACTCGCTGCGCGAGATCAAGCACGGCCGCGCACGCTCGCTGACGAACCCGCCCTGGAGTCTCGCGAGCTCGCTGACGCTCGGCCTGCGCACCGCGGCGATGTTCCTCTTCATCTGCGTACTCTGGTCCATCTGGACATGCGAGTCGCTCGGCTCGTGGCTGTCTATGTGGGAGTTTCTGTGGCGTGGCGTGCCGGAGCATGGCGAAGGCTTTCCGAAGCTGCTGCTCGCGGTCGTGGGGGTCATAGTGGCTGCCGTGCTGTGGTACTCGCGCGTGGACCACGTTCAGCCTGTAGATTCCGAGTTGCCCGGACAGCCGCTGGCGAAGTCAACGCTGATCACCGTGATCGGGCTTGCGATCATGGCCGCCGTGGGCGTGCCGGGCGTGTACTCCAATCTCGGCGTGGACACGGCTAACACGATCGTCCTCCTGCGCTCAGGCAATCTGAGCCGTGCAGACGCAGCTCTCCTTGAGCGCGGCTACTACGAAGATCTGACGCGCGTGAACCGCTTCAATTCCGAGCTCTGGCAGCTGTACATGAATCGGCCCGTGTTCCACTGGCTCGATGTGTTGCAAGGCGGCGGTCTCGGCCGCATGCGTGCAGACTTCTTGCAGCAGGAGCTCGTGCCCGGATTCAAGGCCGAGACGCCGTACGGCCAGATTCAGACCAACCGCTGGGGGATGCGCGACAAAGACTATGATCTTGCGCCGCCGGCTGGCGCCTACCGGATCGCCGTTCTCGGCGCCTCGACGATCATGGGCTGGGGCGTGGAAGACGAAGACTCGTTCGTATCGCTCACGGAGAAAGGCCTCAATGAGACGTTCGCCGGCCGCAGCGTCACGAGCGTGGAGGTGCTGAACCTCTCGGTGCCGGGTTACTTTCCGCCGCAGCAGGCGATGGCGATCGACAAGGCGCTCGAGTTCAGCCCGGACGCCGTGTTCTTTATGGCGACGGGCCGCGAGTTCTCACGGTCGATCAACTTCCTGGCGGACATCCTGGCGAAAGGCGTGGAGATACCCTACCCCGAGCTCAACGCCATCATTGCGCGTGCAGGCATTGAGAGCCGGGTCGACGCCACAACAGCGGTGCGGCGGCTGACTCCGCATCGCGACGCAATCCTGGCCTGGCTCTACAACACACTGGTCCAGAAATCGCACGAACGCGGCGTGATGCCTGTGTGGATTTTCGTCCCGCAGTCACGCGGCGGCGACTGGGTCGAGGAGACTGCGCCGGCCGAGCGGATTGCGACTCAAGCGGGCTTCAAAACCGTGAACATGAGCGAGGTCTTCGTTGATACCCCAATCGAACAGATCCGGCTCGCCGAGTGGGATGAGCATCCCAACAAGCTCGGGCACCGCATGCTCGCGGACGCCTTGCTCAAGGAGCTAACGCGCGAGGACAGCCCGACGGCGCAAGCGATTGCGCAGAAAGGAACGTCGAGCTCCGAGGTCACTGCCGCGCCATAGGCGCGACAGTGACGACCCACAGGCCAGCTGCTTCGCTGTCGACCGCACCTGGTG
>JBOHZJ010000380.1:0-2400 GCA_050738395.1 Steroidobacter sp.
TGCGCGCAACGGGTGAGGGCAGTTCCTGCGGTGTCGCGCGGCGCTGAATGGCGCCGCTGATCTGTGCGGCATTGATTTCGCCTTCTCCAATCGCCTGATACAAAGCCTCGGCGTTCGCGACGTTGAACTCGCTGATCAACTCGGGGAGCGTGACCGTGTGGATCGCGAGCCGCTGCAGTTCACGTTCCAGAATCTGCCTGCCCTGGTGCTGGTTCTGAACCTCATCGAGCTTCCGAAACCACGCGCGCACCTTGCTGCGGTTGCGCGGCGAGGCCAGATAGCCGAGCGACGGGACCAGCCAGTCGCGACTCGGATGGAGCTGCTTGCCGGTGACGATCTCCACCTGATCGCCGTTGGCAAGCGGTTGGGTGAGCGGAACCATGCGGCCGTTGACCTTGGCGCCGCGACACCGATGACCAAGATCCGTATGCACGTGATACGCGAAATCGAGCGGTGTCGCGCCGCGCGGCAGATCGACGACCTCACCGCGCGGCGAGAGGGCGTACACGCGGTCCTCGAAGATCTCTGAGCGCACTCGCTCCAGGAAATCTCCTTCGCTTTCCTCATCGCGATCACCGGGTTCCAGTATCTGCCGGAGCCAGACGATCTTCTGCTCGTAGGCCGCATTGGCGCGGACGCCTTCCTTGTATTTCCAGTGTGCGGCGACGCCGAGTTCGGCGTGATCGTGCATCTCGCGCGTACGGATCTGAATCTCGACGGGGAGCTTGCCGGGGCCGATGACTGCCGTGTGCAGCGAGCGATAAAGATTGTCCTTCGGCGTAGCGATGTAATCGTCGAACTCGCCGGGAATGTACGGCCACAGGCCGTGGACGACGCCGAGCGCTGCATAGCAATCGGCGATCGTGTCGACCAGTACGCGCACTGCCCGAATGTCGTAGAGCTGATCGAAGGGCAAATCCTTGCGCTGCATCTTTCGCCAGATGCTGTAGATATGCTTGGGCCGGCCCACGATCCCGGCTTCGATGTGCACCTTGTCAAGTTCGGAACGGATCTGGGCGATCACTGCTTCGATATAGCGCTCACGGTCGGCGCGCTTCGCTGCAAGCCAGCCCGCCACGCGCTTGTAGTTCTCCGGGTCGAGATAACGAAAGCTGAGGTCTTCGAGCTCCCATTTGAGCTGCCACACGCCCAGGCGATTCGCGAGCGGTGCATAGATCTCTCGTGTCTCGAAAGCGAGACGCTCGCGTTCGGCGGCGGGTGCGTCCTTGCTCTCGCGCAACGAATGCAATTGCACTGCGAGCTTGATCAGCACCAGTCGCGGATCGGTGACAATCGCAAGCAGCATCTTGCGCAGTGCTTCGGCCTGATTGCTCGACAACGACGTCGGCTGGCCGGAGGGCGCCGCCAGGTTCAGCGATCCGAGCCGCAACAGCTCGTTCGCAATGCGCGCCGGAGCCGGTCCGGCGGCAGACGACGCCTGCTCCGGTGTAATCGCGTTCGCTTCCAGCAGAGGAAACAGCAGCGCGCCCGTCAGAATGTCCGGCTCGTCAGTCAATCCAGCGACGATGTCGACGATCGCCTGAGCTCGCGCAATCGCATCCGCGCTGCTGGAGTGGGCGGCGACGGCAAGCACGGCCGCGCTGCGACGCTGAGTCTCGACTGCAGGCGTGGAGGTCGATGAGCGGCTGTCGGCGGAGGTCATACGAAGTGAATAGTGACCAGTGACTGGCGACCAGCAGTGGGGGCTAAATTAATGATTGAGGACTATAGGCGGACTCAGGGACTGTCGATTGGCGACTCGAGGAACGAGCTCTGACTTCTCACCAGTCGCCAGTCGCCAGTCGCCAGTGGCCAGTCACTTCCAATCCGAAGTCGTGTCGGTTTGGAGCGGTTGCCGCTATCATACCGGCGCACTTAATGGCTCCAGCGGAGGAATTCTTGCGCAGACTCAGGCGGCCGCAGAGTCTTGCCGCGCTCGCGTCCTACGGGCGTGAACCCGCACTGCCGACGCAAGTCCGGATCCTGGGCCTCGATCCCGGATCGCAATGCACTGGCTACGCAGTCGTTCAGGTCGATGGCGCGCGCATTGCGTACCTCGTCAGCGGCGCCATCAAGGCGAAGGGTGAGTCGCTCACCGAACGGCTGCGGGAAATATTCGCCGGCGTCGACCAGTTGACCCATGAGTTTCGCCCCGACGAAGTCGCGATCGAGCGGGTCTTCATGCATCGAAATGCGGACAGCGCGCTCAAGCTCGGGCAGGCGCGAGGCGCCGCGTTGAGCGCCACGTTTACGGTGCAGCCGCGGGTGTTCGAGTACGCGGCGCGCGAGGTGAAGCTGGCTGTCGTCGGGACGGGCGCAGCGCAGAAGGATCAGGTTCAATTGATGGTCAGACGCCTGATGAATATTTCCGGGCCGCTGGCCGAAGACGCCGCGGATGCG
>JBOHZJ010000381.1:0-20674 GCA_050738395.1 Steroidobacter sp.
GCCGGCGTCGCGGGACTCAACCGCGACGCCGGAGGGGGCATAGAACCTGCAGCTACGTCACTACAGTCACTGAGTTCCGGTCTGCGCTCGCCTTCGCGCTGCTGCTGCTCCTTCCACTTTGGCTTTCGCATCCGCGAACTCACCTGGCTTGCTTATAGAATTCGGACTCGTGCATCGTTCCGTGCACTCAGTTCTCATCTCTACCCTCGTGATGGCCATGACGGTCATGTTTGTCATCATGGAGAGGCAGCAGAAAATGATTAAATGTCCAATCGGCCACACGGTTGCCTTGCGCACGCGCCGCCGTGTCCGCGAAGCGGAAGTGGATGCCCACATAGACGCGCGCGTCGACCATATCCTGGGCGGCCTCTGAAAAGCGGCGGTATATTCGCGATTTCTTGACCGCCAACGGTGCGACGCTCGTGACCTCGAAAGTCAGTTTGTCCGTCCCGAAGAAGAGCGCGAGTGTGCGGGTCATGGCCGCAGCCACGCTGTTGGCCCCTGAGGGGTAGTCAGGGTAGTTCGGATTGTTGGTCAACGGCCGCCATGTCGGATCGCCCACCGTGTGCGGGTTGCCGTCGGCGTCGCCCTCCTGAATGGCCGTGAGGGGCCGCCAGTAGACATAGAATTTCTTGCTATCCCAGCAAGCAATGACGGCGTCGGCCATGGCGAGATTCGCAAGGGCGAAAAGCCGGGCGCTGTCGCCGGTCCTGTGGACGTATCTCGCGGAGATCGAGCGTAGCGCGCGGTTCCACTGCGTGAAGAAGTTCTCTGTATAGAAATACCCGAGGTCCGTTTTGGCAGGAGTGCGGACGGTGCTGTCAGCTGCGCCCAAGGCCTTCACCTCGTTGTAGTCTCGGGTGTAGCGCCCGCTAGTCAACGCTGGCGGCGGCGCAGCGCGAAAGCGCGCTGGACTCGTCAGTGTGAAAGGATCGATGTTGGCGAGCCACGGCGTCAGCATCGGCGAGAAAGGCGGCGGCGGGTTGGCGTTGAAAGAATCCGTCGGGCGCCACACCCCAGGACTCGCCTCTCCGACAAAGGGCGGCGGCAGAAGCTCAGGCGGCATGCGCCGCAATGGAAGAATGCCGGCGGCAACCTGCTGTCCCACGGCCAATCCGGGATCGTGTCCAAGGCCTTTATCAGCCAGGTAATTGAAGTAGGCCGCGTCGAGAGCGGGCGCCTGAGCCGGGTAGAAACCAACGAGCACGTCATGTGCGGCTGCAGCGACGGCTGCCGAACGTGCGCCCCGGGCGCCCTTGATCTCCACGTGATACGGCTCGAATCGCTTTTCGATGGCCTGCACGGCATCGTGCACGGCGACTTGCACGAGCGCCATGTCGAGTGTGCCGAAAGGTCCTGGACGGCCAGCCGTGACAGCCGTCATGGTGATCTCATTCCAATGGACGACCGCATCATGGACGACTCCCCTGGCGCTGACAGCGCCCGCCCAACTGATGCATCCGCACAAGATCAGGCTCGCAAGCCTTTGCCGTGTCCTCATTGTCCTCTCCTCGTCAGTTGCTTTAGTACTCGCCGGATGCGCACTACTTTGCACAGGTGCTCGTCCCGTGGGATTCTCCCGAGGACGTTTACGATCGCTTTGAACGGTAGAGCGGCCTCGTGTGTACGAGCGGGGTAACAAGCGTGGAAAAGGCAGCTCGCGCGACTCCATTGACCGGCTCCGCAATCCACGTGCGGTTGCTGGGCCGATTGACGGTTTTCAGGGACGGCGTCGAGCTGCCGCTTCCGGCTTCGCGCAAGGCTCGGGCGCTGCTTGCCTTTCTTGCGATTGCGCCTGTTCCCGTCACGCGTACCCGTCTCTGCGAGCTTCTGTGGGATGCGCCCAATGATCCGCGCGGCGAACTGCGTTGGTGTCTGAGCAAACTTCGGGGCGTGCTCGATGAGCCTCGCCCGCGAATCCAGACCAGGAGCGACACAATCGCACTCGATCTCACCGGCTGCTTCGTAGATGCAGCGGAGATCGCTCGCATCACGCAGACGCGCCTCGCAGAACTGGACCTTCGAGAGCTGGGCTCGCTGCACGCGCTCTTCACCGGCGAGTTCGCTGAGGGTCTGGAGACGGACCGCAATCCTGAGTTCACCAGCTGGCTGAGCACTCAGCGGCGCCGCTTTCGCGTCCTTCATGTCGCTGTGCTGGAGCAACTCGTCGCGCGCGATGCCGACAGAGCAACCGACGAATCCTTTGAGTATCTCGGGAAGTGGCTGCAGCTCTCGCCTTTTGATCAGCGCGCGCACCAGACTCTGCTGGACTCGCTGCTGCTCTGTGGGCGGGTTCGCGAAGCCGAGGAGCACCTCGCGACGACCATCCGGCTCTTCGAAGCGGAGGGCGTGGACTGGATCCCCATTCGGGAGTTCTGGAAGGCCGCCCGGACGCGGGCCCCTGACGCGTACCCAGTATCGCAAGTGAGCTCGTCCGGAGTCGTAGCCAGAGCGATCGACGCACATGTCGTCGCGACGACAGGCGCACGCCGCGCGTCGATTTGTGTAATGCCATTCGTCGATCGGACGTTGGATGGCGCACCACGCGCCGCACTTGCCGCCGGGCTCACTGAAGACATCATCACCCGGCTCGCCAAGCTCCGTATCCTGTTCGTCATCGCGCGCGGCAGCGTGTTCGCACTCGGCGAACGGAATATTCCGCCGGAGGAAGCGGGACGATTGCTGGATGTCGACTACGTCGCGAGCGGATCATTGCGACGCTGCAACGATCGCATCACGGTGACCGTGGAGCTCGCCGAAGCGCGAGTCTCTCGCATCGTCTGGGTCGAGGAGCTGACGTACAAGATGGACGACGCGCTGGCGGCGCCCGATGACATCAGCAACAGGATCGTCGCGTCGATCGCCGGGGAGATTGAAGCAGCGGAGCGTCATCGCGCGATGCTCAAACCGCCGAACTCCCTGAATGCATGGGAGGCCTATCATCGTGGGCTGTGGCACATGTACCGGTTCAACGAGGAGGACAACGCGCGGGCCGCGCACTTCTTCCGGATGGCGCTGCGCCAGGATCGAACGTTCGCCCGCGCCCACGCCGGTCTGTCGTTTACTCATTTTCAGAACGCGTTCCTGCATCGCACCGCCGAGCGCAGCAAGGAAATAGACCGCGCCTATGCGACGGCCGGTGAGAGTCTGAATGCGGATGATCGCGATCCGACTGCGCACTGGGCGATGGGACGAGCGTTGTGGCTGCGCGGATCTCAGGACGACGCCCTGATGGAACTGGAAGCGTCTGTGAGCCTGAGCCCGAACTTCGCACTCGGGCATTACTCGCTCGGTTTCGTGCACGGCCAATCCGGCGAACCGCGGGTCGCCATCGCCTCTGCCGATTATTCACGCCAACTGAGCCCATTCGATCCGCTGCTTTTCGCGTTCTCGGCGCGCGCACTCGGGCACTTTCGGCTCGGACAGTATGAAGAGGCTGCGGCCTGGGCGGTTAAGGGCGCCGCCCGGCCCAACGCACACGTTCATATTCTGGCGATTGCTGCGAACTGTCTCGCGGCGGCGGGGCGATTGGAAGAGGCCCGCACCTTCGTCGCCGCGATACACGGGATCTCGCCGAATTACGAGGTCGCGGATTTCCTGACTGCATTTCGCTTCGCGCCCGATGCAGCAGAGCTCTTTCGCCAGAGTGCGGCGCGCATTGACTTGAAGTGAGCGGACCGGCTGCGACAGCCGGGCGCTGCGATTGGGAGTGCGAAGCGCGCGGTATCGCTGGTCCCGGTACGCCGCGTGGAGCGCCTGCTCCCTGGCTTCAAACACCCGCATCCAGCAGGAAATGGGGACAGTCCCCATTTCCGTTTACTCCTTGCAGCGTCGGCGTCTGAAGAAAAAGGGGACAGTCCCCATTTCCTGCTTGCGGCGGCCAAGTGCATTGCCCGAATCCTTCGCCATTCCGCGGCGAATTCGAGTCAGCGCCTTACGCCTGCAACGAGGCGTCGCCGGGATCCGTCGTCCCGATAAAAAAGGGCGCGCTTCCGTCGCGCGCCCTGCATGCTCAGGCTGTCAGCGCAAGCTTCGCCTTGGTCACCTCGGCGATGACCTCGTCGGCGACCTGGCGCGGCACGGGGTCGTAATGCGAGAACTCCATCGTGTACGAGGCGCGGCCGCTCGTCATGCCGCGCAGGTGTCCGATGTACCCGAACATTTCCGACAGCGGCACTACCGCGACGACGGCGATGTTGGCGCCGCGCTCCAGCTGATCCTGAATCGTCCCGCGACGGCGATTGATGTCGCCGATGACATCACCGAGATAGTCGCCCGGAGTCACTGTTTCGACCTTCATCACCGGCTCGAGCAGGATCGGCGCGGCCTTGCGAATGGCTTCGCGGAATGCAGCCTTGGCGGCGATTTCAAACGTCAGCGCGTTGGAGTCGACATCGTGATAACTGCCGTCCGTGAGCGTCGCCCGGAAGTCCACCGTCGGGAAGTGGGCGAGCACGCCATCTTCCTTCTGCATCTTGAGGCCCTTCTCGACCGACGGCACATACTCCTTCGGCACGGAGCCGCCGACGGTCTCGTCGACGAACTCAAAGCCAGCGCCGCGCTCCAGCGGTTCGAACGTGATCCACACTTCCGCAAACTGGCCTGAGCCGCCGGTCTGCTTCTTGTGGATGTACTGTTCCTCGACCTTTCTGGTGAAGGTTTCGCGATAGGCGACCTGCGGTTCGCCCATCACGCCTTCCACGCCGAATTCGGTGCGGATGCGATCGAGCGTGACCTCGAGGTGCAGCTCGCCCATGCCGCGCAGAATCGTCTGGTTCGTCTCGCGATCCGTTTCCAGGTGCAGCGATGGATCAGCGCGAACCATCTTGCCAAGTGCAGCGCCGAACTTCTCCTGTTCGGCCTTGACCTTCGACTTGACCGATACGCTGATGACGGGATCCGGGAAGCGCATGCGCTCCAGAACCACGGGACTCGCAGAATCGCACAGTGTATCGCCCGTATCCGTCTCGGCGAGCGACACCAGCGCAACGATATCGCCGGCGCGGGCTTCTTCGATCGGATTGGCTTCCTTCGCGAACATCTCGACCATGCGGCCGATCTTCTCGCGCTTGCCGCGAGTGGAGTTCAGCACCGAGGCGCCCTTCGTCAGCACGCCTGAGTACACGCGAATGAAAGTGAGAGCGCCGTAGGCGTCATTGATCACCTTGAATGCGAGCGCGGCGAACGGCTCGTCATCCGAGCAATTCCGCTCACCGACTGCTTCGCCATCCGCGTCAACCGTTTTGATGGCGGCCACGTCGGTCGGCGCGGGCAGGTAGTCGACGACGGCGTCGAGCACCTGCTGCACACCCTTGTTCTTGTAGGACGAGCCGCAAAGAACCGGCGTGAATGCGGAAGTGATCGTGCCCTTGCGCAACGCCTTGCGCAGCACGTCGGCTGACGGGACCTTGTCGTGCGTGAGATACGCCTCCATCGCCTCATCGTCCTGCTCGAGGCAGGTATCGATCAGCTCCGTGCGGAACCTCGCGACCTCTCCCAGGAGCTTGCGATCGCTCGGCACGGTGATGTCAAGCTTGTCTGCGAGATCCGGCGTCACCTCGAGGCTCTGCCACTTGGCGTCCTTGTCGTCCGACTCCCAGACCAGGGCCTTCATCTCGACCAGATCAACCATGCCCTTGAAGTTGTCCTCCGACCCGATCGGAATCTGCAGGACCAGGGGGCGGGCGCCCAGGCGCTTCCTGATCATGTCGACGCAGCGCAGGAAGTTCGCGCCGCTGCGATCCATCTTGTTGACGTAGCAAAGGCGCGGAACGTCGTAGTTGTCCGCCAGGCGCCAGTTCGTCTCGGACTGCGGTTCGACGCCGGCCACGCCATCGAACACCACGACGGCGCCGTCGAGCACGCGCAGGGATCGATTGACCTCGATCGTGAAATCGACGTGCCCCGGCGTGTCGATGACATTGATCTTCTTCTTGCGCCAGAAGGCGGAGACGGCGGCGCTCTGAATCGTGATGCCGCGCTTCTGCTCCTGCTCCATATAGTCCGTGGTCGTCGACGTCTTCAGATCCTTGGTGTCGTGGATGTCGATGATCGTGTGCTTGCGTCCCGTGTAGTACAGGATGCGTTCGGTCGTCGTCGTCTTGCCGGCGTCGACGTGGGCGATGATGCCGATGTTGCGAATATCAGAAAGAGCAGTTGTGCGAGGCATGACAAAATTTCCGTTACAGTTTCAGTTGACAAAATCGGCGCCGTCGAAATCCCACCAACGCAGTTGGGCTGCGAGGGACGGCTGTGGGACAGCGTAGAACCGAGAGCTCACCCGATGACGGCAGCTCCCGACGCCGCGAAAATCTCTCTCCCCCATTTCGTGATGTACGCGTCGCAATCCCGCGTGCCTTCGGCGGCAATCCACGGGCTGCAGGGAGGAGACGGGGTACGGCTAGCTTAACGGTAACTTCCTGCTTTCACACGCCTTTCTGTTGTTGATTGCGAGAGCAAAGGAGAGCAGCGCCGGGCGGGCTCAATTTCGGCTCCTTTCGGGGCGTCGGGGCCTCAGATTCAGCAGCCGACTGATTTTTATTTCTCCCGAAAACACCGCTGAGCGGCGAAAAAGCTGGACGTCTGCTGGCGCCGTCATGAGCCGTGCGCAAGGAGCTTGCCGGGGCGCTTTGTCGCCGCGGCTGCTTCGATCAGTTGAGGGTGACGGGGAGCCGCGCCAAAGCTGCCGGCGCGCGGTTCAACCGCGACGCCGGCAGGGGGCATAGAAGCTACTGCAGCTGCGTCACCGTCACTGAGTACCCTTCGTGCAGCGCTGGCTGGAATGCGTAGGCGCCCAGAGAAAGGCTGGCTGCAACGATGACAGCCGACAACAGCATGCAAACAGCGTGTTGAGTGCTACGGCTGATCTCGGTGAGGGCGAACATGGCGATCTCCTGTCTCATCTGCAATTCCGCGTTATTGCGGTGTTGAAGTTGAGAACCCGGCGAGCTGCGGAAGGTTGCAGGCGTCTGGGCGTCTGCCGGTGAGTTGCAGGTGCGCGCCGGTGAATCGGGCGGGTCACTGCAATTGGGCGCGCGTTTCGCGATAGCGGGGTGGACGCAGGCGCTGTGGGGCCAGGAAGGTCTCTCGCACAGAGCGCTGAGAAGAGGATTCAAGATCTACCCGTCTTCCTGCGTTCTCGCCGCTCCCTGCGAGAGCTTTCCGTTGTACCTTTGGTCGGTACGCGCTCTGCGCATTATTCTCCCGCTTTCATCTCCGCTTCGCGCTTCTCGCGCTTCGGCTCGACGTTCAGCTTTGATTTTTCTTCGATGTACGCGATGTAGGGGATCAGAAACTGCAGGAAGGGATCGGTGAAGATCCCGCTATGGTCATCGATGATCTTCTTGCTTGCGCGCGCGACGATGAAGGGCTGGTAGGGTTGTGCGGCTCCATACGCCTGCGGATCATCGCCCAGTTCCCGAATCGCATCGTCGGTCAGCGCGGACAGCTCGACGTTGTTGAACACGACATCCCTGCTGAAATCGAATTCGCGCAGTCTTGCATCGCCAGGGGTGAGGCTGTTCGGTCTGGTTGCAACCGGCTGCGCGCGCCATGCGCGCCAGGCGACTTCGCATGATTGCTTGTTGCTGCATTGGCGGGCATCGCCTCTCAGCGTGGTGGACACCAGGTCGACATCATCGTCGGTGGGTGCGAGCTGATGAGTGACGTGACCTCGATAGACGCCGAGCGCCTGCCGTTCGACGATGCGCTCGACGTCGTCGTCCTTGCGCGGCTTGCCCGTGAAGAACTCGCCCAGGATGCGGCCCAGCGTGAACAGTCGGTGTCGCGACCGATCGTTCTCGGCGGAAACCGTGAGGATGAGCGGCGTCTGTAATCGCGAGTAGTTGAGGCCGTGCGACAGGATGTGCAGACGGTGGTACTGGGAAGCTTCGGCGGCGGGATTGATCAGTACGATCAGGTCACCCACGCCGCTGATGGTAGACGTCTCGTCCGGATTCGGAGTGGCTGACTGGGCGCTGCGCAGGTATGCCGGATTCTTGTTGCGTCCCTGCAGCTGGTCTTCAAGAGAGCCTGTGACAGCCTTGAGCAGAACCTGGGCGCCGAAGCTATGTCCCAGGGTCACCAGACCCAGAAAATTTCGCGGTGCCTCGACCGCGTCGATACTCGACTGCGTCGAAATGGTCTGCTCAGGACCGCGCGCATCCGGTCGGAACTCCAGATAAAGATCCTGCAATCGAGACATGAACTCCTTCAGGTCGTTCTCACCGACGCGTTCCGCCGCGCCTTTGCGGCCCCAGAACGTCAGATAATTCAGCGGCATCGGCAACGACTGACCGCGCCAGCCGACATAGACGCCAACGAGATTGAAGTTCGGGCGCAGCGAGTGCAGTTTGGACAGCGTGTTGCGAAATCCCTCCACGTTGCCATCACAGCATTCCGCTGAATGGTGCCAGCCATGCACGAAGACCAAGACGATCGTGTCGCGCTCGGCCGCCTCGCGGCGAATCAGTTGCATCGCCTCGTCCGCCTGAGTCCGGTCCCAGAACCAGCCTTCGTCGTCGGCTTCGATGAATCGAAGCGCGTATGCAGAGGTGTCGTAGGCCGACTGATCGGCTGTTCGCCACTGTTGATGGCGATAACCGGCGCAGCCGGCGCTCGACAGAAGCAGCAGCACCGTCAGACACACCGCAAAAAGGCGCCGCATGAAACCTCCATTTCCGAACTTGTCCCGGCGATACTGTAGCCGCGAGCCAGGATGAACCGCATTAGGACAAAAGTGTCGTCGTCTCGAATGACTCGGTTGCTGCCTTGCCTCGTCGCGTGCTTCGTCGCAAGTTGCGGCCGCGCGCCTCAGGAGTTGGCGCTGTCGGGGCCAACGATGGGAACCACGTACACGGTAAAGATTGTCGCCGCGCCGAGCGGCGCTGATCAAAGGGGCGTCCGTGACGCGATCGACGAAGTGCTCGCGAGAATCGATCGCCAGATGTCCGGCTATCGCGCCGACTCTGAGGTCGCTCGATTCAACGCGACCGAGTCGACTGATTGGTTCGCAGTGTCCGAGGACGTCGCGCAAGTCGTGCAGATCGCGCTGGAGGTGAGCGCGAAATCAGGCGGCGCATTCGACATCACCGTGTCACCGCTCGTGAAAGCGTGGGGATTCGGTTCGGGCGAAGAGCCGGTGAGCCTGCCCGATGACGCCGGGCTCGCGCAGCTTCGCGCCCGCATCGGTTTCGACAAACTGCAGGCTCGCAGCGATCCGCCGGCGCTCAGGAAAGATGTCCCTGGTCTCACGATTGATCTGAACGGCGTCGCGCCCGGCTACGCAGTCGATGTGCTCGCTGAGCGACTTCGAGCGATGCAGATCGAGAACTTCATGATCGATATCGGCGGCGAAGTGCGCGCGCGCGGGCGCAACGCTCGCAACGTCGCATGGCGCATTGCTGTCGAGCGACCTGTAGATCACGAGCGCACGCCGTACGTAATCGTGGAGCTCGACGACATGGCGGTCACCACATCCGGGGAGTATCGGAACTACTACGTCCGCGACGGCCGCCGCTATTCACACACGATCGATCCGCGCACCGCGCGTCCCATTGAGCACGATCTCGCCTCTGTGGTCGTCATTGGTCCGACAGCGGCGCACATCGACGCCTGGGCGACTGCATACAACGTACTCGGCTCGCAGGCCGGCCACGAACTGGCGCTGACGATGAATATGCCGGTGATGTTCATCGAAAGGCGCGGCGAGAAACTGGAGCGTCGCATGACGCCGCGGTTCGCGGAATACCTGGCTTCCAAAGAATTGGAGTAACCACATAGAACATGACCAACGGAAATCCCGCGGGACAAAGATCACAAAAATAGAATTCATTCCGATCTATGTGCTCTTTGTGATCTTTGTGGTTACTCTCCGGCGCTTACTCCCGATTTATAAAGAAGGGGATGGTCAATGATGGTTCGAATAGTCGCCGCGTTCGCGGTCAGCAGCCTTGCAACCGCGGCGTTCGGGGCGGTGTCGCCCCAGCAGGTCGAAAGCGCGCTCAGGAAGGTCGATGGCGACGTGATCGCCTGGCGGCGCGATATTCATCAACACCCCGAGCTGAGCAATCGCGAGTTTCGAACCTCAAAACTCGTCGCAGAGCATCTGCGCGGGCTGGGGCTCGAAGTGAAAACCGGCATTGCGCACACGGGTGTGACCGCCGTGCTGAAGGGCGGCAAGACCGGACCTACGATTGCGCTGCGCGCCGACATGGATGCGCTGCCAGTCACCGAGCAGGTCGATGTGCCGTTCAAATCGACGGTCACTTCGGAGTATCTCGGCAAAAAAGTGGGAGTGATGCATGCGTGCGGCCACGATTCGCACGTGGCGGTTCTGATGGGCGTCGCCGAAGCGCTCGCTTCTTTGAAGAGCGATCTTCCCGGCACGGTGCTGTTCATTTTCCAGCCCGCCGAAGAAGGCCCGCCTGAAGGCGAGGAGGGCGGCGCGCCGATGATGCTGAAGGAAGGCGTCTTCAAGGATCCGAAACCCGAAGCAGTGTTCGGGTTGCATGTGGCGGCCGCAATTCCGAGCGGCGTGATCGGCTATCGTTCCGGTCCGTTCATGGCCGGCGCCGATTCTTTCCGTATCGAAGTGACGGGTCGGCAGTCGCATGGTTCGCGGCCGTGGTCGGGCGTCGATCCGATCGTGGCGGCCTCGCAGATCGTGATCGGGCTGCAGACGATCATCAGCCGCCAGATCGATATCACCGAACTGCCCGCGGTGGTCACCGTCGGCAAGATTGACGGCGGCGTCCGTCAGAACATCATCCCCGACAAGGTCGAGATGCTCGGCACGATTCGCACGTTCGATCCGAAAATCCGCGCCGATATCATCGAGCGCATGACGCGCACCGCCGAGAACATCGCGTCATCAAGCGGTGCGAAAGCGGCTGTGACGATCAGCGATGCTACGTACCCGCCCGTGGTGAACGATCCGAAACTGACCGAGCGCGTACTGCCTTCGTTGAGGCGGGTGGTCGGCGCCGAGCGCGTGATCACGGTTCCGCTGCAAACAGGCGCTGAGGATTTCGCGTACTACGCCCTACAGGTCCCGAGCTTCTTCTTCTACGTGGGCGTGACCCCGCCGGGCGCCGATCTCACCAAGACGGCGTCGAATCACTCGCCGCTGTTCTACATCGACGAACCTGCGATCGCGGTGGCGACGCGAGCAATGATGGCGGTGGCGGTCGACTATTTGCAAAAGTAGGCGTTCGACGAGAACGCGACGGCCTGCTGCGGGAAGGGCGTTCGCAGGAGGGCCGCTGGAAGTAAGGCCTCCGGCAGGACAGATGTCCGCATCCGTTCTGGCTTGCCGGAGGCCTTCCTGACGGCAGTCTTTCCTGCCGAAGGCCTACTTGCCAACGGCCTTCCTAATGTCATGAGGGGGCTCACTTCTCATCGACGACGCCGCCCATCGTGTCGCCAATCCCCGCATTGATGACGAGGTCGGCGAGCTCGTCCATCTCCGTTGGGTCGCGATTGATGATCACGAGTGCGGCGCCGTTCTGTTTGGCGCGCAGCGGGAAGTCGGCGGCTGGGAATACCGAGAGCGACGAACCGAGCACGATGAAGAGGTCGCACTGCATCGCTTCTTCCTGGGCGCGTTGCATTGGCAGCGCGGGCATCTGCTGGCCGAATGAGATCGTCGCGGATTTGATGATGCCGCCGCAGCCATGGCAGGGCCCGACCGAACCTGTCGCGAGAAACTCGCGTTCGATGTCCGCCAGCTCGATGCGCGCCTGGCAGCTCAGGCATTTCGCGTAAGTCGCATTGCCGTGCAGCTCGATGACGCGGTCGTCGGGTACGCCGGAGTCCTGGTGCAGATTGTCGACGTTCTGGGTAATCACGGCGCGCGCTTTGCCTGACCGGATCAGATGCGCGACCGCGCGGTGCCCCCGGTTCGGCTGCGCGCCCACCCAGCCGTCGCGATTATCGAAGCGTCGTCGCCATGCTTCGCGGCGCGTTTCTTCCGAGGCGACGAAGTCCTGAAAGTAGATCGGCTGCATCTTCGTCCAGACGCCGCCGGGGCTGCGAAAATCAGGGATGCCGGATTCGGTGCTGATGCCCGCACCGGTAAAAAACACCGCGTGACGGCTGGCCTGGAGGAGGCGGCGCAACGAATCGAGATGCGCTATGGCGGTGCTGGTCATGCGGCAATAACTCTACCGCGTGCGAGCATCAGATGGAGAACGAACGACGGCCGTTGGGGATCGACGACGGCCTGCGGCGAGAAGGCATTCGGAGGAGGGCGCTGGCAGGAAGGTCTTCGGCAGGACAGATGTCCGCATCCGTTCCGGCTTGCCGGAGGCGTTCCTGCCGACGGCCTTCTTGCTTAAGGCCGTCTTGAAGCGGTTAATTCACCTTCGCTCCAGCCTGCTGGGCAAGTTCCATCTCATCGCGCAGTGTGGCTTCGAGCCAGTCATTCATCGTGATCATCGTGTTGCGCCGTGCGGCGAGCGGCGTGTGAATGCCGATGATGACGCCGCTGCGCTCATCGATGACCGGCGCGCCGGCGGCGATGCCGCGCGCGTCCATGTCATGTCCGAAACCCGCTGCAGTCGCCGCCGCAACTCCGTCGACGCGGCCTCCGTAAACCGTGCCGCGTGCTTTGCGCTTGACGGTGTCGGCCTCGATGTCCACTTTGTAACCGACCATCACTGCCGGCGCGGGCGAACCGGTGAATCGACCCAGGGGCATCGTCCGCTGTGCATAGCGCGAAGGTTTACTCAGGCGGATGACGGCGAGATCTTTCGCGGGCTGGCCAGCCGCGCCGGCTTCGGCCTGCCACTGCGACTTCACATAGGCCACCGGAATTCGTTCGCGCACCTGACCAACCGCGTCCATGCTGTTGTACATGCATTCGGGCTCGGCGCCATCGCTGTCCTTTTCGAACGTATGCGCGACGGTTACCCCGATATCGAAGGCTCCGACGAGGAAGGCCGTGGATGACCGGCTCTTGCCATTGGCCGAGCACACGATCACACCGACGCCGCTGAACGCCGAATAGTCCTGATCGGACAACTCCACACGGCGCAGCGCGCTGTCCGCCCCGACGGTCCGTTGCAGCGCTGTTGAATAGCGCCACGAACGGTGGGCTTCCGAGGTGTTGAGGACATCAGAACCGCACTCGGATCCACTTGCACAGAACGCCGAGCTCGCATCGGCGCGTGGGGCCATGACGGCGCATGCCAGCGCGACAGCGCCGGTTGCGGCCAATGCGCGAAGCAGCAGGCTGCGGCTGGATGAGGGTTGAGCGACTTTGATCTGGGATCTGGGCTTGAATTTCTGGTGCATGCGTTACGTACCGGCCGTGACGATCAGGAAGGTCGCATACCGGGGCGACGCGTTGCTTTAGGGTAAAGCCCTAAAGGTCCGTTCGACCTGGCCTGTCCGCTGACTCTTACAAACGAGGCTCATGTCTGCAGCCATCCGTTGAGACCGAGCCTATGAGGATCGAATCGGCGTAACGGTGATGGGGCTCAAGTTCTCCGCGCGCGAATTGAGACGCGCGTCAGAAAATCGCATGCGGCGTGGGCCAGCGCCATGCGCCGGAAGGGCGCCTCCCTTTCGGCAGGGTGAGCGCATGGCGCAAGTCACGAATCGCACGCAGAAAAAAAAGGCCGGAGCTCATGCTCCGGCCTTGATTCGGCGCAGGTGCTGCCGGTTGCGGCCTGCCTGGATCAGCCCTGCGTCAACTTGAACGTGACCGCTACCTGCGTCCACGCCGTGATTGGATTTGCACCGTCCGTGGCGGCGACAAACTTCCAGCGGCGCACCGCCTCCTTCGCCGCATCGTCGAGTCGAGCAAAGCCGCTGCTCTTCGCGACCTCGATATCCTTAGGACGACCGCGCTCGTCGACCAGCACCTTCAGGCGCACCGTGCCTTCTTCAGAGAGCCGGCGCGACATCGGCGGATACGTTGGTTCGACGCGCTGACTGGTCTTCAGTTCCTGAGCAGGAGCGCCGCTCGCCGTCGTGGCCGCAATCGCATTCGCCGAAGCAGGAATCGGCGTCTCGGTCGGGGGTGCGATCGGTTCGTCAAACTGGACTTCAGGCAGCGGCTCATCCAACGCCATGTCTTCCATCTGCGGCTTGACCTTGATCTCCGGCTCCGGCTGAGCTTCCTGCGGCTCAGGCACGAAGACCACTTCGGCCGGCGCCCTGAACGTCGGCATTTGCACGATGCCCGTGGCCACTGTGAGCCCGTACAGAATCAAAAGATGCAAACCCACCACTGCGATCGCGGGACCGCTGCGGGAAAGAAAACTTTTGTCGTGCTCACCGTACATACTGCCTCCAACTCGTGCAGGAAGGTTTCCTGCTTCTACCCATATCAACGGGCCTGTCGCTGTAAAGGTTCAGTCGCTTTCGTCGCACGACGGCGTCACCGGCAAAAGGTTCCCGGTAAACTCGCGAAATCATGAGCGAAATGTCCGACCTTGCAGGGTCCGTCATACAAGGCGTCGCCGCCCGCCTTCAGTCAATTCGCGAACAGGATTCGCGTCGCCTGAACAACATGCTCGCGCATCCGCGCATCGCCGACTCCGTCCACCGTGTGTGGGCGTGCAGCGATTTCGTGGCGAACAACTGCTGCCGCGATCCGGCACTGTTGGCCGCGCTGGTCGAAAGCGAGGTTCTGTTTACGCCTGGTGCGCCGGACTGGATCGCACGTGAACTCGCCGCCGTTGAATGCGGTCCGGGCGAAGCTGAATTGATGGAAGCGCTGCGGCGTTTCCGTCGACGACACATGGTGCGCATTGCCTGGCGCGACATCGCGGGATGGGCCGAGCTCGATGAGACGCTGCGCGATCTGTCGGCGCTCGCTGACGCCTGCATCCAGTTTGCGTATCGAAAAATGTATGACGCGCTGGTGACCCGCTACGGAACGCCGCGCGGCGCGCAGACGCAGGATGCGCAGCCGCTGATGATTCTCGCGATGGGCAAGCTCGGCGGCGGTGAACTCAACTTCTCATCGGACATCGACCTGATCCTGCTGTACCCGGAACACGGTGAAACCGATGGCGCGCGGGCGATCGACAACGCCGAGTTCTTTTTGCGGCTGGGTCAGAAAATCGTGCAATTGCTGGCTGCGCCGACCGTGGATGGCTTCGTCTACCGCGTCGACCTGCGACTACGGCCGTTCGGCGACAGCGGTCGCGTCGCACTCAGCTTCGGCGCGTTCGAGGACTATCTGCAGCAGCACGGACGGGATTGGGAGCGCTACGCCTATGTCAAAGCGCGCGCACTGACGGCGACGGAACACTACGAGGCGCTTTACGACGACGTGCTGCGACCGTTCGTGTATCGCCGCTACCTGGATTTCGGCGTGTTCGAATCGCTGCGCGAGATGAAAGCCATGATCGCGCGCGAGGTCGAACGGCGCGAGCTGAAGGACAACATCAAACTCGGCCCCGGCGGCATTCGCGAAATTGAGTTCATCGTGCAGGCGCATCAGCTCATTCGCGGCGGCGGCGACCGGCGTCTGCAAAGCCAGGAGCTGCGCTCCGTGTTGCCGCTGCTCGTCGGACAGCGGCTGCTCAGGAAAGAGGCGGTCGTGGAACTGGACGCCGCGTATCGCTATCTGCGAGTGATCGAGAATCGGCTGCAGCAATGGAATGACGAGCAAACGCATCAATTGCCGGAGGATGAGACGGGGCGGGCGCGCCTGGCCCTGTCCGTCGATCTGCCGGACTGGCGCACGCTCGAAGCGCAGCTCGGGGAGCATCGGCGACGCGTATCGCATCACTTTGCGGATACCGTTATCGGGCCGCGCGCCAGCTCGAGCGAAGGTGAGTCGCAGGCGCCGAAGCTCTTCGATCTCGACGCGGCGCCGGATGATTTCAAACAGGCGGTCGTGGCGCTGGGATTCGAGGAGTCCGCGCCCGTCGCCGAATTGCTGGAGCAATTGAGGTCCGGCGCTTACTACCGGCGCCTCGATGAAACCGGGCGACGCCGACTGCGTGAATTGCTGCCGCGTCTGCTGCCCGCGATTGCAGGCGCTGAGTCGCCCGCCGTTGGTCTTGCACGGATACTCAGGATTCTGGAGCGAATCGGCGGACGCACGGTCTACGTCGCGCTGCTGAACGAGAACGGCGCGGCGCGGCAGCGGCTTGTGCAGTTGTGCGCCCAGAGCCAGTTCCTCGCCGATCAGATCGCGGCGCATCCGTTGCTGCTCGACGAACTCATCGACGAACGTCTGATCGACGAAGCGCCGACTCGCGAGCAATTCGCCGAAGACATCGCCGCGCGTCGCGCCGCGATGCAGGGCGAGGATCCCGAACGACAGGTCGAGATCCTGCGTCAGTTTCAGAGTGCGACGACGTTTCGGGTCGCTGTCGCCGACCTCGCCGCCGGGCTGCCGCTCATGAAGGTGAGCGACCGATTGACGGACATTGCGGAGCTCATCGTGCAGGAAGCGCTTCCGCTCGCATGGGCGCAGATCGCACTACGCCATGGAACGCCGCGTTATGAAGACGCGTCTGGCGAATCGCACGCGGCGAGCATGATCGTTGTCGCATACGGCAAGCTGGGCGGCCTGGAACTCGGCTACGGATCGGATCTCGATCTGGTGTTCCTGCACGATTCGAGCGGCGACCCGCAACGAACGGACGGCGCGCAGCCCATCGAGAACACCGTCTTCTTCCAACGGCTCGGCCAGCGATTGGTGCACTTGCTCACGGTACACACCTCTTCGGGCCGGCTCTACGAGGTGGATACTCGCCTGCGCCCCGGCGGCAACCGCGGATTGCTGGTCCAGTCACTCGCCGGATTCAGAGACTACGAGTTCGAGGAAGCATGGACGTGGGAGCATCAGTCGCTGTTGCGCGCGCGCGCAATCGCGGGCCCAGCGGAGCTGCGGGAGCAGTTTGAATCCGCACGCATCGAAGTGCTGCGCAAGGCCGTGAAGCGCGATGCGCTGCGTCAGGAGGTGCGAAAAATGCGCGAGCGTATGCGCAACAGTCTGTCGAAGGCGCGGCCCGGTCTGTTCGATCTGAAGCAGGATGCAGGCGGCGTTGCCGATCTGGAATTCCTCGTGCAGTACTGGATGCTCAAGTGGGCGCATCGGTATCCGGAGATCGTCACGTTTTCGGATAACATCCGGCAACTGGAGAGTCTCGCGTCTGGCGACCTCGTACCGCAGTGGCGCGTCGATTTTCTGGTGGACACCTATCGAAAGTACCGCCAGCGTCTGCATCGTCTCTCTCTGGATGGCGCGAAGAATCTGATCGGCGATGATGAGTTCAGGCGAGAGCGCGAGGGCGTGGTCGCCGTGTGGGAAGAGGTGATGGCCGAGGCCAGTTGACGGTTGAGCGTTGACGGTAGGAGGGGCGCCTCTTCTTCCGACGGTCAACTGTCAACCGTCAACCGGCCTTATAATGCCTGCCAGTTACGCATGCGAGACGTCCGCCCATGTCAACGACCGAGCCCACCGCGAAGCCGATCCAGCCGAACGCAGAGAACCAGTACACCGTCACCGCGAGCGACTTGCCGCTGTCATGCCCAATGCCCAGCATGCATCTGTGGAATTCGCACCCGCGAGTATTCCTGCCGATCGAGAAAACCGGCTGGGCGAAGTGCCCGTATTGCGGCGCGGAGTACATGCTGAGTAGATGATCGTGGGCGGCTCCTGTCGCCTCGCGCGCGGGCGGCGGCGCCCAGAAACAAACTTCCACTCCCGTTCGCCTCGAGCCCCGTCGAAACGATCCTGATCGGTCTGTTTGCCTGGAAGATCTTTTCGATAAACTGAGGGCGAACGGCCCAGTTCGCTGTCTACGTCGTCGCATGTACGCTCCTACGCACTTCGAAGAATCCCGCATGGACGTGCTGCACGATCTGATTCGTCGGCGCCCGCTTGGTACGCTCGTGGCGATGACTCCCGAGGGCCTCGATGCGAGTCACATTCCGTTTGAGATCGACTCTTCGCCAGCGCCTTACGGCGTGCTGCGCTGCCACGTTGCGTGTGCGAATCCCCTGTGGCGCTCGTTGAGCACTGAATCAGAAGTGCTCGCGATATTTCAGGGGGCGGAGAGTTACATCTCTCCAGCGTGGTATCCCGCGAAGCAGGAACACGGCAAGGTCGTGCCGACATGGAACTACGTGGCTGTTCATGTCCACGGCAAGCCGACGGTAATCCACGATCATGTCTGGTTGCGTACGCTGGTCGAGGCATTGACGAATCGGCGTGAGGCGGATCGTGCTGATCCGTGGAAAGTCAGCGATGCGCCGGCGGAGTACATCGACAAGATGCTCGCGGCGATCGTCGGGATTGAAATCCCGATCACACGCATAAGCGGCAAGTGGAAGCTGTCGCAGAACCGGTCGGCGGCGGATCGACGGGGCGTGGTCGCCGGACTCACCCGGGAAGCCGCTGGAAGCGGCCAGGGGATGGCGCAGCTGATGGATAGAATGGCATAGGCCGCACTGTGAGTCGTGAGCCGTGAGTCGCACAGAGTGGGCGAGCCACGGTACGTGGTTTTTTCAACTCACTCAGGACTCACAACTCACATCGCGGAAGCCTGTGCGGCGCAGACCGCATACCGTCTACCATTGCGCGCATGACCCAAACACTCGCGACGACGCCCGCCGCCGATGGCTTTCACATGCCCGGCGAATTCGAATCACACTCGGGCTGCTGGATGTTGTGGCCGGAACGGCCGACCAACTGGCGATTGGGGGCGAAACCCGCGCAAGCGGCGTTCGCCGCCGTCGCAACCGCGATAGCGACAGGCGAACCGGTGACGGTCGGCGCCTCGCGCGCTCAATTCGTACACGCGCGCACCATGTTGCCGGATGCGATTCGAGTCGTTGAACTCTCGAGCGACGATGCGTGGATGCGCGATGTGGGTCCCACGTTCGTGGTCAATCGTCAGCGAGAAGTGCGCGGCGTCGACTGGATCTTCAATGCCTGGGGCGGGCTTGGCGGCGGGCTCTATTTCCCATGGGATCAGGATGACCTGGTCGCGCGCAAGGTGCTCGAGACCGAAGGCCGCGCTCGATATCGTGCGCCGCTGGTGATGGAAGGCGGCGCCTTCCATGTCGATGGCGAAGGCACGCTGATCACGACCGAAGAGAGTCTGCTGAATCCGAATCGCAACCCGCAACTCGACAGAGGGCAACTCGAAATCCTGCTGCATGAGTATCTTGGTGTAACCAGTGTGATCTGGCTCGGCAAGGGCGTCATCGACGATGAGACCAGCGGGCACACGGACAACCTGTGCTGTTTTGCGCGTCCGGGCGAAGTCGTCCTCACGTGGACCGACAACAAGCGCGATCCGCAGTACAAGGTATCGCTCGATGCGCATGAGCGGCTCATGGGAGCCCGCGACGCGCAGGGCCGTCGGTTGAAGATCCACAAGCTACAGCAACCCGGACCTCTCTTCCGCACTCGTGAGGAATCGCAGAACGTTGACGCGGTTGAAGGCGTCGCGCCGCGGCGGACCGGTGAACGGCTCGCCGCGTCCTACGTGAACTTCTACATGGCCAACTCGACGATCGTCATGCCGCTGCTGGACCCAAAAAGAGACAGGGACGCCGCCAAGGCGTTGCAGGAGATATTCCCGGAGCGACGCATCATCGGTGTACAGGCGCGCGAGATCCTGCTCGGCGGAGGCAATATCCACTGCATAACGCAGCAGGTCCCGGACGGAAAGCGGATAGCGGTTGGCGGACAGCGGACAGCGCGGAACGGAAAGCGGAACGGAAAGCGGACCGCAAGGCAGCAGCGGAGCAGGCGCCGATGATGGCTTGCCTGGTCACGTCAATCGAGGCGAGGCTCGCCCGGACTCTTGTTCCGGACGCACCGTCCCCTGTCCGCTGTCCGCTGTTCACCCGCGAAGCGGCGTCCGCCGTTCACTCGCGATGAAAAAGCGTCGCGTGAATCGCGCCGAGTACAAGCGCCTTCTGCCGCAACTGCGCGACGAACTGCTCGATGCGCAGCTGCAGTTGCGCCGCGATCAGACGTTTGCGCTCGCGGTGATCGTCGCAGGCGTTCCCACCGCGGGCCGCACCGAAACGGTGAACGAGTTGCTCGAGTGGTTCGATCCGAAACACGTCAGCGTGCGCGCGTTCGGTAAACCGGATCGGGAGGATCGGCAGCGGCCGCCGATGTGGCGGTACTGGCGGGCGCTGCCGGCGCGTGGCCGCGTGACTTTTTATTTCGCGGGCTGGTATGGCGAGTACATGTCGCACGCCATGCGCGATTCGGCCAGGCGCCGTAACGGTAAGAAGCGTGATGCGGAAACAATCCGCCGGCTGGAGGAGATGCTCACGGCCAACGGCGTTCGCGTCCTCAAGGTGTATCTCACGACAGACGCCACGACGCAGCGCGAGCGGCTGGCGAAGCTCAGCGCCGACAAGCTGACGCGCTGGCGAGTGACCGAAGAGGATGAATGGCTCGCCAGGCACAACGGCAGCGTCGCCCGCGCGGCCCACCGATGTCTGAAGGCGACCAATCATGACGCGGCGCCCTGGCATGTGATCGACGGAACGGACGAGCAGCATCGCCTGTTGAGCGTCGGACGACTCCTGCGTGATGAGCTGCTCGCCGGGCTGAAGCAGGGGCAGAATAAGCCGGCGCTTTCGTGGCCGATCGAGAGTTCAGCAAAGGTGCTCAAGGTGTTGCCGGCGCGCCCGGCGAAAGTCGTGAATGACGAGCAATATGATGTCGAGCTGGAGT
>JBOHZJ010000382.1:0-14696 GCA_050738395.1 Steroidobacter sp.
TTGAAGGCGTGCGAGGTTTTGAGCATCTGCTCGTACGCAGGCAGCGCAAGGCCGCTTTCCAGCAGCGAGCGACACATTGCTTCGTGTTCGTCGAAGTGGCGGAACAGCATTGCAGTGTCTGCGAGTTCGAAGTTGTACTTCGACTGTTCAATTTCGTTCTGATGATAGACGTCGCCGTAGGTCACGCGACCGAGCGGCCCGTCCGCCCAGAGAATGTCATAGATGCTCTCGACGCCCTGCAGATACATGGCAAGGCGTTCGAGGCCGTAGGTGATTTCGCCCATGACGGGCCGGCAATCGAGTCCGCCGACCTGCTGGAAGTAGGTGAACTGGGTGACTTCCATGCCGTTGAGCCAGACTTCCCAACCGAGTCCCCAGGCGCCGAGCGTGGGCGATTCCCAGTTGTCCTCGACGAGACGGATGTCGTGCGTCAGCGGATCAAAGCCGAGCATCGCGAGCGATCCCAGATACAGATCGATGATGTCCGGCGGCGAGGGTTTCAGCACCACCTGCAATTGATAGTAGTGCTGCAGTCGGAATGGATTGTCCCCGTAACGGCCGTCCGTCGGACGGCGAGAGGGCTGCACGTATGCCGCGCTCCAGGGTTCAGGGCCCAGGGCCCGCAACAACGTCGCCGTATGAAATGTGCCAGCGCCCATCTCCATGTCGTAAGGTTGCAGGATCACGCAGCCCCGCTGGGACCAGTAAGTCTGCAGCGCAAAAATAAGCTGCTGAAACGTCCCTGGGGGGACGACAGGTTTCGGTGAGGCCATGGAAGGGTCCGGTGATAAGACCTGAGCCCGCCTGAGCGCGCGGGCGGGCGAGTATAGCGTGCGTCTTTGTCGCACCGCGGTTTGAGCCCGTACCCAGCTGACGGCCGCCGATCGAAACGCGCTAGTCATCGCACTGCGGCTGTGCGGGGTGCGACCGCAATGCACTACTATGGTGCTCATCAGCACCCGTCTTTCGCACTCAGGTTTCCAAACGCGAGCGTTTGCGCCATGGTGGTGCGATGGCATGCTTCCTGCAATTTTTGCCAGCCTGATTCACCAATCTCCGGCGTCGCAGCGGCAAGCGGCCCGAAGTCACAGTCTTGCCGCCTACCGGAGGAGAACCCATGACGACCCCCGCTGAAGTCCTCAGCATGTTGAGTGAAAAGGAAGTCAAGTTTGTTGATCTGCGCTTCACGGACACGCGCGGCAAAGAACAACACGTGACTGTTCCCGCGCATACGGTCGATCAGGCCTTCTTCGATGACGGCAAGATGTTCGACGGTTCGTCGATCGCGGGCTGGAAGGGCATCAACGAGTCGGACATGGTGCTGATGCCTGATCCGAGCACTGCTGTGGTCGACCCCTTCTTCGAAGAAACAACGCTGATTATCCGCTGTGACGTACTCGAGCCCTCGACCATGCAGGGCTACGAACGCGACCCGCGGTCGATCGCGAAGCGCGCCGAGGCATATCTGAAGTCGACTGGCGTCGGCGACAAAGCGCTGTTTGGTCCGGAGAACGAATTCTTCATCTTCGACAACGTGCGGTATGGCACGACCATGTCCGGCTCGTTCTTCGATATCGAATCCATGGAAGCCGCATGGAGCTCAGGCAAGAGTTACGAGGACGGCAACAAGGCGCATCGCCCGGGTGTGAAGGGCGGCTACTTTCCAGTCCCGCCCGTCGACTCATTCCAGGACTTGCGTTCGGCGATGTGCCTGGCTCTCGAAGAGCTCGGCATGAAGGTTGAAGTCCACCATCACGAAGTCGCAACAGCCGGGCAGTGCGAGATCGGCGTGAACGCGAACACGTTGGTGCGCAAGGCCGACGAAGTGCAGATGCTGAAGTATGCGATTCACAATGTCGCGCATGCGTACGGCAAGACCGTCACTTTCATGCCCAAGCCGATCGTCGGCGACAATGGCAGCGGCATGCATGTGCATCAGTCGATTTCGCGCGACGGCAAGCCGCTGTTCGCTGGCGACAAGTACGCTGGCTTGTCGGAAATGGCCCTGTACTACATCGGCGGCATCGTCAAGCACGCGAAGGCGATCAACGCATTCACTAACGCGAGCACGAACAGCTACAAGCGGCTCGTGCCGCATTTCGAAGCGCCGGTAATGCTCGCCTATTCCGCACGCAATCGTTCTGCGTCCATACGTATTCCGTGGGTATCGAACCCAAAGGGTCGCCGCATCGAAGTGCGCTTCCCGGATTCGACCGCCAATCCCTATCTCGCTTTCGCGGCGATGCTCATGGCGGGTCTCGACGGCATTCAGAACAAGATCCACCCCGGCGATCCGGCCGACAAGGATCTCTACGATCTGCCGCCCGAAGAAGCGAAGAATATTCCCGAAGTGTGCTACTCGCTGGAGCAGGCGCTGCAGTCGCTCGACGCAGATCGCGGCTTTCTCAAGGCGGGCGGCGTGTTCACCGATGATGTGATCGATGCATACATCGCGCTGAAAATGCAGGAAGTGACGAAGGTGCGGATGTCGACGCACCCGCTCGAGTTCGAGTTGTACTACAGCGTATGAGCGCGAGGGACGCCCGGTCCTCCGGCCTGGCGCCCCGCTCTGTGCGGTAGCCCGGTGACGGCTGTCACAGTACGCCGTCGCCGTTTTGTCAGGTCAAGGCGAAGCGGCTATGCTCTGTCGTGATGCGTACGGCGCTACTTCTGCTCACGTTCCTCGCGATTCCTGTATTCGCCGCGAGTCAGACTGTCTGGAAGTGGGTGGACGACAGCGGCGTGACGCACTACTCCGATCGTCCGGTGCCTGGCGCGACGAAGATGGAGCTCAGCAGCAGCAATTCATCGGATGCGAACGCTCGCACTCCGTCTACTTCTTCGAGCGCATCGGAACCCGAACAACCCAGCGGTCCGACGTACCGCAACTTCGAGATCTGGAAGCCCGCAGAGGGCGAGTCGTTCACCAACACGGGCGGCGTTGTGCCGGTGAACGTCCGGGTCGATCCGAGTCTGCAACCCGGCCACAATCTGCTTCTTTACCTGGACGGCCGGTTGGTGGAGGACTTCCCGCCGGGTGCGTCCAGTCACGAACTGCAGAACGTGCCACGTGGTTCGCACCGTGTGATCGCCGTGATCAACGACCCGCGCGGCGTTCGCGTGCAGGAGAGCTCGCCAGTCAGCTTCATCGTTCGTCAGGAATCAGTTGCCAATCCGCCTGTAGGACCTGCCTTGCGGCCGCCCCCGAAACCGCGACCCGGCGGCGCTGCGAACAAGGTGCGAACGCAGCAGCCAAGCTACGCCGCACTCAACGGCGGGCGTGCGTCAATCGATCCCGACACCAACTTGCCGTTGCGCAAGAAGCCCACTCCCAAGCCGACGCCAAGTCCGAAAGACAACGACTGAGCTTCGCCGGCTCGCGCAGTTCGCGAGCACCTCATGGTGCGGCTGTGCGTCAGTCGCTCGCAGTTGCGAGTTGACGATGTCCATGGCCGCACGCACCACGATCTCGTCGATGGCTGTGCCGGTTGAAGCATCACGTATCCTGGACGGACTCAGCACGAGTGTGCTGATCATCGATCACACCCGCGCAGTTCTCTATCTCAACGTCGCCGCCGAAACTCTACTCGGCGTCAGTCGCAACCAGGTGCGCCGCCGCGCGCTGTCAGAGTTGGTCAGCGACGCAAGCGCCGTCAATGCGGTGATTGATCGCGCGCTGGAAACATGGCGCCCCTTCTCGCGACGCGAGCTCGCATTGCGGCCCATCAACCGCGAAAGCGAGCTAATCGTCGACTGCACCGTGGCGCCTTACGAGGACCCGGGGGCGCCGAACGCCGTGCTGATTGAAATCACTGATGCGACCCAGCATCAGCGCATCACGCGTGAAACCGCCCTGCTCACGCAGATCGGCGGCAGTCGGCTGATGATTCGCCAGCTCGCCCATGAGATCAAGAATCCGCTCGGTGGGCTGCGCGGCGCGGCGCAGCTGCTGGCTAAGCAGCTCGCGGACGCATCGATGCGCGAGTACACCTCGATCATCATCAGCGAAGCGGATCGGCTGGTCGCTCTCGTGGATGCGCTTCTTGGGCCCGGTCACGCGCCGCGCACGGAATCGATCAACATCCATGAATTGTTGCAGCACGTGGGATATCTGCTGAGCGCGGATGCGCCTGCAGGCGTCGTCATCGAGCGCGACTACGACCCAAGCCTGCCGACGCTGCGTATGGATCGCAATCTGATCATCCAGGCCATGTTGAATCTCGGCCGCAACGCGATCCAGGCGCTCGAGCACAAAACCGATGGGCAGGGTCGATTGATTCTGCGTACGCGCGCGCTGACGAATGTAAACATCGGGGCGCGCCGCCACCGCGTCGTCGCCAGCGTTCAGTTCGAGGACAACGGTTCAGGTGTTCCAGAGCACCTGCGAGACACGTTGTTCTATCCGCTCGTCACGGGCCGCTCGGACGGCACCGGACTCGGACTCGCGGTCGCGCAGGATCTCGTGAGCCGTCACGACGGTCTGATCGAATTCCACAGTCGCCCCGGTCAAACCATTTTCACGATCTTGTTGCCACTCAATGCTGCAGACTCCCCCGAAGCCTCTTGACGTGTGGCTCGTCGACGACGACGCCTCCATTCGATGGGTCTTAGAACGCGCCTTGCGGCAGGGCGGCATGGCGCCAACGAGTTTCGATCACGCGGATGCTGTGATCGCAGCGCTGCGCCGTGATCGTCCAGACGTGCTGATTACTGACATCCGCATGCCTGGCCGCAGCGGACTTGATTTGCTCACCGAGATTCGCGACAGCCAGCCAGAACTGCCGGTCATTGTCATGACCGCTCATTCGGATCTCGACAGCGCGGTCGCCGCTTATCAGGGCGGCGCATTCGAATACCTGCCCAAGCCCTTCGACATCGATCACGCGGTCAACCTCGTAAAGCGCGCTGCGCAGCAACGCGTGCGCACCGAGGAGCCTGCAACCGAGCCGCGGCGTATTCCGGAAATGCTTGGGCAGGCCCCGGCAATGCAGGAAGTGTTTCGCGCGATTGGGCGCTTGTCGCGATCCAGCATGACGGTGCTGATCACTGGCGAATCAGGCACAGGCAAGGAGCTCGTCGCACGCGCGCTGCATCGACATAGCCCGCGTGCGAGCAAACCGTTCATTGCGCTCAACACCTCGGCGTTCACCGCGGATCTGCTCGAGTCCGAATTGTTCGGGCATGAGAAAGGATCGTTTACCGGCGCTGACCAATTGCGCCGCGGCCGCTTTGAACAAGCCGACGGCGGGACGCTGTTTCTCGATGAGATCGGCGACATGTCGCCGCAGTTGCAGACGCGTCTGCTGCGCGTGCTCGCCGAGGGCGAGTTCTACCGCGTCGGCGGCGCCGCGCCCGTACGCGTGGATGTGCGCGTCATTGCAGCGACGCACCAGGATCTGGAGGAGCGCGTAAAGCAGAGTCTGTTTCGCGAAGATCTGCTGCATCGCCTGAACGTGATTCGCATCGCAATACCGCCGCTGCGCTCGCGTCGAGAGGACATTCCGGAGTTGCTGTGGCATTACCTCAGCGAAGCCGCCATCGAACTTGGCGTCGAGCCGAAAACCCTGACGCCTGACGCCGTGACTGCGCTTTCCAACTTCGGCTGGCCCGGCAACGTCCGGCAGCTCGTGAACGCCTGCCGACGATTGACCGTGACGGCGCCCGGGCGCGAGATCAGAGTCGAAGATATTCCGAACGATCTGGGCGGCGCACCAGGTCCGACGAAGCTGCAGGATGAATGGACGCGTCAGCTGACGACGTGGGCGGAGCGTCGGCTCGCAGCGGGCGAGACGCCGCTACTCGATGACGCAATGCCCGAGTTCGAGCGCACGCTGATCCGCGCCGCACTCCGCCAGGCCGAGGGCGGCCGTCAGGAAGCGGCGCGACTGCTCGGCTGGGGCCGCAACACACTCACCCGCAAGCTTAAGGAGCTTGCGATGGATGAGGAGTGAGAGAGAAGAGCCGCGAAAGACCGCAAAAAAGAAGTCGAATTGGTCGACGAGCAGGAAGCTGAATCGGATCCCATAGTTCAGGCTACGTCCATCGTCGCTGCTTACCTTACTTTTCTCTTTTGCGGTCTTTGACGGCTCCCCTCCTCAGCAGGCTTTAGTAGGCGTCGCAGGCGCTGCATGCGCCGACGACGCGCCGACGAGATCGGTGACGGAGCGGAACCCGTTGCGCGCCAGATAGTCGGCGACGCCCGCGTTGATCTTCTGACACACCAACGGATCGTAGAACAGCGCGGTGCCGACGCCGATCGCGCTCGCGCCGGCGATCAAAAATTCCAGCGCGTCGTTCGCCGACGTGACGCCGCCCTGTCCGATGATCGGCACGTTGTGCTTACGCGCGACCTCATATACCTGATGCACCTTGAGCAGCGCGATCGGTTTGATTGCCGGACCTGACAGTCCGCCCTGTACGTTGCCGATCACCGGCATGCGGGAATTCACATCGATCGCCATGCCCGTCACCGTATTGATGACGGCGAGCGCATCGCTCCCGGCGTCGATGCAATAGCGGGCGTTTTCCCGGATGTCCGTCTGATTCGGCGACAGCTTCGTGATGAGCGGCTTCTTCGTGACCGCTCGACATGCTGCGACGACGCGCGCGGACATTTCCGGATAGTTGCCGAACTGTACGCCGCCTTCCTTGATGTTCGGACAGGAGATATTGATCTCGATGGCGTCGATCGCCGAATCATCGAAGCGACGCGTGACCTCAACGTAATCTTCGATCGTCGAGCCGCAGACATTCGCGATAAATCGAGTCTCGGTGAAGTCGAGCGTGGGCAGAATACTCGTGACGACCTGATCGACGCCCGGGTTCTGCAGTCCGATCGCGTTTAACATCCCCATCGGCGTCTCATACACACGATGCGGTGGATTGCCGAGCCGCGGCTCGCGCGTCGTGCCCTTGAGAACGATCGCGCCCGCATCGCGATTCGAAAACCCTGCGACTCGCGTGTACTCCTCGCCGAAGCCGACGCAGCCCGACAGCAGCACAATAGGCGAGCCAAACTTCAGTCCGCAGAAATCGAGAGCGAGTACGGGATTGATTGGCTGAGTCATAAATCGCATTCTCCTCTGGCCGATCGTCGCTCGCCACCACCATGTTCCACGTCGTTCTCTATCAACCCGAAATTCCGCCGAACACCGGCAACATCATTCGGCTTTGCGCCAACAGCGGCGCCGCGCTGCATCTGATCAGGCCGTTGGGGTTCGACCTCAGCGAGAAGGCCGTGCGGCGTGCAGGAATGGATTACGCGGAACTGGCGACGGTGCGGACGTGGGAGTCGCTCGATGAATGTCTCGGCGGGATTGGTACAAAGCGCTGGTTTGCGATTTCAACGCGCGGCGCGACGCGTTACGACATGGTGAAGTTTGTCGCCGGCGATGTATTCGTTTTCGGACCAGAAACGCGCGGCCTGCCGCAAGAGCTGCTGGAGCGCTGTCCGAACGATCGGCGTCTGCGTGTGCCGATGCGTGCGGGTAATCGCAGCCTCAATCTTTCGAACTCAGCAGCCGTCGTGGTGTTCGAGGCATGGAGGCAGCTCGGGTTTGATGGAAGTGAATTGTGACGCTGTGAGTCGTGAGCCGTGAGCCGTGAGCCGTGAGTCGTGAGTCGTGACAAGAGGGGTGGGGCGAGGATTCTCGGCTCTTTCGACTCACGACTCACCACTCACGATTAATCATTCACGAATTACTCCGCCTTCAGCGCCCGACTCATCAATTCCCTGACGGCCTCCTTCGGCGGGACGTTCTCGTAGATCACCCGATACACCTGTTCGCACAGCGGCATCTCGACGCTCACTCTCGCTGCGACTTGTTTGACAGCCCGGGCGGCGAGCACGCCCTCGACGACTTGACCGATCGCTTTCTGCGCCGCATCGACCGGTTCCCCTGCAGCCAGCGCAAGGCCGAAGCGACGATTACGCGATTGATTGTCGGTGCACGTGAGCACCAGGTCGCCCAGACCCGCGAGCCCCATGAATGTTTCCTTGCGCGCACCGAGCGCAACGCCGAGACGGGTCATTTCGACCAGCCCGCGCGTGATGAGCGCGATTCGAGTGTTGGCGCCGAAACCGAGACCATCGGAGACTCCCGCGCCGATCGCGAGGACATTCTTGATCGCTCCGCCGACCTCAACGCCGATCATGTCATCCGACGTGTAGGCCCTGAAATTCAACCCGGACAGGCGCTGCGCCAACTCCCCCGCAAAAATCTGACCCGTGGCGGCGATCGTCATCGCGGTGGGCAGGCCGGCGCCAACCTCGGTTGCAAAGGTCGGTCCAGAAATGACCGCGGTCGGCACGCGATCGCCGAGCACTCCACGCGCGACCTCGTGCGGCAGCAGACCACTCGAGAGTTCGAAGCCCTTGGTCGCCCAGGCCACTCGGGCGCCGTGGGCAAGGTGCTTCGCTGCATCCTGCAGCAGCTCACGCAGCGCGTGGCTGGGCACGGCGACCAGCAGATCGCGGCTGGCGCGCACCGCCGCGCCAAGCTCGGGCTCAATTCGCAGAGAGTCGGGAAATGACGCGTTCGGCAGGTAACGCGCGTTGCGTCGATCGCGAGTCAGTTCGCTGAGCTGCGATCGATCGCGCCCCCACAATACAGCGGCGCGACCGGTGCGGGCCGCCTGAATCGCAAGCGCCGTTCCCCAGGAACCGGCGCCCAGCACCGTGATCTGCGCCGAGGAAGCTTCCGCTTCGGGCACGGCGCTCATCGGATCAGTTCACTGAAGCCGCGGGCGCCTGCGGTTGCTGCTGCTGTTGTGAGCGCGCGGCCGCCTGATTGAACAGCCCTTCGAAATTGACCGGCGGCAGAAGAAACGGCGGAAAACCGCCGCGCGTAAGCAGGCTGGAGATTACTTCCCGAGCGTACGGCAGCAGGTAATTCGGACAGAAAATCCCGAGCAGGCGCTGCATCTCCGGCGCAGGTACGTTGCGGATGCCGAATGCACCCGCCTGCTGGAGCTCGACCAGCCATACGGTCTTCTCCGCAGCCTGCGCCTCGACGCGCACGGTGAGGACGACTTCCTTCAAATCGTTGCCGAGATCGTTCACGGACGTGTTGAGGTTGAGATTGATCGTCGGATTGGCGGCGTTCGACGCCACGCGCGGCCCGCCCGGCGATTCGAACGATACGTCCTTCACATAGACCGCCTGCGGCGCGAACTGCGGCGCATTCGGGTCGGCTGCCTGACCGTTGGCCGCGGGTGCTTCATCAACCATGTTTCAATTCCTCAAGTTCGAGTGCGTCGTGGAGAGTAGTGCGGATTGCAGCGATTGCCTACGACGCAGCATTCGCCTACCGAGTGTTCCAGAGAAGAGACTGGCGACTGGTGAATAGTCCTGACGGTGACTGATTTTCCGAGCATCCACGAGTCACTTCGAAGCGAGCAACCTGTCCAGTTCGCCAGCGCGATCCAGCGCGGCAAGATCGTCATAACCGCCCACATGCCGATCGCCGATAAAGATCTGAGGCACCGTGCGTCGACCACCGCTCCGCTGGAGCATGACGTCGCGGTCCCTGGGGTCTTCGTCGATCTTTATTTCACGCACCTGGACGCCCTTGCGTTCGAAGAGGTTGCGTGCGCGCTGACAATAACCGCACCACGCGGTCGAATACATCACGATCTCGGGCGCAGCGGCCGGCGTAGAGCTCATGCGTGCTTGCCCTCCTTCTTCGCCGGACCTTTCACCAGCGGCAGATTCTCCTGCCGCCAATTCTGCAGACCGCCGCGCAGCGTGACGACTTTGCCGAAACCCGAAGAGCGCAACGCTCGCGCCGCAGTCGCGGAGGCGAAGCCGCTGTCGCAATAAACGATGACCGGCTTCTCCTTGTACTTCTTCAGCGATTCGGCGCGGCTGGCGATTTCCGCGGCAGGCAGATGGCGCGCATCTATGATGTGGCCGGCGTCATACGCACTCGCATCACGCACGTCGAGCAGCAAAGCGCCGCTGTTCGCAAGGCGTACCGCGTCCGTGGGTGCGATCACGCTGGAGCCACGGGCGCGCTGCCGTATCTCGAACACAATCGCAAGAACGGCGAGAATCATCGCCGCGGCGACCAGAAACGGATGGGTAGTGGTGTACTCGATCAAGCGATTCATTGCAGCGTGTCGACTTTTCCCGGCAGGGGCGCGAGCGGTTCCGACCGCTGACGCTGAAAAAAGGGCGCGAAGTATAACAGCGGCGCCGTGGTCGACGCGCCCATCCGGACCGCACCCGGTGCATTGTTGAGAATGTCGAAACTGCGGCCAAAACTACGAACTGTCCGGCTCGCGCTGATAAGCGCCGTGTGGATGGGATACAGCGGCCTGGCGAGCACGTCCGCGCTGGCGGCCGGTGCGGACGCCAAAGAAGCCGAGCTCAAGCAGGTCCGCGGCCGCATCGAGTCGATCCGCAAGTCGATTCATGCCGAAGCGCAGCGCCGCGACGCGCTGAGCGGTCAGGTACGCAGCGCCGATCTGCAAATCCAGACGGCGCGCGAACGATTGGCGGCCATACGCGCCCGGCGCGCGGCGGCGGAGAAGCGACTTGCGGAGCTGAGAAATGAGCAAACGGATACCGAACGCCGCATTCGGGCTGAGCGCCAGTCGCTGGCGGCGGAACTGAACGTCGCCTACATGAATGGCCGACAGGAGCAACTGAAACTTCTGCTCAATCAGGTTGATCCCGCGCAGCTCGGCCGAATGGCGGCGTACTACGGTTATTTCAGCCGGGCGCGCGCCGAGCGGATTACCGCCATCGGCGAACATCTCGAGCATCTGGAGCTGCTGGCCGAGAACATCGCGGCCGAGACCGAAAAGCTCAAGACGATCGAAGAAGAGCGCGCCGGGGACGTGAAGGCGCTCGCCGGCGCCCGCGAACGCAGGGCGCAGACGCTCGCGCAAGTGCAGTCGCGGATCAAGACGCGCAACGATGAACTCGCGAAGCTGCAGCGCGAAGCGCGTGCGCTGGAACGGCTGGTTGAAGAACTGCGTCGTGCGATCGAGGAGTTTCCCGAACTTGCCGAACAGCCCTTCCAGCGGGTGAAAGGCAAGCTGCCTTGGCCGGTCAAGGGCAAGTTGCTGGCGCGCTTCGGGCAGTTGCGCTCTGGCGGACCGCTCAAATGGCAGGGCGTCGTGATCGGTGCGCAGCGCGGTTCACAGGTGCGCGCTCCGTATCACGGGCGAGTCGTGTACGCCGATTGGCTGCCCGGCCTCGGCATGCTCGTCGTGCTCGACCACGGCGGCGGCTACATGAGTCTGTACGGCCACAACGAGCAGCTCTACCGACGCGTCGGCGATCGGGTATCGCCGGGCGATGTGCTCGCGGTAGTCGGAGACGCGGCCGGCATGGGCGAGCCTGGCTTGTACCTCGAGATCCGTAAGGGGAAACAGGCGCTGGATCCGGCCGGATGGTTGATTGGGAAGTGAGCAGTGACTAGTGATTGGTGACTGGTCAGAGGCGCTGACGCGCCTTTTCCCTTCGGATCAGCCATCCGCCATGGGCAGCTAACCAGCAATCACCGAGCCATCAACCCCTCCGTTCCGACTAGTCACCAGTCACCAGCCACTAGTCACTTGCTTTTATGTCCAAAACACGGCCAAAAGTGCGGCCGACTTCAAGGAACCGCCGTCGGTTCGGTCCGATGATGCTGGCTTGTAGCCTGGAGGCGTTGCAGCCGCCGCCGGGTGGGGAACAGCCTGCGCAACGGGTGGGAAGCACGGCGGATGTCCACGATCCCGGATGATGAAGACACGATAGAGGCGCAGGCCCTTTCGACGTCGCTCGACCCGTATGGGCAGCTCGTCAAGATGCTGATGCCCCGCGCACTGTGCATCGCCATCTACGATCGCATGAGCATGCCGCTGTGGTTATCCGACGGCTGCGACGGCCCCGACCTGTTGCAGCTCGTAGAAGAGTCGCTTGCCGCCGCCCGGAACAATGATCCCGATCCGGAAGAACGCGACGGCTTCGCGAGAGCATGGGACGGCGGCGGCGCCTATGTGTTCATCCTGCGCGACGCGACGACGCTGCTCGGGGCGCTCGCGATCTCCTGTCAGGACGGCGGCAGCGGCGCACGGCCGTTTTCGCTGATGCAGGGCTTGCTGCGTCCGGTTTTGCAGGTGCTGAGCCGCGAGCTGACGAGTGAGTACAGCATCGGCGATTTGCGCAAAGACCTGAGCTCGCGCGACGGCGATCTGGCGCTGCTGCTCGATGCGAGCGGGGCGTCCGAAGAGGCGGACGGCGACGATTTCGAACAACTGCTGCGCAACTGCGTGAGCCATCTCGGCTGCGCGCTGGGCGCTCTGTCGATTCCGGACAAGAAGATCTCTATCGAGCACTGGGCCGCTGGCGCTGCGCGTCGCGCCGACGCGGAGGTGCTCGACAAAACCCAGCGCCACCTCTTCGCCTGGGCGCAGGTGCAGCGCCGCACACTCATGCTCAACAAGGCGCCGCCGAACAATCCGCTGGGCGCTCTGCCCTACAAGATCCTTGCGTGTCCGATTCGACACGGCGCACAGCACGTCGACGGCGTACTCGTATTGTTCAGACCGATGGCGTCGCCCGATTTCGGTATTCGACAGGTGCGCATCGTCGAGATGCTCACGCGCCGCATCGCCTACGTTCTGCAGAACGCCTACGACCTGACCACGGGCTTACTGACGCGTCCCGCATTCGAGCAGCGCGCCCTCGCCGTGCTCGCAGCCGCGAGCGCCGGCGCCGAGCACTGCGTCGCGTATGCAGACGTAGATCGGTTGCATGTCGTGAATGAAAACCACGGCATGCACGTCGGCGATGAAGCGATTGCGTGCATTGCGGAAACGATTCGCATGAATCTTCCCGCGAGCACGACCGCGTCGCGCATTTCAGGCGATCGCTTCGCACTATTCTTCCCCGAGACGTCGATCGATTCGGCGCAGCCATTTCTCGAGCGCCTGCGGACGAAGATTGCGGGCAGCGGCTTCGTTCACGAAGGCAAGCCGATCGAGTTGTCGATGAGCTTTGGCCTGGCCGCCGTGCTCAACACGCGGCTGCCGCTGTCACACGCACTCGCCACGGCTGAGGTCGCCTGCAAAGCCGCCAAAGATCGCGGCCGCGATCGCGTCGAGGCTTATCAGGAAGCGGATCGCAGCATCGTGCGCCGCTATGAGGACGTCGCCATGATCGGCAATCTGCGCGAAGCGATCGCGAACGATCGTTTCCGCATGGAAGCGCAGCCCATCATCGAAATGGGTCGCGCCGGACCGCCGCGACGCTTCGAACTGTTGCTGCGCATGATCGATCCTTCCGGTGAAAGCATCGCGCCCGACAAATTTTTCGGAGCGGCCGAGCGCTACCAGCTCGCAACCGATATCGATCGATGGGTGGTGCAATACGCGCTGGAGATTCTGTCCTCGGCAGCGCCCGCGCTCGAGAATCTGGGCGCGCATTTCGCCATCAATATTTCCGGTCAATCGCTCGGCGACGACGAATTCCCCGTCTTCCTCGAACAGAAGCTGCGCGAGTACAACCTGCCGCCGGCTTTGTTGTCGTTCGAAGTCACCGAAACCGCCGCGGTTGCGAATATCGTGCGCGCTGAAACGCTCATTCGTCGGCTGCAGGATCTCGGTCACGCCATCGCGCTCGATGATTTCGGCCGCGGGCTGTCATCGTTGACGTACCTGAAGTCCTTATCGGTTTCGGATCTGAAGATCGACGGAGAATTGATACGCGATCTCGCCGGCCCCGATCTGGTGGGCAACTCGCGGTCGCAGGCGATGGTGACCGCCATCGTGCAGCTCGCGCGGACCATGAAATTGCGCACGACCGCCGAATGTGTCGAAAGCGAAGCCATACTCGCAGCCGTCGGACGCCTCGACGTCGACTACGGCCAGGGGTTCGCGATCGGCCGTCCGCGTCCGCTTGAGATCGTCCTGCAGGAACTGCTGAAAGGCGCGCCCGGTCTCGTACGCCATCCCGGTTCGCCGCGCATGGCGCGGATCGCCGGATGAGCGTCCGTCAGGGTTTCCCTGCATCTTCCGCCGCATTGGCCGCTATGGGGCTGTGTACTATTCTTCAGGCGTACTCTTTCTGAGCGCTGGTTCCAACATCGCAATGTCGCGCATCCTCAAGCCATTACGTTTCGTGCTGCTGCTGGTAATCGGCGTGGTGTCCGGCTTCAGTCTGTCGATCGGCCGCACGGTGCAGGCGGATCGGGATATCGAACCGCCGCCTCCGCCGCCAAAGCCCGCACCTGTGAGCGAAGCCGCGCCCTGGCGGGACGCGCGACTGTTCGCCGAAGTGCTGGAGCATGTCCGCAAGGAATACGTCGAAGGCGTGTCAGATCACGATCTCATTCAGGCTGCAATTCGCGGCATGATCGCGGATCTGGATCCGCACTCCGCTTATCTCGGTCCGGTGGAGTTCGATGAGATCCGCATCAGCTCCACGGGCGAATATTCAGGCGTCGGCATCGAGGTGACGCTGCAGGACGGCGTCGTCAGAGTCCTGACGCCGATCGAGGACACACCCGCGGAGCGCGCCGGCGTCCTGCCGGGCGATACGATTCTCGCGATCGATGATGTGCCGGTCGATACGGACAACCTCAACGACACGATCGACCGCATGCGCGGCAAGTCCGGCTCCGCCGTGAAGATCACTATCGCCCGCGCGGACCAATCGGGCCCGCTCGAATTCACGCTGTCGCGCGCCAGCGTGCAGGTGAACA
>JBOHZJ010000383.1:0-9494 GCA_050738395.1 Steroidobacter sp.
CAGCAGACTCCCGGGAGAGGTTCACACGATCGCTGCATGACCTGCCAGGTACCTAATCCCGCTGGTTCGCCAATTCGATCAGCGCGATATCGGACTCCTCGCGTGCACGATCGAACACGATACTGCGACCATCGGCCGCAACGTCGAAATCGCCGATGACCTGACCGGGACCCAGGTCCGTCAGCGCGCGCTCCACGCCGCTGCGAAGATCGACCGCCCAGAATTCCTTGCGCGACAGCGCGCCCTTCAGGATCACGAGCGTATGTTCATCGGCGCCCAGAAACGCCAGCCGCCTCGAACCCCGAGTCAGCGTGAGCTTCGGTATGGCGTGAGGTGCGCCATCGGCAGCTACCGCGTGCACTTCGAAAACCGTGCCGACATCGGCCGCGCTGTACACCAGGAATCGGCCTGAAGGCGACCACACCGGATCGAGTGCGTACTCATCGGTCAGCGCAACGGCGGGACCGTCAGTGTCAGGTATCTTGAACAGGCGCGGCTCGCCGTCGTGCAGTGCTGCGATCGCAATCCACTTTCCATCCGGCGACCACGCTGGCGCACCGCGAACGTCGAGTTGTTGGGCAACCCTGCGGGCGCCACTGCCGTCCGAGTTCATCAGGTAGAGCCAGGTCCTGCCCCGACTCTGCACGGTGAACGCGACTCGCTGACCCTCTGCGCTCAGCGCGGGTCCATCGATGACACGGCCTTCCTGGCCGCTCCACAACTCCTGCGCGTGCGCCGATCCCTCGTGCTTCCAGAGTGCGTCCGTTCCCGCCTTCGGTGCTCGATACAGGAGTGAGTCGGGTCCAAGCCTCGGCGAAACGCCTCGCTGCGTGTGAATAGGAATCGGAGTGACAGCCCCCGGGCCGGCGATCCCGTTAGTCAATCGCACGCTCCACAGGCTGGCTGTCGGACGAGACTCAGTGACGACCAGGCGTCGCCCGTCGGCCGTCGCAGCGAGCGACGTGTATGCGTTGCTCGCGGACTTCACGCGATGCGTGGTGCGGTTTTCGAGGTTGAGGGCGTAGACCCACGGGCCTGACCCGTCCGCGGACGTTGCAAGATAAAGGAGAGTTCGCTCATCGAGCAGAGTCGGAAAACTGACTCGCGAGTTGTGCGACGTCAGGCGCTGCGGATCGCCGCCACTGGCGGGAATCTGCCAGATGTCCATTTCGTCCGGCACGAACCCCCGCACGAAGTAGATCGTCTTGCCGTCACGCGACCAGAGCGGGAAGTGGCAATGGATGCCGGGTGGCGCCATGTAGATCCGTTGGCCGCGAGAGATCTCGTCGGCGCTGGCGACGAATAGCGGGTCGCCGGGCGCTGCGGGGTGGTAGACGACGCGCGTGCGGTCTTGAGACCAGTCCATCTCTGCAATGCCGGCAGGCCCGGGGCGCAGGTCGCCGCCAACGACGGGGATGCTCCAACTCCGGTTCCTGGACGACCAGATCATCACCTCGGATCCGGTGGGGGAGAAGTTGAGCATTCGCACAGCAGGGTTTCGCAACTCGGGAATCCGTCCGCGGGTCAGGTTCTGGAAGTCGCCGGTGCCGCTCTGGCCGACAAAGACATCCCACGCACCATCGCGGTCGGAAACGAAAGCGATGAAACCACCGTCCCGCGAGATCGAGGCGTGCTCCTCCGATCCGATGAATTCCGTCACGTTGGTGAAGTCCGCGCCAACCAGCGGATCCTGCCAGGCGCGGTGCGGCTTTGCGCTCCAGAGCAGGGCAGCGCTTCCCATCGCCACGACGATGAGGCTCGTGATGAGCGCGGCCTTTGACGAAAAGAGTCGCAGCCTCCGTCCTGCCGACGGGTGATGCTGCGACGGGGGATGCTGCGGCTGGGGCTCCACCTCGACGGCTGCGACGGGCTTAACCGGAGTGAGCAGCCGTAGGCCGAGTTTTGGAATCGTCTGGATGACCGCGGGGTGCTTCGAGTCATCGCGAAATGCCTTGCGCAACTCGACGACGCACTGCGACAGCGCGTCCGGGGTGACGGACATTCCCGGCCACACGGCATCCAGAATCTCATTCCTGGAGACGACCTCGCCACGGGCATCGGCGAGGCAGATCAATACGGCCATTGACCTCGGTGTGACGTGCACCGCCACGGCGCCGCGCTCGATCGCTGCCAGGCTTGGCCGGACGAGCCAGTCACCGAGACGGAAATCCGGCCTGGGCACGCTCGCTGCTGACATGGGGTCCTCGTGCCGGGATTCTGCACCCACGCGAGGCCGTTCGCCTTTCTCTCGTACTTCAGTCGCATTTCGCTCCGGACCGGGTGTGCCCCGTGAGCTAGTAATGCGCAGAACGAGGGCTACCGGCAGGCGGTTGTCCGGCGGATTCAGCAACGTCGATGGGAGAAATTCGATGAGGAATCAACACTTGAAGTGGGCGACCTGTGGCAGGGCGGTGCTGGTGGCGACGCTAGCCTTCGGTCTCACGCAGGCTCTGGCGGGGGATCGGGACCACGGTCCCCCCAATACGCTACCCGTGTACTACAGTGGATTGATCAACGACCACACGCCATCGGCCGCCATCGTAAAAGGCGGTCCTTATGAAATGCGCGGCAAATGGTCATTGGAAGTGGACGAGCGGCGGAGCACGGGCAAGTTCTCGGCGGTCATGGACATGCAGACATCGGACTACGGGATTACGCAGGGCACCGTGAACAAAGACGATCCGACGACTCGAGGCGCGCATACCCACCACATCAGCATGACGGATGGCGTACTCACCGTCGACTGGCCGGCTCGCTGCCCTCAGTTCAGCCCCGCCGTCACGGAGGGCTTTGCCATCACCGGCACAGCATTCGTAACGGGAAACGGCTCACCGGCGCCGTTTGGAAATCCGTCGCCGTTCACGGTGTGCGTCCTCGGAGGGGAGAGCGTCAAGTTCTCGAACGTCACGTTGACGATCGGCACACCTGCCAGCAACCATTTCGGGACGCAGGCGATCCATGGTGTAGTCGAAAGGTGCATCGGGCGGTGGCTGCGTCTGTCACGCGATTGCACCTTGGAGCAGTGAGGCTCCACGGAAGGCAATGCCCTCCCTCACCAGAGGGAGGGCAGCGACCGGGAACAGCTGCGGATTGAGCCACATATATATGTTGGCCGGAGTCACGCACCCAAATGGCTGGTCCAACCCGTTCGCTCGCACACCAAAAACAAGCGATCCAATTCCGCAGACTTTCGCCGCGGCAACTGGTTATACGCTCGCGTCGACTTGTTGTGCGCTCGCGTCGGGACTTAAGCTCCCCTCTCACTTCAGTGCGCCGTCGCTCCACCTACCAGGCTGGGACATTCGGTCTCCCGGGAGGCATCAATGGCCGGCAGTCGCAGGACGAAACCTTTCGTCGTCGTTCTTGCCTTTGCAGTTTTTGCTGCATGGATGACCGCGCGTTCAGGTGAGCAGGAACCCAGGCACGAGGGCGGTCTCGCCGCGTGGGAGCAGATCTACTCCGTTCTTGCGCATCCACGCTGCATCAACTGTCACACCGCAACGAACTATCCGCAGCAAGGCGACGAGCGCCTTCGTCACTTCGCCAACGTCGATCGCGGACCCGATGGCGCAGGCGTGCCCGGTCTGAACTGCGTGGCCTGTCATCAGGAAGCCAACGCCGACAGTACCGGAGTTCCCGGCAGTCACAACTGGCATCTCGCTCCGCTCTCGATGGCGTGGCAGGACCGCAATGATCGGAAGTTGTCGAGTGCGCAGGTTTGCCGCGTACTCACCGACCGCAGCAAGAACCACGACATGGACGGACCTGCGCTGCTGAAGCATCACGGCGAAGACAAGCTGGTGGGCTGGGCGTGGCAGCCCGGACGGGACATCAACGGAACTCAGCGCACGTCGCCGCCGCTGACTCGTCCACAGTTCGCGGAAGCAACCCGTCGTTGGGTGGATGCCGGCACGCCGTGCCCGTCGGGTTAGGAGATTCGCAATGGCCACGTATCAGCTCGACATCAACGGTCAGAAGCGGACTGTGAATGTCGATCCAGGCACGCCGCTGCTCTGGGTGCTGCGCGATGACTTGAAAATGACGGGGACGAAGTACGGTTGCGGCGTGTCCGCGTGCGGTGCGTGCACCGTGCATGTCGCCGGTGTGGCGACGCGTTCCTGCATCGTACCCGTCAGCCTGATCGGCGATCGACCCGTCATCACCATCGAGGCGATCGGCCAGGATCCTGTCGGCATGGCAGTGCAGGACGCATGGGTGGCCCACGATGTCGTTCAATGCGGCTACTGCCAGAGCGGCCAGATCATGAGCGCCGTCGCTCTGCTCAAGAGCAATTCGAAGCCGAGCGAAATCGACATCGAACAATCGATGGGAGGCAATCTCTGCCGCTGCGGCACTTACCCGCGCATCCGCGCAGCGATCAAGACCGCTGCACAGCAACTGAAGTAGAAGGAGGCGCCCATGCGAGCCCTCACGTCAGCGAACGATCTGCTTCTCAGTCGGCGGACCTTTCTGCGCACGTCCGCAACTGCGGCGGGAGGTTTGCTGGTCTCGCTGTATCTCGATCCGCCGTTGGCAGCGGAGCAGGCCGGTGCGCCCGCGCAGCAGCCGAAGGTGTACCCACCGAACGCGTTCGTCGAGATCCGGCCGGACGGCAAGATCGTGATCCAGGTGAACCGCCTCGAGTTCGGGCAGGGCGTGCACACTTCGTTGCCGATGATTCTGGCGGATGAGCTGGATGCCGACTGGTCGCAGGTCGTCGCGCAGCTTGCGCCCGCGGGTGACGTCTACAAGGATCCGATCATGGATATCCAGATGGTGGGCGGTTCCGGAACGATCGCTCACTCCTTCCAGCAGTACCGCGAACTGGGCGCCAAGACGCGCGCGATGCTGGTGGCCGCCGCTGCTGAACGCTGGAAAGTTGCGCCCGCTGACTGTCGCACGGAGGCGAGCGTCGTCCGGGGTCCGAGCGGTCAGACCGCGAAATATGCTGAGCTGGCCGGCGCAGCTGCAAAACAGCCGGCGTCTGCGACCGTGCGGCTCAAGAATCCCTCGCAGTTCAAGATTGTCGGCCAGCGCGTTCGGCGGCTCGACAGTCGCCCGAAGTGCGACGGCTCGCTCAAGTTCGGACTGGACCTCGACCTTCCTGGCATGAGGACAGCGGTCGTCGCGCATCCACCTGTCTTCGGCGGGCGCGTGAAGAGCTTCGACGACAAGGCGGCACGCGGCGTCGAGGGCGTCAGGGATGTCTTTCAGATATCGCTGGCGAAGGGCGCCGGGGTTGCGATCGTCGCCGACAAATTCTGGCCGGCGAAGCAAGCGCGTGATCGCCTGAAGGTCGATTGGGACCTTGCTGGTGTCGAGCGTCCCGACACTTCGCAACTGCGCGCCCGCTACCAAGAGCTCGCGCGTAAACCCGGCACGCCGGCTGCGGCCCGCGGCGACGCAGGCGCGATCGAACGCATCGCCGAAGGGGACCGCATCCTCGCCGAGTATGAGTTTCCTTATCTGGCGCACACACCGATGGAGCCGCTCAACACCACGGTGCGCTTCGATGGAGCTGGCGCAGAAGTCTGGGCGGGCTCGCAGTTTCAGACCGTCGATCAGGCCGCCATCGCCGAAGTGCTTGGGCTCAAGCCGGACCAGGTGAAGTTCCACACCGAGATGGCGGGTGGAGGGTTTGGAAGGCGCGCAACTGCGGATGCGCACGTCCAGCGCGAGGCCGCGGCGATCGCCAAGCGCCTGCAGGGAACGCCGGTCAAACTCGTGTGGACTCGCGAAGACGATGTTCAGGGCGGCTACTATCGCCCGATGCACGTCCATCGCGTCGAGCTCGGCATCGGCGCGGACGGTATGCCCACTGCGTGGCGACATGTCATCGTTGGGCAATCGATCACCGCCGACACGGTCTTTGCTCCCTTCGTGATCAAAGACGGTATTGACGCCACGATGGTCGAGGGAGCCTCCGACACGCACTACGCGATCCCGAACTTCCATCTCTCCGCGCACCAGACGAAGGTCAACGTGCCGGTACTGTGGTGGCGCGCGGTCGGGCACACGCATACGGCCTTTGTCATGGAGACGCTGATCGACGAGCTGGCCGCTCGCGCGAAGATGGATCCCATCGCGTATCGGCGCAAACTCCTCGGTCCGGAAGGCAAGAAAGAGCGCGCGGTTCTGGATCTGCTGGAACAGAAGACTGCGTGGCGCCGCTCGCTGCCCAAGGGTCACGCTGCAGGGATCGCGTGCCACGAGGCGTTTGGAACAGGAGTGGCCTGCGCTGTCGATGTCTCCATCGAGAACAACCGGCCAAGAATCCATCGCTGCACCGTCGCAGTAGACTGCGGGCTGGCGGTGAATCCACTCAGCATCGAGAGTCAGTTCCAGGCCGGCGTCGGTTTCGGGCTCTCACAATTGATGTCGAAGGGAGCCATCACGTTGAAGGACGGCAGGGTCGAGCAAAGAAACTTCGACGCCTACGTGCCGCCGTACATGGTGGACACACCCATGATCGTCGATGTTCACATCGTCCCGAGCACTGAGCAGCCGACGGGATGCGGCGAACCGCCGGTCCCAGTGATCTCGCCGGCGGTGGTCAACGCACTGAGTCAGTTGACAGGCAAACGCTATCGCACGCTGCCCCTCGCGAGAATCTAGCCTACGACGAAGTGTCCCGATGGACTCCCGAGGCTTGACACCTGATGCCATACAAATCGCCCGGGTGGGCGAGGAAACTGGCCGGCCCGAAGAGATGTTCTGAAGGCGGCGACCATTTGCGCTGCGCCGGGCTTCTGGGAATGCTTCGCGTTTGTACTGCCTGTTGTGCACACACGGGCTTTTTTTCGGCAATCGCCGGAGGCGCCAAGTGCGCGAGGCAGAGCTTCGCAGGCCGCCGCGCTCTTAGCCGTCGCAGTCGACAATCGCCAGCACCGCCGGTAGTTGCTCAATCTTGGCTATGAGCGCCTTCGCTGCATCGGCGGCGAGTGCTGAGCCGTCGAGCTCAATCCTGATATCGAGATACTGCGCGCCAATGCACTCGGCGTTCACTGCCCGGGGCACGAGGTTGCGTCCCTGTAGCAGTTGAAGAATGCGAACCAAAGCGCCGGGATCAGCCTCGGCGATTGCCTTTAGCCGTAACGACGGCCGCTGCTTTGTTGACTGCATGACTCTCCGCCTCACGTGAACTGCGATTCAAATCGGTCGACAGCCCGGCATCCGCAGATGCCGGGCGACGAATCAAAATCGCATTGGAGAGAGTGGGAATCATGTGCGTGATCGAGCTCGCATAGATCATTGCCTGAGATGCGATCGGGAGCAAGGGCAATCTGTGCGTGCCTGTTGGCCGCGGAACGGCCGATGCGGAGCGGCCGACATCGTGGCGCTGCACGCAAGGACATGAGCGTGCCGAGCCGTGGATTAGCGACATAAAACCGCACGAACCCTCCATTGATCGAAGCTATCGACACGATCACTCGAAATCAGTTCTGCATTTTCGGCAGCTCGACTTGCATGGGACTCGTCTGATCTGGTTGGTGTTGATAGATCCAGAGGGCATGGCTGCAAAGGTCCTCTACCATGCTGATGAGAGCGTGGTTACGAATACCTTCGTTAGCATCTCTCGAAGCGAGCCCCAGGGATTGATTGTCCTCAGGCTGCGAGGCCAGGTCCGTGGTGTCGCGCTTGCATCCTTACTTTCGGGCGAGCGGCAGCGCCTCCTGCCTACGGCCCTGCCGCAGTTTCGATTCTCCAATCGATGATGCGCCAATCGTCTTCGCCATCTTCGCGAAGCTGGAAGTGAGCGCGTGTACGCTGTCCGTTCTCGAGTTCGTAGGCAACCGTGACCTCGGCCCGGTCGAGACCATAACGAGTGGTCCGGTAGGTGAGCGTGTCCGAATGGACCGCGACGCCGGCAGGAAACGTACGCGCGAGTTCGTCCAGCGGTCGTGGCGGCGCATCGATCGTCGATAGATACTCGCGAGCGCCAGCCTCGTCGGCATTCTCCAGGCGAAAGATCAATGCCAGCGCAGCTTGCTGAGCCGAGCCGTTTCTCGGTTGCCAATCCAAATAATAGGTGGCTTGGCTGTCCGCTTCCGGAGGAACATTGCCGCTGACGATCCATTTCATGCGCTCGGGATGATCCACCCCCTTGGCCTTTACAACCTCGCCGTCGGCGACATCGAAATACATGCCGGCCAGGCGTTTGCCGTTGAAGCAAAGATAGCGATCGTAGATGAGGCGCGTACGCCCCGAATCAAGCTCACGGATATGCGTAGGCTTCCCCAGGCGCCGCTCATTCTTCTGCGGGTCGGCATCGAGGGCTGCAATGTGCGGCAATAAGAATTGCTGCAACTCGTCCGCCTTTGCGTATGGCTGCAGGTCGTCTGCATTTAGCGAGTCCAAGTGCAGCGTCGTTTGCAGCGTTTCCCGCTTCGGGCCCGCAATGGACATGTAAAGGTAGGGATAAGTCTGCTGATCTGCCGCGGCGTTGACGAAAGGCCCGACGAAGTAGACGAAGCGAGTCTCCGGGTCCAATTCCCAACCTTTCACCGCGAAGGGATCGCCGATGCGGCAAATATTCTCGTAGATGTTCTTACCGAGCGAGCGCGTTTCGATAGGTGCGCGATCCGCACAGGCGGCGGTACTGTCATCCGCGCTGCTACGTTCTCGGCGATGGGCGCCGGGTCGCAACCGTACAGGCCAACGCCAATCCAGAGCAACCATGGCCATGTGCGCTGGCTCGGCCGCTGCTTGACCGCGAGCTTGCACGGCGCTGGCGTGCCGGTTTGCAATCGGTCTGGTGGTTTTTCCAGTGCCGATTCTTCTTCCGATCGACCGAATGAGCACCGCAAGCCACAGTTCTTCACAGGAGGAGCAAAAACGGAATCCTTGAGCGCCGGACTTGCATAACTCGCATTCTGGATCGACTCGAGCGTCAGCTCGTCATCTTCCCGCGCTTTCTCTTTCGGCGAGGCATCTGATGCACTGACGCAAGTTGTTGCTGAGCCGCTTCGAGGGCCGCTTTGGGCGACTCATAGCCGCTCATACGCTCGAACAGATCCGAGATCGGCCGCGGCCGATACATCGTGAGCTCGTAACCGAATCCTTCGCACTCGGCGAAGATTCGCGCATAACCCAAGTCGTTGTTCAGCACGTCAATCAGCATGCGTATCGGCGTCGTCTCTTGTCGGATTCGCAAATGCGCGCGTACGTTACTGAATCTGGCATTGTCGCGATGCGAAACGCTTCGCAAAGTGCTGCGCGAATCTCCGATGTCCGCCAGGCTGGGTCTCGACAAGTTCGGCCGGCGCGACGATCTCCGCCCCCTCTCCGAGCTGCGGCAGACGCTGCTCGATATCTTGCAGCGGGAGTGATTCCGACAGAATACCCGGACGTAAGGGTTCCCTTATCGACGCGCCGCCGTTGGTCTTCCGCAAGGGAAAAACGGGTTGTTAGAGCGGTTGCCCGTGTACTGACTGAGTTCAGGGAACACCGAAAGCTGACGGTTGATGAGGTGTCGAAGAAGACCGGCCTGACAG
>JBOHZJ010000384.1:0-34821 GCA_050738395.1 Steroidobacter sp.
GTATGACCCCACACACAAAAAGTCAGATAGGCCCGATACGTCGAGCGCAACTATCCGAATCTCTTTCTGCCCGATCGATTGTGGATGGTCTCATTGAAGCCTTCGATCAACGCGCATTGGCTGAGCTGTCTGCTTAGCACGCCTCCGCTCGTTGGGCGAATCTCAGCGGCTTCCACTGGCACTAGTGGAAGCATGAAGAACCTATCGAAGGCGGCATTCTTGTCATTGACCGTGTCATTTCCAGGACGTAACGAACAGGATGCAATAAGTGAACAACTTCTTGACATGGATTCTGAGATTGCCGCTCTCGAGTCCAAGCTCTCCAAAGCCAGCCAAATCAAGCAGGGCATGATGCAGGATCTGCTCACCGGAAGGATTCGCTTGGTCAAGAGCAAGGCAGCGTGAAAACCAGACGCCCATTGCTGGCCGAACTCCGTCAGTTGATCGACTTCGCCCGACAGCGCATGAGGGAAAAGCAGCTTGAGGTTAATTAAATTAACCGGGAGGTAAGGTGGTGTGAATGAGGTTTACATGGTGGCGGGTGACGGTGAATGCCGGGCTGACAAGTTGGCAGCGTTAGCGAGCGGCAAGATTCTCCACGCACTGTGTAGAGAATTGAGCTGGTCGAGGTGTTTGCCGACCCCGACATTCTGAACACGCTGTGCTCAGAATCGAGCTGATCGCATTTCGGCGCACTCATTCCAGTTCCGCGAGTGTATCTTTATAGATAATAATACGCTTTGTCTATCATAACTCATTGTAAATAAAGACGTAAATTTTGTATATTCCAGATCCGGAATTCTTCCGGTGAAGATATCCCCTCGAAGGCGGGACCATGCCGAGCTTTATTGATCACGATCTGCGCTTGCTGAATCCTGCATTTTCCTCCCCTCTGCTAGACGTTCTGACGGATCTCGAATACTTGCGGCGACTGGAAATCACTGGGACGACTCCGCCTCCAGTGTTCATGCAGCTCAAGCAGGTGTTCCATCTGCTCGAGAGTCTCGCCTCGGCCCGTATCGAAGGAAATCACACTACGCTTGCCGATTACATTGAAAGCAAGGTGCTCGCACCCGCATCGGTCAGCGATGAGCTTCGCGAGATCGCCAATATCGAGCAGGCGATGGCTTACGTCGAGGAAGCCGTCCAGGCCGGCACATCGATCAGCGAGCAACTGATTCGCGAGCTCCATGCAATGACGGTGAAAGATCTGGTGCGCGAGGGTGATCGCACGCCTGGAGCTTATAGAAAGGCCGCCGTTCGAATTGCGCAGGCAAACCATCTGCCACCGGACGCGTTGCAGGTGCCGCACTACATGCACGAACTGGTTGAGTTCGTGAATCGTAACGACGCGCCCAAATACGATCTCATGAAGGTCGCTCTCGCTCATCATCGTTTTGCCTGGATCCATCCTTTCTCCAATGGCAATGGACGAGTCGTGAGGCTCGTCACCTACGCGTTGTTGATGAAGTACGGATTCCGCGTGAGTGCAGCCGGACGTCTTCTCAATCCTGCGGCCGTGTTCTGTGCAGATCGGACACGCTACTACGCCATGCTCGCGGATGCTGATAGCGGGACGGATCAAGCCCTGGAAGCGTGGTGCACATACGTACTTTCAGGTGTGCGCGATGAGTTGAAGAAGGTGGATCGGCTCGCTGAATACGAGCATCTAACCGCCCATGTGCTGTTGCCCGCACTCGATTTCGCAAGACAGCGACAGCTGATTACGACGCAGGAAGACACCGTTCTAACGGTGGCAATCAAAGGCGGCATCGTCAAAGCGGTCGATCTGTCGGTCGCCATGCCAAAACTCAATGCGGCGCAGCGCACCTATCAGATCAAGAAGCTCGTCGCAGCCGGCATGCTGCAGCCCATCGCACCAGGCGCACGACAATATACGATTGGCTTCAATCACAACTTGCTGCTGCGGGGGATCATCCACGCTTTGAGCGAGCAGGGATTCATTCCCGCTGCGTTGCAAGCAGCCCGAGCCGAGGCAGGGGGAGCGCCATGAACAGGATCGGCCAGGCCGAACGAATGACTCAGGATCGAGTCATTGCGCTATTCCGTGATGAGCTGCAGTACCGCTATCTCGGCGACTGGGCCGAGCGGGATGGCAACAGCAACATTGAAGAATCCGTGCTTTCAGACTGGTTGAAGACCTGCGGCTACTCGCAGCAGCAGATCAGCATTGCCGTCTACAAGCTGCGAACGGAAGCAGACAACCACAATCGCAACCTGTACGACAACAACCAGGCCGTTTACGGGCTGCTGCGCTACGGCGTACCCGTGAAGATCGAGGCCGGCAAGGTCACAGAGACCGTCGACGTCATCAACTGGGCGGACGCGACGAAGAATGACTTTGCCATCGCCGAGGAAGTGACGCTCAAAGGCGATAACGAACGTCGTCCAGATCTCGTTCTCTACGTGAATGGAATCGCCATCGGCGTCATCGAGCTGAAGAACAGTCGGGTGTCGATTGGCGACGGCGTCCGGCAATGTCTTTCAAATCAATCGCGCATGTTTCATGAGGCGTTCTTCTCCACGATTCAGCTCGTGTTCGCGGGGAATGACTCGGAAGGGCTTCAGTACGGCACGATCGGCACACCTGAGAAGATGTTTCTGAGGTGGAAGGAAGATGAGCAGGACAACCGGCGCTCCAAGCTGGACAAGTATCTGCTCAAGATGTGCGACAAGCGTCGGTTGATCGAACTGTTGCATGACTTTGTGCTGTTCGATGGCGGTATCAAGAAGCTGCCTCGGGTGCATCAATACTTCGGTATCAAGACGGCGCAGCAGCAGGTCCGTTCGCACAAGGGCGGCATCATCTGGCATACGCAGGGTAGCGGCAAAAGCATCGTGATGGTGCTGCTGGCGAAGTGGATTCTGGAGAACAACCCGCATGCACGCGTCGCCATCATCACGGACCGCGACGAGCTCGATAAGCAGATCAAGGGTGTATTTGAGGCGGTGGGTGAGAAGATTCATCGGACGCGCAGTGGTCGCGATCTGATGAAGCAACTCGGGAAGGCGGAGCCCCGCCTGCTGTGCTCGCTGGTGCACAAGTTCGGGCGCAAGGATGTCGATGACTTCGATGCCTTCATCAAGGAGCTGGAGGCTGCGCCGAGTCCGACCGTCGGTGAAGTCTTTGTGTTCGTGGACGAATGTCATCGCACACAGAGCGGACGGCTGCATCGAGTGATGAAGGCGATGATGCCGAACGCCATCTTCATCGGTTTCACCGGAACGCCTTTGCTCAAGAAGGACGCGCAGACCAGCCTCGAGGTATTTGGCGGCTACATCCACACATATAAGTTCAGCGAGGCTGTCGAAGACCAGGTGGTGCTGGATCTTGTGTATGAGGCGCGAGACATCGATCAGGAGCTGGGCTCGCAGGCGAAGATCGATTCCTGGTTCGACGCCAAGACCAGAGGTCTCAACGAATGGCAGCGCATTGACCTGAAGGCGAAGTGGGGCACGATGCAGAACGTGCTCAGCGCCAAGTCCCGTATGGATAGGGTGGTGGCCGACATTATTTTCGACTTCACTGATCGTCCGCGTCTGAATACTGAGCGCGGCAACGCGATTCTGGTGGCGTCGAGCATCTTCGAAGCCTGCAAGTACTTCACGCTGTTTCAGAAGACGCCCTTCAAAGGTCGATGTGCGGTCATCACGTCCTACAACCCGATGGCGAAGGACGTGACCAGGGAAGAGATCGGTGCGAACACGGAAACCGACAAGCAGTTCATCTTCAACACGTACACGGAATTGCTCGAGGACGTGGATCCAAGGCCGGGGATGACCAAGACGGAGACCTATGAGGATTGGGCGAAGACGTTATTCGCTAAACGCCCGGCCGAGATGAAGTTGCTCATCGTCGTGGACAAGCTGCTGACCGGCTTCGATGCGCCACCGTGCACGTACCTCTACATCGACAAGAGCATGCAGGACCACGGGCTGTTTCAGGCGATCTGCCGTACGAACCGACTTGATGGCGACGACAAGGAGTTTGGCTACATCGTTGACTACAAGGATCTGTTCAAGAAAGTCGAGAATGCACTCGCCGTCTACAGTGCCGAGCTCGATCACAGCGCCGGCGGGGCAGATCCTGAAGTGCTATTGCAGGATCGACTGACCAAGGGACGCGAGCGCCTGGACGATGCCATCGAGGCGCTGATCCTGCTGTGTGAGCCTGTCGAGCCGCCGAAAGGAGAGCTGGAACATATCCACTACTTCTGCGGGAACACGGAACTTGCGAACGACCTAAAGGAACGTGAGCCGCATCGAGTGGCGCTCTACAAGGCCGTCGTTGCGTTGGTCCGCGCCTATGGCGGCATCGCCGATGAGCTTGAGGGAGCTGGGTACAGCGCCGCGGGCGTAAGTCGCATCAAAGCGCAGTTAGATTATTACGTGAATGTGCGTGAAATCGTTCGCAGGGCGAGCGGCGAGTCATTGGACCTCAAGCCTTACGAGGCCGATATGCGCCACCTGCTGGACACATACATTGAGGCGAAGGAGCCCAGGAAAATATCGCCTTTCGACGGAATCGGCCTCCTGGAGTTAATCGTCAAGACGGGTATCGCTGACGCCATCGCCGCACAGATGAGCGGAATGAAGGGCAACCGCGACGCAATTGCGGAGACGATCGAGAACAACGTCCGCAGCAAGATCATCAAAGAGCACCTCAACGACCCGACGTTCTACGACAAGATGTCCACGCTTCTGGAGGAGATCATCGCCAATCGGAAGCGCAAGGCGCTCAACTACGAACAGTATCTGAAAGAGGTCGCTGACCTTGTCAGGCGGGTGGAAGCCGGACAGGCGGATGACGCGCCGAAGGAACTGACTACACCTGGACGCCGCGCGCTATACAACAGCCTGAAAGCATTTGTTGAGCATGAGCGAATGGACGCGGTCGCCGACGCGGAGCACGTCGCAGATCGCGCGCTCGCTCTCGCTCTGAAACTGGACGACGCGATCAAGACGCATCGGCCAGACGGCTGGCGCGGTGTGCACGCCAAGGAACAGACCATCAAGGCAGCGATGTTCAATGTATTGAACGACGTGGAAGAAGTCGAACGCCTGTTCCCGATCGTCAAGCATCAACGGGAATATTGATGGCAGCCACGATCAGGCTTGGCGACATCGCAATTGATGTTCTGAAGAAGGACATCAAGAACGTGCACCTCAGTGTCTATCCGCCGTCAGGCAAGGTACGTATCTCCGCGCCACTCGATATGGATATCAGCACCATTCGTGTGTTTGCTATATCCAGGCTTGGATGGGTGAAGCAGCAACAGAGGAAGTTGCGATCACAGGAGCGCGAGACGCGCCGCGAATACATAGATCGAGAGAGTCACTATGTGTGGGGAAGGCGCTACCTGCTCAAGGTGCTCGAAGTTGACGAAGCGCCGCGAGTGGATCTGAAGCCTCGCCGCCTGGTTCTTCAAGTCCGACCTGGCTCGTCGATCGAAAGTCGCCGTGCTCTTCTGGACAGCTGGTATCGAGCAGAGATCAAGCGAACTGTGCCATCCGTCATCAAGCAATGGCAGAAAGTAGTCGGGGTGCAGCCGGCCCGATTTTTCGTGCAGACAATGAAGACGAAATGGGGAAGCTGCAACGCCTCAGCTCGAACCATTCGATTGAACACCGAGCTCGCAAAGAAACCTCGCGAGTGCCTCGAATACATCGTAGTGCACGAGATAGTTCATCTGCTGGAGCCGACGCACAACGCGCGCTTCATTGGTCTTATGGATCGATTGATGCCGCGGTGGGAGATTTATAGACAGGAGTTGAATCGACTTCCGGTGCGACATGAACGGTGGGATTACTGAGAATTCATGCCCAGCCGTGCTGGAGCCCGTTCGCTCGCGCCGATTTGTCCGGGGTATGCGAAGGGTTCTGCTGTGAATGATTCACGCCGTGGATGATTATCATGCACGCGTGATAAGTCCCTGTCATGACGGGTCCGGAGGTTACCGGACCAATCGCACGGAGGAGTACGGATGACTACGAATCAATTCTGGAGGACGTGCTCGACGGCCGCGGCTCTCGTTGTGCTCGCAACAGCTACGATCGCTGGTGAAGCAGCTGCTCAGGCTACCTCTGCATCTCCCGAGCAAACATCAATACAACCTCAGCCGCCGGTCCGGTCGGTGCTTTACTACTTCGAGCTTGTCTCCTTGCGTGAAGCCGCCTTTCGCTACGATCGGGACATCCAGGCGCTGATCGCGAACCCGAGGCAAGCCGGTGAGCCCGTCACTCGCCTGTTCGCGAAGGCGACCCTCTACGCGGCCCATGCGCCGAACTTCAAGTCGGAAACCCTGGCCGACGACATGAGGCTGTTCATGCGTCAGATCAGCTTCAATACGCTCCGACGCGGCGGTTACACGATCCACCTCATGGGCATGCCGCCGCCCGAGTTTCCGCCGGAAGCCTACTACGTCGCGATCGTCTACAAGGATGGCGAGCCCCTCGTCGAGGACGCTCCTGCGGCGTCGACACGCTACGTCGTTCTCGAGAAGACTTCCGTCCCAGGCAGGGCGTTCGCCTTAGGCGAGTGGGACGTCAACGGCAAACACAAAACGCACGGCTTCGGCAATCATGAACCGACGGTTCGTGATCTCGTCGCCAATGTGTACGCCATGCTCGGAATCGAGGCGCATCAATAGGTTGTCGCTGACGGCGCGAGCATTGGCCGTACCGTAGCACGCGACAGCGCGTATCCGGAGCGCAGATTCGACGCCACTTTGCCGGAGAATCTCGCATTCATTTCGCGGCGTTCCTCAGCGCCCGTTAATGGCGAACTTGCGTGTTATGACTGCCTTCAGCTCACTCACGGGCTCAGCGTCCTGTCCTGGTGCTGCGCGGATGAGCCCTTTCGCCAGAAGGCTGCCGCCGAGTGCGAAGAAGTAGAGGTGACCGCGATGCTTGCCAAAACGAGCCTCGATGCGCCCGAGCGGCGCGTGCGGCCCAAGATGCAGCAGTCCACGCAGCCCGCGCATCGCGCCGACATCGCCCGGCGGAAAGACATCGAGCCGGCCGAAACCGCGCAGCAATACCAACGCCGCGCTCCATGGGCCGATTCCCGGCAGGCCGACCAGCGTGCTCAGTGCATCCCTGGTGCTCATTACGGAAATTTCCGCTTCGGTCAGCTTGCCCGACACGATCATTCGGGCGAGTTCGCGCAGGGAGCTCGCCTTGCCGGAACTCAGTCCACATGCACGCATCGCCGGCAGGCGAGCCTCGGCGATGGCTAACGCCGTGGGGAATGCGGACATGCGCTGGCCGTCGTGCTCTATATAGTCGCCGAAGCGCTCCACCAGCCGGGTCACAATCGCCACGCCCGCGTCGAGGCTCAATTGCTGGAATGGAATGACATTCGCGAACGCGTCGAATAGCCCGGCGAAGCGCGGCGGCCGCATGCCGCGCAGCGCGAGCGCAGTGGGTCGAAGAGCGCGCTCGCGCAACGCCAGCGTCTGCATCGGCTCCGGGTCCAGATCCAGGCCGAGCATCGTGCGAAGGCTCCGTGCGATCTGGCTGCGCATCGCGGCTGAGACGCCGGGCGACCGAACGACGAACCGGACGTCAGGTGTGTCGATCGCGCCGCAATTCGTTACCTCTACGAGCGCGGGCCCGCCTGTGGTCGTCAGCACTCGTCGATATCGGTCCCGATCCCAGACGTCGACCAGATTCGACGGACGACGTTGCAGCACTCGCACGGTCGCCTCGAGGTGAAACGGTGCGAGCGTCGTGAGGCGCCCGGCCGTGCTGTGCTTGCGGGAAGACTCCGCGTGCGTTTGCATTTCAGTCAACGCGATGCGCAGCGGGCGACGCGGTGCGCCGACGCTGTTTCCTCGCCAGGTAGTCACGCAGCACCCGGGCGCTGTTGTGTTCGACGTCGTGCGCGCTGTAGAGCAATGTCACCGCACGCTTTCTGCCGGCGTCGAGGATGCGCGTCCAGCCATCGGGATTCGCACGCAACTCCCGCTCGTAGCGTCGTCGAAATTCATTCCACCGTTCCGGCCGGTGTCCAAACCATCGCCGCAACTGCGCACTGGGCGCGACGTCCTTCAGCCATGCATCCATTCTCAGGGCTGTCTTTTTCACGCCCCGCGGCCACAGGCGCTCGACCAGAAAGCGCACACCGTCGCCGCGAGCGGGCGGATCGTACGTGCGTTTGATGCGAATCATATGCAAGTTCCGGCGAGCTTTCCGTAATCCGTCGCTACGCGCTCGCGCGCGCCGCAGTTCGCGCGACTTGAGGTTCCTGCACCGCCGCGAGCCTCTCGTTCACCGCGCTCCAGTCGACCAGATGCGCGAGAAACGCAGCGATGTAGTCGAGGCGGCGGTGCTGATAGTCAAGATAGTAGGCGTGCTCCCAGACATCCAGCGTGAATAGCGGCGTCACAGCCGCTATCAGCGGCGTGTCCGCATTGGAAGTGGCTGTGATGCGAAGCCGGCCCGCATCGAGCACCAGCCATACCCAGCCGCTGCCGAACTGATCGCCAGCCGCCGTCACGAACTGTTGCCTGAAGGTGCGCTGATTGCCAAAGGACTCCTCGATCAGCTGCGCGACGGCGCCGTTTGCCTCGCCGCCGCCGCCCGGACGCATGCTTTTCCAGTAAAACGCGTGATTCCATGCCTGAGCAGACGCATTGAAGAGCGCCTTGTTCTGCACGGAGCTCGCGACGACGATCGCTTCGAGCGCTGCGGATTCGAGCGGCGTGCGCTGAATCAGCGTGCGGGTCTTTGCGATGTATGCGGCATGGTGATGCTCGTGGTGAGCAGATAGCGTGCGTCGCGACAGGTGGGGCTCAAGGGCGTCGAGTGCGTAAGGCAGGGGCGGCAAGGTCACGCTCATCAGGTTCTCCACGGGTTCTCTATCGGGGGTACGCCCTGAGCCTAGCGGCGCGCTCATCGAGCACAAGCGATAAATTTCGGCGCTGGGTATCGAAGAGTTCGATGGATGGCTTCGTCATCCTGCTCGCCGCGGCTTTCGACGCAATCGTTCCGACGCTCTACGGCGTTTCAATTTCATATCGGCAAATTCGATCTCACGCGCGAATATTCTTCGCTTGTCTGACGCCGCTGCGCCTTCTACGTTCTGTAACAGCGCCCTTCGTCACCGATCGCAGTTGCGATCCGCGATGCGACGCGAAGTACCGGATCTTTTCGAAAGGTGCACCATGAACGCTCGAACATCTGCTCGCATTGCTGTCCACACGCCCGCCAGTCGGCCGGACGCTCGCCTGACAACCGATTGCGTCAGACCCGTTGCCGCTGCGCTTGCATCGCAGATGCGCGCAACGTCAGCCGCGAATGACGCCGCTCAGGCGGCTGATGACGAACACAGAGTGAATCCGTTGTGGATGATCACGGTCGGATTGGGATTCTTCTTTGCTCTGCTGGTGCTGCTGACGACGTCTGGCTGAATGAACGTTGAGCAGCCTTCGTATTCAGCCTCGAGGAGTTTCTGCATGTGGCCGGTGACGACCTTCAGAACCAACGCGATGGCCGGCGGTGCGATTGTCATCCTGCTTCTCGCCACGGGTATGTGGCTCAGCATTCGAGGTTTTGACGCGGTCGCAACTGCTCAGTTGACTCACATCCGTGCGCAGGAGCAGGAGATTACGTTCGCAGAGCGTCTTCGCTGGAGCGGCGAACTGGTCGTCTCGGTGGGACGGGGCTATCTGCTTTCCCGCGATCCTGCTCTGCATGCCAGGCTGCTGCGCGTCAGGTCCGAATTCGATCGCGGCGTCGTTGCGCTCAGGACGGACACGCTCTCACCGCGAAGCGCCGTGCTCGTTGCGGGAATCGAGCGCGACGCCAGGAACTTTGTCCGCATCCAGGAGGAGCTCATCGCAGCTCGCGAACGTCCTGGAGACGTCAGCGAACTGGTGCTCCGGTTCGAGAACGAGCTTGTGCCGCTGCAACGCAAACTGGGGCAATCTCTTGATCGGCTTGTCGACTCCAGGGGAGCCGCGCTCGCCGATATCTACATTCAGGCCGAGAGGCAGCGTGATCGGCTGGCAGTCTGGATGTACAGCCTGCTCGTCATGCTCATCCTCCTCGGGTTCCTGATTACATCGCACTTTGCAAGACAGATCGCCAGCGCCTACCGCAAGGAGCAGGACGCGCTGGAGATCGCGCGCAAGGCCGTGCGCGCGCGCGACGATCTCATGAGCATCGTCGCACATGATCTGCGCAATCCATTGCTCGCCATCGCCGTCAAGGCCGAGCTGCTGCAGCGGCTGACGGAGTCTGACAAGGTGCGAGAGCAGGCGGAATCGATCGCCAATGTTACGCAGCGGATGGAATATCTCATCAAGAGCATGCTCGACGTGACGAGCATGGAGGCGGGCCGATTCTCCGTGACTCCGGCGCCGTGTGATGTGGATCACGTGATCCGGGAATCGATCGAGATGTTCGACGCCCTTGCGACCGCCAGACAGATCCGGCTCGTGCAGAGAGTGAATGCAACGGGGCTTGGGATTCGCGCCGATCGGGAGCGCGTCCTGCAATTGCTGTCGAACCTGCTCGGGAACGCTCTCAAGTTCGCCCCGCAGGGCAGTGAGGTGACGATTGCGGCCGAACGGCGGCACGAGATGGTGCGCTTCACGGTTTGCGATTCGGGGCATGGCATCCGAGCCGAAAATCTGCGCCGCGTCTTCGATCGGTTCTGGAAGCGCGACATCGAAGGACGCAACGGCACGGGTCTCGGGCTCTTCATCGCGAAGGGCATCGTCGAAGCGCACGGCGGTCAGATCTGGGTCGAGAGCGAACCTGGTCGCGGCGCGACCTTCCACTTCACGCTTCCGACCATCGATCTGGATCGTGCTGGCGTTCTCAAAGGCGAACTGCGTCAGGGAGACGCGGGCTTCCCGATTTCGGCGCCCGTAGCGGGCTGACGCATCCCTGACCAGTGCTTACAGCCCGCAGCCAGTTCATCTCATCGAACTTTTCAGGCTTGTAAGGTGCTGTTGCTATAGTCGGCCGTATGCGGGCTCGCGCGAGTGCAGGTTCGATGCGGCGATGCGCCGGCGTTGTCGTGGCGCTTGCTTTGGGGGTGGGCGCCGCGTCGCTCAGCCATGCGGCGTTCGAATTCCAGGAATCGGCGACCACGTACGTTCAGGCAGCCGGGGCCCAGCTTGCGAAAGGCGACTACACAGGCGCTATCGGCAGCTACTCGCGCGCCATCGATATCATCGAGCAAGGCGCTGGCGCACTCAGCATTGATCTGGTGCAACCGCTCACCGGTCTGGCGAATGCGCAGCGAGCTTCGCAGCAACACCAGCTTGCAGCGGAAACGCTGCGCCGAGCGATAGGAGTTCTGCGCCGCGGAGCCGGGCTATACGATCCGCGTCAGTATCCGCTGCTCATCCAGCTTGTCGATCTGCACAGCGAGCTGGGCGAGCTCGATGCGGCTGCCGACGGGTTGCAGTATTTGCAGCGACTCAGCGCGAATACGCACACTGATGGTTCGGTGGAGCAGGCGGGATCGATGAGCGAGATTGCGGACTGGCAGTGCCGCATCGGCCAGTTTGAGGAGGGACGCAGACTGCATCGCAAGGCCATCGATGCGCTGGATGGAGGTACGCAGCCGGAGCCTTTGATCAAAGCATTGGTGCGCATGGCCCACTGCTGCCTGCACCAACTGTCCGCGGAAGGAATCGCGTCGGCGCCGGGTGTATTCGAGCAATATCGCGGCCCGATAGCGCGCTCCGGACGCATGACCCCCGATAACCCCGCGTTTCGATTCCACGGCCTCAAGCTGTTGGGCGCCGAGGGTGAGCAGGCGCTGCTGCGCGCCGTGAAGCTGGCCGACAAAACGCTCGATGCAGGAGAACGAATCGCTGTCTTGCTGGAGGCGGGTGATTGGTTTCAGATGAAGGATCACACGCGCGCGGCGCGACGTTACTACGCGAAGGCCGAAAGCCTGGCGACGCGAACCGGAGCCGGGCCGGATCATGCTCTGTCCGCTCCGGTGCGATTGTTCTTTCCCCATCCGGCCTCCGCGCTGCGCCGTCCGCATGCCGCCGAGACGCTCGAACGATTCGTCGAAGTCGAATTCACAGTGCGCGCCGATGGACGTGTCGATGACGAGCGGGTGTTGAACCGCGATGCAGGCAAGTCCCTGGTCGATGAAACTCTGAGTGCGCTGCACGCCGCCCGATTTCGCCCGCGCGTCGTTGCTGGCAGGGCCGTGGATACGAAAGGAGTGAGGTACAGGCAGGTGTTTCTGGAGACGAAGTGAGCGCACGCGAGCTGCGCCGCGGTCGTTGTGAGTTCTCCGTTGTCCGTTGTGAGTCTGAACCGGCAGAGCAGCTCCGGTCGCACAACGCACAACTGGCAACGCACAACCATCCTCGCGCACTACGCGAAGGCCGAATACACCAGCGTGCGCAACTCTCTGCGGATCGGATAGGTCGCCGATGGCATGAGTTGCGTCATGAAGATCACGATCAGCTCTTCGCGCGGGTCGATCCAGAAATACGTGCTCGCCATCCCGCCCCAGGAATAGTCGCCGGGCGTTCCGGGCATGAGCGTGCGCGCCGGGCTCAGTGTGACCGCAAAGCCGAGGCCGAAGCCAACACCCGAGTAGGTCGCTTCGCTGAACAATGACACCGAAAGATCCGGCAGCTCTTTGCCGCCAGGCAAATGATTCGTCGTCATCAGTTCGACTGTTTTCGGGCTCAGGATGCGCACGCCGTCGAGCGCGCCGCCCTTGAGCAGCATGCGGCAGAAGCGCAGATAGTCGGCAGAAGTCGACACGAGGCCGCCCCCGCCTGATACGAACGTCGGCGGTCTGAGATAGGGGCTCGTCGCCGCATCGTCCTGCAGTTTCATGCGGCCATCAGGAGCCGCGACGTAGCAGGACGCGAGACGCGGGGCCTTGCTTTCAGGCACGGAAAAATCCGTATCGATCATGCGCAACGGCCCCAATATCCGCGTGCGCAGGAAATTCTCGAATGACTCACCCGAGAGTTTGCCGACCAGGTAGCCGAGTACGTCGGTTGCGACGGAGTAGTTCCACACCGTTCCCGGCGAGGACTCCAGTGGAATCTGGGCGAGGCCGTCAATCATGCCTTCGAGCGACACAGCGCCGCCGATGTCGCCCAGTCCCAGCTTGCGATAGGCGGCATCGACGTTCGTGCGTTGCTGAAAGCCATAGGTCAGTCCGGAGGTGTGACGCAGCAGATCGATGATGCGCATCGGCGCCGAAGTGCGCCGCGTGCGGAACGCGCCGATGAATCCGCCCTCGTACACTGACAGCTCGCGCCACTGTGGAATGTAGCGATGCACTGGGTCCTCGAGGGCGATGCGGCCTTCCTCGACGAGCATCATGATCGCGACGCTCGTCAGCGGCTTCGTCATCGAATAGATGCGGAAGATCGTGTCTTCGCTGATGGCGCGCCTGCGCTCGACGTCCATGAAGCCGAGCGAGCTGAAATGAGCGATCTCGCCGCGTCGCTCGATCAGCGTCATCGCGCACGGCATCCGACCCGCGTCGAGATACTTGTGCTGCAGAAAGCGATCGAGATGTTGCAATCGATCGGCGGACAGGCCGACGGCTTCGGGCTTTGGCATGAGAGATCCTGACGGATGGCTACCGGCGGCGGCAAAGGCTACAGACAACAGCAAAGGCTACAGGCTGCGGGCTACGGGCGACAGCCAGAGCCGATGGCAAAACCTTCTGGCCGTAGCCTGCAGCCTGCAGCCTGTGGCCTGTAGCCATCGAGATCAGATCCGCGATTCACGCTGCGGCTCGCGCATGAAGATATAGACGAGGAGCGAACAGAATACGCAGCCCGTCACGTACCAGTAGAACCAGGACTCGTGTCCGATGGATTTGAACCACAAGGCGATGTATTCGGCGCCGCCGCCGAATATCGACACCGCGATCGCATACGGCAGACCGACGCCAAGCGCGCGAATCTCCACCGGAAACAGTTCAGCTTTGACGACTGCGCTGATGGAGCTGTACAGCGACGAAACCGCGAGTGCGATCATGATGAGCACGAACGCGGCCCACGCACTTTGCGCATTCGCAAGTGCAGAGAGCAAGGGAACCGTCCCGAAGAGCGCAAGCACCCCGAACGTGATCAGCATCGGCCGTCTGCCGACGCGGTCCGACGCTGCGCCCATAATCGGCTGCAGCAGCATGAACAGAAACAGGTTCGCAGCCGACACCAGCGTCGATTCGCCCTTCGTCAACCCGACGGTGTTGACGAGAAATTTCTGCATGTAGGTCGTGAATGTATAGAAGAACAGAGTTCCGCCCATCGTGAGACCGATCACGATGAACACCTCGCGCGGATAACGCAGCAACAGCGCGATATCGCCCGCCTCCCGTTTATGGGCCGCGGATCTCTCGAAGGCTTCAGTTTCGGCGAGATTGCGCCGCAGATACAGGCCCGCTAGCGCCGCCAGCGCGCCGATGAAAAACGGAATGCGCCAGCCCCAGGCTTCGAGCTGCTCGGCGCTGAGCACCGCAAACTGCAACACCAGCAGCACACCGAGTGCGAGCAACTGGCCCATGATCAATGTGACGTACAGGATGCCCGAGTAGAAGCCGCGATGTTCGGGAGAGGCGATCTCGCTCATGTACGTCGCGCTCGTGCCGTATTCGCCTCCGACGCTGAATCCCTGCAGCAGCCGTGCGAACAGCAGGAGCGCGGGCGCTGCAACGCCGATGGTTGCGTAGCCGGGCGTCACCGCGATGATGAGCGAACCCAGACACATCAGCAGAACCGAAAACGTCAGCGCGGCTTTGCGTCCGCGGCGGTCCGCGTAACGTCCCATGACCCAGCCGCCGATCGGACGCACCAGGAATCCCACGGCGAATACTGCCGCGGTGTTGAGCAGCTGCACCGTCTGACTACCTTCCGGAAAGAACGAGCGTGCGAAATAGATCGCGAACGCCGCATACGTATACCAGTCGTACCACTCGATGAGGTTGCCGACGGACCCGCCGAAGATGGATTGAAGTCGCCTACGTGTGGTGTTGGGCGCCGCCGCGGTGCTGATCACTTCATTGTTCGTTGTTGAAAGCAGGGCCGCGATGGTGGCGCAGGATGCGGCGCGAGATCAACAGCGGAAGCGGTTGGCGGTTAGCGGTTAGCGGTTGGCGGTTGATCAGATAACAAAGACGAGACGATTCAGCGCATCGCGCTGATCGCAGAACTGAATAGAAATGCAAAGCGCCGGCGGAGGCAGGATTTGCTATTGCCAACCGCTAACCGCCAACCGCTTCTCAAGGTTTCCGAACTTCCTCGGGATCATGTTCCTTCGCGCGACCCTTGGCTTTCTCTTCGGCGCGACGGATGTCCTTTTCTTCGTCGGGGCTTACGTCGCCAGCCTGGCGAATCTCGTCCTTGCCGCGCTCGGATTCGACGAATTCCTGAGTCGCTTCTCGATAGTTGCGATCGGCGGTTTTATTGCCTTCGCCTTCATTGCGGGGAGTCGTACCCATGGCGGTGCTCCTGTCGGGGGTTCTACGTCCTCAACGCATCGCGGTATTCGAGGTTCCGGAAATAGGGCCACTAGCCATTAGCTACTAGCCTCTAGCCAGAATGGACGGAGTCCTGGACGCGCCCTATCGGTATCCCATGCTGGCTAGCAGCTAGCAGCTACGAGCTGGTACGAGCAGGGTATGCTTGCGGCGTGTACTGGATCCTCGCCGCGATTTTCCTGCTGATTACGCTTGCTGTGCCCCGCCTGCGGCCGGTGAGCATCGTCGGGCTCATTGTCCTCACGCTTCTGCTTGGCTGGGGAATGCTGCAGCGGATGCGCGGCGCGGAACCTGAATCGCCGGTTCTGCAACGAGGTCAGCCCACATCGCCGGGCGCGCAACTCAGCGCAATGCCGCTTGCCAGCGTCTCAATGAAGAACCTGCAGTTGTCCGGCGGCGGTGCACCCTTCGAGTTGCGAGGCCAGATCGTGAATCAGGCGAACGATGCACAGCTCAAATCAGTGACGATCCGCATCACGCGCCGGGATTGCTTTGCGGGCGCGCTGGATCCCACCGGCTGCGACGTGCTCTGGCAGGATCGGCACTGGATGCCGCTCGCCGTCCCGCCTGGACAAGAGCGCGAATTCGCGGCCTCGATCTGGATGCGCGGTTCAGCGCCTCGACCACGCGGTGTGATCCAGGATTCGTTCGAGCTGATCGCAGCTATGGCAGAGGTGATCAAGCCAGTCGAACGATCTAGCCCCTGACGATTGCGCGCGAACGACGCGTGCGCTCACCCGGCTGCGATGACGCGCAGCGTAGCTCGGCGATGCCGCCGCTCAAATGCCCGCTTGCCAGGTGCTTGGCAATCCGGTCCGCTCCAGCACTTCTTCGATGCGCAGGCACGCGTGACGGGCCCCCGGTTCCGCGCGAAGACTGCGCGCGAGGGAGTTCAGGAACGTGTCGATGACCTGAACGTTCGGACGCGAGGCGGACAACTCCGATTCGACCCGATCGATCAGTTCGAAGACATCATCCTGATCACAACGCGAGAAGGTGAGCGAACCGACCGTGTCGTGCACGGCCGCGAGCGTCTGATGTATTTCGGCCAGCTCTTGATGGTTCACGCGAAGTACTTTGAACCCACGACGCAGAGTTCGCAACCGAGCAAATCGACTCCCCTGAACTTTCGGAAATCGATGCCCGCAAGCCCAGCTCACCAAAGCCGCCGTTGTCGCAGCGCAGCGCGATGTCTAAGCTGGCGCGACTCGCGTCAGAGGACGCAAGAGCAGCGCAGCCTTCTCTGGCGCGAGTCGCGAGACTTACCCAAACAGGAGACGATGTGCACGTTCTGCTTTGCTATCTCATCGCCGGCTGGTCCGGCTTTTTTGTCATGGGCGTGGAGCTGCTCGGCGGGCGGCTCCTTGCGCCGACATTTGGCAGCAGCATCTATGTATGGGGCGCGATCATTACCGTGTTCATGCTCGCGTTGTCGCTCGGCTATCTCGCGGGCGGACGCTATTCGATGAGCGTGCCGAGCGTGCGGCGGCTCGGCGTCATTCTGATGGTCGCCGCGGTGACGGTGCTGCCCGTGCTGCTGTTTGCGGAGCCGATGCTCGATACAGTCGCCGCCGCGGTTCCTGATCCAAGGTTTGGTTCGTTGCTCGGGGCGACGCTGCTGTTCTTTGTACCGACATTCTTTTCCGGCATGGTCTCGCCCTATGCAGTACGCCTGCTGGTGCAGGATCGTGCGAGTTCCGGGCGTCACGCCGGCCAGTTGTACTTCGTTTCGACGTTCGGCAGCGCGGCCGGCACGTTGCTGACCTCCTTCTACCTGGTGCTCATCATGGAAGTCGACCACATCCTGCTGTGCCTGCTGGCGATCTCGACTGCAATTGCGGCGTTGGCGTGGTTTCGGCCGAGCTCGACGCATGTCTGAGCGTCGCTTCGCAAGGCCATGGCTGGTCACGACGTGTGTGCTGTTCGCGGCGGGAACCGCGTTCGCGCAGCCGATGAAGCTGCTGCAATCGGAGCGCTCGCTCTATCGCGAAGTACTCGTTTACGAGAACGCAGGCGTGCGGTGCATGTGTTTCACACGCAACTGCCGGATCGGGCGTCAGTCATGCATGAACACCCGGCGTCCCGATCAGATCGTGATGCACTATCCGCAGATGATGCTCGGCGCGCTCTACGTGAAGCCCGCGCCGCGCACGGTGCTGATCGTCGGTCTGGGCGGCGGCACGATTCCGCGGGCACTGGTCGATATCCTGCCCGAGGTGCGCATTGACGTCGTCGAGATCGATCCGGCGGTCGTACGCATGGCGAAAAAATACTTCCGCTTCACGGATGATGAGCGCGTACGCGTCTACGAAGTCGATGGGCGCGTCTTCGTAAAACGCGCCGTACGAGAACAGCGGCGGTACGACGTAATCATGCTCGATGCGTTCGATCATGAGTACATTCCCGAGCATCTGTTGACCCAGGAATTCCTGCGCGAGGTGAAATCGCTGCTGGCCCCGGCGGGAGTGCTCGCAGCGAACACTTTTTCGTCAAGCCGCCTTTACGATCACGAATCGGCGACCTACGCGTCGGTCTTTCCACGCTTCTTCAATCTCAGGCGCGACAACCGCGTGATCATCGCGGTGAACGGGGCGCTGCCGGACGACTTGCGGCTGCAGGCGAACAGCGCAAGATTCGATCAGGCGTTCGCGCCGTTCGGGTTTGGAGCTGCGCAGTTGCTGCCGCTGTTTTCACGCCGACAGGATTGGGACAAGGACGCGCGCGTGCTGACCGATCAATACTCGCCCGCGAATCTGTTGAATCTGGGCGAGTAGTTCAGTGTCGACGTCCGCCAATCCGTTCGAGTTCGCCCAGCGCCAGACTCACCTCCTGAAGCAGGGGACGCTCGCCGCCGCCCATGTTTTCCGCTTGCGCAGTGGAAAGTTGCTCGGCGTCTTGCTTCCAGGACTCCAGAATGCGGCGCTTCTCATCAAGGCTCAGCGCCTGATCATTGACGACGTCCAGAGGCTTTGCGTAGCGCCGCGTCGGATCGCTGAGCAGGTCTTCCACCGGTTCATGTTTCTGGTTCACTGTGAGACCCTCTGATTACCCACTCGCACGCTGAACGCACCGCACGCAGCCCGGTTCCGCGCGTCTGATTCGCAAGGCCAATCGGCCGACGCGCAACTGGTTCATTGGCAAGAATAAATTGCTCCGGCGAGTTGACCAGTCCCCGGTAAGGCGTCGTCAGAGACGCTCGTTCCAGCCAGATTCGCCGGTTGGCCGGTTTCCCGGGAAGCCATTCCGTCATGGATCCGGAACGAATCCATCGGGAAAAGGACTGGGCCGCCGCCGTGCATAGCTTGGCCATTCCGGCAGCACCCCTTGCGCGGTCAGATTCCTGCGCGAGTCATAGTAGATGACGATCGTCTCGTCGGGCGTGCTCGATGCACGACGAAAGTCGACATACTGCGCAGGCGACGATTCGCTGTGCCCGTGGCCCGTGCCGAGCTTCGAGTTGCTGCGTCGTTGCGCGCGCGGTGCGCTCGCAGACTGTTCGCCGCTGATCGAAGGCGCTGGTGCGCCTCTGTCTTCGCTTTCCTGTCGCGACAGATGGTCGCAGCAGGGCTGTTGCTCGCGAAATAGCGCGACCCCAATGACGCCGACGTTGTGCGGGCGACCAGTGCGTGCGGCGTACGAATCCGCAAGCCTGGTGAAGTAAAAGGTCGCGACCTCGTCGAGACTCTTGCGCCAGCCGTCAATTGCGACGGAGCTCCACGCATCCAGTACGTAGCCGCCCTGATGTTCGGCGGCCGTCTTGCCGCTGACCACATTCACGCCGTCGACGCTGGTCACCGCCAGCAGTCGGGCTTCCGAACGGCTCCGGATGCGCACTTCATATTGATGACGCGGTTCGCCGGCAATATAGAGGCGGCCATCGTGTTCATGGACGGGAAGGGCGCGATGCGCCGTCCGGTCGTACAGCTCGATATCCGCGAGCGAGCCAGCCTGGGCGAGCAACGGTGCAAGTAGAACGGCAAGAGCGAACAGCGAACGAACTGCAAACATCGGGAGCTCCATCAGCGGCCTTCACTGACGGATACCAACGTACGCACACGACGATGCGGGTCAAGAAGCCGCTGATCTGTCCAGTCATCAGTCAACAGTCACTTCTTCCTTCGATACGGCAAATACTTTGACGTCCACGTCTTTGCATCGATGCGCTGCGCCAGCTCGTCATCGCTGATCGTCGGTGCGAGACCGCTTCCTTGCGCTGACTTCGCCACGGCGATCGCGACGTGACGCGACACCGCTCGAATGTGTTCCAGGGGCGGCAGGAGCGCGGCGGTGGGATCACGATGCGCCGGCGACAGTTCACTCAGGGCGCGCGCGGCCGCGACGAACATCTCGTCGCTGACGCGGCTCGCGCCGACGGCGATGACGCCCAGGCCGACGCCCGGAAAGATGTACGCGTTGTTGCATTGAGCAATGCGAAAGCGACGGCCCTGGTACTGGACATCATCGAAGGGACTGCCGGTGGCGACCAGCGCGCGACCTTCGCTCCACGCAATCACATCGGCGGGGAGGGCTTCGCACTTCGATGTCGGATTCGACAATGGGAAGACGATCGGCCGCTCGACATGGCGCGCCATTTCGCGCACGACGCTTTCATCGAACGCCTGCGGCTGGGCCGCCGCGCCGATCAATATCGTGGGCCGCGCATGCTTCACCACATCGAACAGCGAAATGCCGCCGTTTTCATTCTTCCACGGCGCGACCCGCTCGAAGGGTTGCGCGTACTCGCGCTTGAACGGTTCGAGATCGGTGCGTCCGGAATGCACCAGTCCCTGACTGTCGACCAGGCAGATGCGCTCGCGCGCATCGCAGGGCGGCAAGCCCTCGCTGACCATCGCCGCCGCAATCTGGCTCGTGACGCCCGCGGCGGCTGATCCGGCGCCGAGCAGGACGATGCGTTGATCGCGAAGCCGCGAGTCGGTAGCGGCGGCGGCAGCCATCGCGACTGCAAGCGTCACCGCGCCCGTGCCCTGGATATCGTCATTGAAGGAGCAGAGGCGGTCCCGATAGCGCTCGAGCAGCCGGCTTGCATTGTTCTTCGCGAAATCCTCCCATTGCAGCAGCACGCGTGGAAAGCGCTTCGTCACCGCGGCGACGAATGCTTCGAGGAAGTTGTCGTACTCCTCACCGCGAATCCGTTCGCGCCGCCAGCCCAGATAGAGAGGATCGTCGCGCAGCGACTGGTTGTTCGTGCCCACGTCGAGAATGATCGGCAGCGTCGTTGCGGGATGAATGCCCGCGCACACGGTATAGAGCGCAAGCTTGCCGATCGGAATGCCCATGCCGCCGATGCCGAGGTCGCCGAGACCGAGGATTCGCTCGCCATCGGTGACGACGATCACGCTCACGTCCTGATCGCCGAGATTGGCGAGTACGGCGTCGATCTGATCGCGCTGCGGCCACGAGATATACAAACCGCGCGGGCGCCGATAGATGCGGCTATAGGCCTGGCAGGCTTCGCCGACCACCGGCGTGTAAATGACCGGCATCATTTCGGGAAGGTGGTCGCCAAGCAAGCGATAGAAGGCGGTTTCGTTGCGATCCTGCAGCGAGACAAGATGTATGTAGCGCTCGAGGTTCGAGGTCTTCTGACGATAGTTGCCGTAGATCCGATCGAGCTGAACCGCGAGCGTCGAGACTCCCGGAGGCAGCAATCCGGTGAGTCCAAATTCGCGTCGCTCTGCGTCGGTGAAGGCGCTGCCCTTGTTCAGCATCGGATGCTCCAGCAGCCGCTGACCGCTCACGGAGGTTTCCAGATACTCCTCGCCGGTAGTCGCCTCACGCCTGATCTCGAACGACTTGCTCAAGTACGCACCTTCAACTGGTTACTTTTCGAAGTCGCCGATAGTACATGGCGTCTGCACGGCGCCGGACCCGGTGAGCGCCGCACGTCCATTGTTCTGCGCCGCGAGCCTTGCCCTCGGACGGCGCCCCCGTTATGTTCCGCCATCCTCTGGCCGTAAACCGATCGCCGCATGGCAATGAATTTTCTGGACTTCGAGCAGCCTATCGCGGAGCTGGAAGCCAAGATCGACGAGCTGAAGTTCGTCTCCAGCGACGCCGAAGTAAATATCGGTGAAGAAATCGCGCGTCTGCGCGCCAAGAGCCGGGCGCTGACCACGAGCATCTTTTCCAACCTCACGCAGTGGCAGATCGCGCAGCTCGCCCGGCATCCGCAGCGGCCCTACACGCTCGATTACCTGAGCAGCGTGTTCACCGATTTCCAGGAGCTCCACGGTGATCGCATGTACGCCGACGACCACGCCATCGTTGGCGGCATTGCGCGGCTCGATGGCAAACCGGTGATGATCATTGGTCAGCAGAAGGGCCGCGACACCAAGGAGCGTGTGCGGCGCAACTACGGCATGCCCAAGCCCGAAGGTTATCGCAAGGCCCTGCGGCTCATGCATCTCGCCCAACGCTTTCAGTTGCCGCTGATTACTCTCGTCGACACTCCGGGTGCGTATCCGGGGGTGGGCGCGGAGGAGCGCGGCGTCAGCGAGTCCATCGCCCGCAATCTGTTCGAGATGGCGACGCTGCGCACACCGATCATCAGCGTCGTCATCGGCGAGGGCGGTTCCGGCGGTGCTCTGGCGATCAGCGTGGGAGATCGCCTGCTGATGCTTCAATACAGTATTTACTCCGTGATCACTCCGGAGGGCTGCGCCGCGATTCTCTGGCGCAGCGGCGACAAGAAGGATCTCGCCGCCGAGGCGATGGGGCTGAGCGCCGAACGCATCGCGAAGCTCGGCGTCGTCGACGAAGTGATCAGGGAGCCGCTCGGCGGCGCTCATCGCGATCCGCAGATGATGGCGGACGCCGTGAAGGAGGCGCTGTTGCGTCACTTGAGTGAGCTGCAGACCCTTTCGCTCGATCAGGTCATGAAGGCCCGGGAAGAGCGGCTGCGCGGATATGGGGTATATAAGGAGAGCTGAAAGCGATCAGCGGTTAGCGGTTGGTGAAGAAGTGAAACCGCGCCAACGCGCTCACCCTGACTGATCGCCAACCGCTAACCGCTTCCAATTCGTCCATGCCGCGATTCTCTCCGGACGAACTTCTGAAAGCGCTGCAATCCGATGCGATTGCGGCCGATGCGTCGCTCTGCGTGGCTTACAGCGGCGGGCTGGATTCGACCGTCCTGCTGCACGCGTTGGCCCGCGTCGTGCGGGTTTCCTCAGCCCATCGGCTCCGCGCCATTCACATCGACCATCAGCTGCATCACGACTCCGCGCGGTGGCGTGCGCACTGCGAATCGACTGCCGCGGCGCTCGGCGTGCCCATCGTGCATCTCACGGTGCACGTTCAGCACGCAGGCGAAGGCCTGGAATCCGCGGCGCGACGCGCGAGGTACGGCGCACTTCGCGCACGCCTGCAGCCAGAGGAAATTCTGCTGACGGCGCATCATGCGGACGATCAACTGGAAACCGTATTGCTGGCGCTGGTGCGCGGCGCGGGCGTGAATGGCCTGAGCGGGATTGCCTCGATTCAGCCGTTCGGCCCAGGCCGGCTCGCTCGGCCCTTGTTGGCGTTCACGCGGGTCGAGCTTGCGTCGTGGGCTGAGGCCGAGGGTATCGAATGGATCGAGGATCCTTCGAACGAAGACACGGATCTGGATCGTAATTATCTGCGCCGCCGTGTCCTACCCGCGCTGCGCGATCGTTGGCCGGCAGCCGCGCCGAGCGCGACGCGGTCCGCGTCGCACCTCGCTGAGGCGGCGCAAATGCTGGCTTCGGCGGCGCACGCGGACATGGCGCAATGCGCCGTCGGCCCGTGTCTCGATGTCGCGCAGCTCGCGGCGTTCGATCCCGCGCGGCGCCGCAACCTGCTGCGCTACTGGATTCGTCAGCGCGGCGCCCGGGCGCCCTCGACTCGCAAACTCGCCGCCATCGAGCATGATTTGTTGCCGGCAGGCATCGATCGAACGCCGTGCGTGGACTGGGACGACGTCGAAGTGCGGCGATATCGTGGGTTGCTGTACCTCGACCAGCGCTTGCCTGAGTTCGAGTCGTCCGCGGCCCTGGTGTGGGACACGGGCAGCCCGATCGAGTTGCCAGCCAATCTCGGTCGCCTGCTGCTGCAGCCCGACCCGTCCGGCGCGCTGTCGGCGGCAAAGCTCTCGTCGACGTTGTTCGTCCGGTTCAGGGCCGGCGGCGAAATGTTGCGGCCGGCCGGCGATGCGCATCGGCGCAGCCTGAAGAAGCTGCTGCAATCTTCCGGTGTGCCGCCCTGGCGACGCGACCGATTGCCGCTCATCTACTCCGACGATCGACTCGTCGCCGTCGGTGATCTGTGGATCAGTGACGAATTCGCGGCGCGCGACGATGCGTCCGCCAATGTCATCTGGCAAAAAGAAGGTCCAGCGTCCGGGAAGAATGTGTCAGAAAATTCGCTCTGACCAACCGTCATCCGCCTATCCGCTGTTCACTTCTTCCGTTAGACTGCACTCCCGTCGTGATGACCGTGCTGCGCCTCAGCGCATCACCGTTTCATGTCCACTCCTCTCAAACGACGGTGCCTGCGATGACTCGTTATATCTGTGTGACTGGCGGTGTCGTTTCCTCTCTCGGAAAGGGCATCGCGGCCGCCTCACTGGGCGCCATTCTCGAAGCCCGCGGGCTCAAAATCAGCATGGTCAAGCTGGATCCGTATATCAACGTCGATCCAGGCACGATGAGCCCGTTTCAGCACGGCGAAGTATTTGTCACGACGGACGGTACTGAAACGGACCTCGACCTGGGGCATTACGAGCGCTTTGTCCGGACCACCACCTCGCGCAACAGCAACTTCACGACGGGGCGTATCTACGAACGTGTGATCGCGAAGGAGCGTCGCGGCGATTATCTTGGCGCGACCGTTCAGGTCATCCCGCACATTACGGACGAGATCAAGCACTGCATCCGTATGGGCGCGGGCGATGCGGACGTGTGCATGGTCGAGATTGGCGGCACGGTCGGCGACATCGAGTCGCTGCCGTTTCTGGAAGCGATTCGTCAGTTGGGCGTCGAACTCGGACGTAACAACGTGCTGTACATGCACCTGACGCTCATTCCCTACATCCCGAGCTCCGGTGAGATCAAGACGAAGCCGACGCAGCATTCCGTCAAAGAGTTGCGTTCGATCGGCATTCAACCCGACGTTCTGCTGTGCCGTGCGCAGAACCCGGTGCCCGATGAGCAGCGTCGCAAAATCGCGCTCTTCACGAATGTCGAGGAACGCGCGGTGATCTCGGCCGTCGACGCCGATGATCTCTACAAGATTCCCATGTTGTTGCACGAGCAGGGTCTCGACGAAATCGTCGTCGACAAACTACGTCTGGATGCGCCGCCCGCGGATCTGAGCGAGTGGCGTCAGGTCGTCGCGGCGAAATCGAACCCCGATGTGGCGGTCACGATCGCTATGGTCGGCAAGTACGTGAATCTTCGTGACTCCTACATCTCGCTGACCGAAGCGCTGATCCACGCCGGCGTGCGCACACGCACGCGCGTGAACATTCAGTTCGTCGAGGCGACGGACGTCGAGAAGCACGGTACGGGCTGTCTCGAGGGCGTGGACGCGATTCTCGTTCCGGGCGGGTTCGGGGAGCGCGGCATCGAGGGCAAGATGCACGCAATCCGCTACGCTCGCGAGCATCGCATTCCCTACCTCGGTATTTGCCTGGGAATGCAGCTTGCGATCGTCGAATACGCACGCAACGTCGCGAACCTCGAGGGTGCGAACTCAACCGAGTTCAATCGCAGCTCGCCGCATCCGGTGATTGCACTGATCACGGAATGGCAGGACCAGAAGGGTACGGTGGAGCAGCGCACCGAGAAATCGGAAATTGGCGGCTCGATGCGCCTTGGCGCGCAGGAAGTGCGGCTGTCGCACGGGTCCCGTGCGCATCAGGTGTACGGTTCGGACGTGATCGCGGAGCGCCATCGCCACCGCTTCGAATTCAATAATCGCTATCTGCAGAAGCTGATGAACGCCGGGCTGCGCTTTTCGGGCTTCTCGCGCGACGGTCTGGTGGAAATGATCGAACTGCCGGCGCATCCGTTCTTCATCGCCAGCCAGTTCCATCCCGAGTTCCGCTCGACTCCGCGCGACGGCCATCCGCTCTTTACCGGGTTCGTCAAAGCAGCCCGGGCGCATCATCAGCAGCAGATCCCGGTGGCGGTGAATGCGTAATCGGGGCGTGGGGCGTGGGGTTCGGGGCTCGGGCAAGAGAGTCAGAGTGCTTCGAACCGCCGTCCCGCTTTTACTTAGCGGACAGCACCTCCCGGCTTTATTCTGACCCGAGCCCCACGTCCCGAGCCCCACGCCCATCCGATGAAACTTCTCAATCACACCGTCGGTCCTGACCAACCGTTCTTTCTCATCGCCGGGCCGTGCGTGGTCGAGAGTGAAGGGCTCGTGCTCGACACCGCTGGCGCACTCAAGGAGCTGACCGCGCGTCTTGGCGTGCCACTCATATTCAAATCCTCCTTCGACAAGGCGAATCGTTCGTCGCGCTCCAGCTTTCGCGGCCCCGGGATAGAAGAGGGGCTGCGGATACTGTCGGAGGTAAAGCGCCAGCTCGGCCTGCCAGTGTTGACCGACGTGCACGAAGACACGCCGCTCGATGAAGTGGCCGCGGTCGTGGACGTGTTGCAGACGCCCGCGTTCCTGTGCCGACAGACGAACTTCATCCTGGCGGTGTGCTCGCAGCAGCGCCCAGTGAACATCAAGAAAGGACAGTTCCTCTCGCCATGGGAAATGCAGAACGTCGTGGACAAGGCGCGCTCCACCGGCAATGAGCAGATCATGGTGTGTGAACGCGGTTTCAGCTTCGGGTACAACAATCTGGTCTCGGATATGCGGTCGCTCTCGGTGATGCGCGCTACCGGCTGCCCCGTAGTGTTCGACGCGACGCACTCGGTGCAATTGCCGGGCGGCAAGGGCAGCGCGTCGGGCGGCCAACGTGAGTTCGTACCGGTGCTGGCGCGGGCCGCGATCGCCGCCGGCGTCGCGGGCGTGTTCATGGAAACGCACCCCGATCCCGACAAGGCGTTATCCGATGGCCCGAACGCGTGGCCGTTGGCGCGTATGGAGGCGCTGCTCACGACGCTCAAAGAACTCGATCAAATCGTCAAGTCACGGCCCTACGAGGAAAGCCTGCTATGAGCAAGATCGTCGACATCCGCGGGCGCGAAATCATCGACTCGCGCGGCAACCCCACCGTGGAGGCCGACGTCATTCTGGAATCGGGCGCCGTGGGTCGCGCGGCTGTCCCTTCGGGAGCATCGACTGGAACGCGCGAAGCCGTCGAGCTGCGCGACGGCGACAAGCACCGCTATCTCGGCAGGGGCGTCACAAGAGCAGTCGGCAACGTCAATGGAGAGATCAAAAAGGCGCTGACAGGCCGCGATGCCGCGGATCAGGCCGACCTCGACAATTTGATGATCAAACTCGATGGTACGGAGACGAAGGCGCGGCTTGGAGCGAACGCCTTGCTTGCGGTATCGCTCGCGAGCGCGCATGCGATGGCGCGCGAATCAAAACAGTCGCTGTTTCGTCGCCTCGGCGGCGCCGGTCCAAAAACGCTGCCAGTTCCGATGATGAACATCATCAACGGAGGAGCGCATGCGGACAACAGCGTCGACATCCAGGAGTTCATGATTCTTCCCGTCGGCGCGCCGTCGCTGTCGGAAGCGCTGCGCTACGGCGCGGAGATCTTTCACACGCTCAAGAAGGTCCTGCACGAGCGCAAGCTTGCGACCGCGGTCGGCGATGAAGGCGGCTTCGCACCCGATCTGCCATCGAACGAAGCCGCACTCGAAACGATTCTCGAAGCGATCGAGCGCGCCGGCTACAAGGCGGGCCGGCAAGTGTTCCTCGGCCTCGATGTCGCCAGCACCGAATTCTATTCCGACGGCGTTTATCGACTTGAATCTGAGCACCGTAAGTTCACCGCTGCTCAGTTCGCCGACTACCTCGAAGGGCTCGTTGGCCGGTATCCGATCGTGACGATCGAGGACGGCATGAGCGAAGGCGACTGGGACGGTTGGGCGCTCCTGACGCAGCGACTTGGCAAGCGTGTGCAGCTCGTCGGCGACGATCTTTTCGTCACGAACACGAAGATCCTGAAGGAAGGCATCGACCGAAAAATCGCCAACGCAATCCTCATCAAACCGAACCAGATCGGCACGCTCACCGAAACGCTGGCGGCGATCGAGATGGCGGCGAATGCGGGCTACGCATCGGTGGTGTCGCATCGCTCGGGCGAGACCGAAGACTCGACGATCGCCGACATCGCCGTCGCTACGCGCGCGACGCAGATCAAGACTGGATCGATGTCGCGCTCGGATCGCACTGCGAAGTACAACCAGCTGCTGCGCATCGAGGCCGAACTTGGCGGCGAAGCGCGCTACGCGGGCGCCGACGCCTTCCCGATCCCACTGCCCGGCATTTCCTGCTGACCCACATCGAAATGAAATTCCTCCTGGCCGCCCTGGTGCTGTTGCTCGTACTGCTGCAGTACCGGTTGTGGCTGGGCGAGGATGGAATGCGCGAAGTCACGCGGCTGCGAGCCGAGATCGCCGAGCAACGCAAGGAAAATGACGCCTTGGTCGAGCGCAATCGCACACTCGCGGCCGAAGTTCAGGATCTGAAAAAGGGTACGACCGCGATCGAGGAACGCGCGCGCACAGACCTCGGCATGATTGGCAAGAGCGAAACGTTCTATCAGGTCGTCACGCCTCGAGCGGCGGCCGCGGCGTCATCCGGCGACGACTCAGTCGCGCCGGGCCGCGACGCCGACCTCGCCCAGTAAGCACGCTCGTGCAATCGAAATCAGGCTCACCGCGGTACTGGGTGGTCATTCCAGCGGCCGGGGCCTCGAGGCGTATGGGCGCCGCGAGCGCGCCGAAACAATACCTGCCGCTCGCCGGACGCACAGTGATCGAGTGGTCGCTCGCGCCGTTTTTACACCGCGACGACATCAGCACGATCGTGGTGGTGCTCGCGCCGGATGATTTCTGGTGGGGAGAACTTCCGGCGGGTTCGAACGACGCAGTGACGACGGCGATCGGAGGCGACGAGCGCGTGCACTCCGTACTTGCGGGATTGACCGTATTGGCTGAGCGCGCGCACGAACAGGATTGGGTGCTGGTGCACGATGCGGCGCGTCCGTGTCTGGCCGATGATGATCTGCAGCGCCTGATCGCAAGGATTGCGGACGACGAAGTCGGCGGTCTGCTGGCTGCGCCGCTCGTCGATACGCTCAAGCGCGCCGACGGCGGCGATCGCGTGCTCGCCACCATATCGCGCGATTTACTGTGGCGCGCCCTCACGCCGCAGATATTCCGTTACGGCTTGCTGCGGCGCGCGCTGTCGCTCGCCGTGGACAACAATCTCGCCGTGACCGATGAATCGCAGGCGATCGAGGCGCTGGGCCTCAGGCCGCGGCTCGTCGTCGGCGACGCTGACAATATCAAGGTCACGATCCCGGCTGACCTGCAACTCGCCGAACAAATTCTTCAGGCCAGAGAGAAAGTCCGCAGTGCGTAGTCCATAGTTCGTCGCCACAGAAGAGGCGCCGGCGGAATCTTTTCTGGATACAGACCACGGACTACTGACCACGGACCGCGTATCAATCATGAGCAAGGGCGAATTTCGCGTCGGGCAAGGCTATGACGTGCATGCGTTCACCAGCGGCGATCATGTGATGCTCGGCGGCGAGAAGATCGCGCATACGCACGGCGTACTCGCGCATTCCGATGGCGATGTGTTGCTGCATGCGCTGTGCGATGCGCTGCTGGGGGCTGCCGGACAGGGCGATATCGGCATGCACTTTCCCGACACGGATCCTCGCTGGCGAGGCGCCGATAGCCGCGCGTTCGTGCGTCACGCTCGTTCGTTGCTGGATGAACAGGGTTATCGGGTCGTCAATGTCGACACGACCGTGCTCGCGGATGCACCGCGCCTTGGTAAGCATCGCGAAGCGATGCGGGCGAACATCGCGGCCGACGTCGGTATCGATATCGAGCGGGTCAACATCAAGGCCACGACCAGCGAGAGCCTCGGGTTCATCGGGCGGCGCGAAGGTCTCGCGTGTCTCGCCGTCGTGCTGATTGAACGAAAAACAGCGAGCTCGTGAACATTCTGACTGACTACCTGACGTTGCCGTGCGCTCACGGCGGACCTGCCGGTAAAGCGCGGATTCGCGCCGCGCCTGAGGATTTCCTCGTGCGCGAGTGGCTGGGCTTCAGCGCCGATGGCGAAGGCGACCATCTGTTGCTCAGGGTGCGCAAGCGCGGCGCAAACACGATGTGGGTTGCTAAACAGCTGGCGCGGCTCGGCAAGCTGCATCCGAAAGATGTCGGTTTCGCGGGGCTCAAGGATCGTGATGCGGTCGCTGAGCAGTCATTTACCGTGCCGGCGCGATCGGCTCTCGCGGAGCAATGGGCGGGCGTCGCCGGCGACGGATTCGAAGTGCTCAACGCCGAGCGTCATCGACGCAAGCTGAAACGTGGCGCGCTGCGCGGCAATGAATTCGAAATCGTTCTGCGCGCGTTCGAGGGCGATGCAGCGCTGCTGGAGCAACGTCTGCAGGCCATCCGCGATTCGGGCGTTCCGAACTACTTCGGACCGCAGCGCTTCGGCCGCGCCGGCCACAATCTCGCGACGGCGCTCGCGTGGTTTGCGGGAGAGACATCGACGCCGGAGCGCGTGGAGCGCGGCTTCGCGCTGTCCGCTGCACGTTCTGCGATCTTCAACGCTGTGGTCGCGGAGCGCGTCCGCGACAGAACCTGGAACCGGCTTCGACCGGGCGACCTCGCCAATCTGAACGGCAGCGGCAGCATCTTTGCGGTTGAAACCGTCGATGACGTGCTCAACGAACGCTGTCAGCGCCTCGACATACATCCGACAGGGCCGATGGTGGGCGGCGAACCATCGATCGCCGCTGGCGAGGTTGCGACGTTGGAGCGTGAGATCGCCAATCGCCATGCAGTGCTGAGCGACGGGCTGGGGCGAGCAGGACTGGAGTCCGAACGGCGCGCACTGCGAATCGCAGTCGACGATTTGCAATGGGATGTATCCGCGAACGACGTGCGCCTGCGCTTTCGCCTGACGCGAGGTGCGTTCGCCACCGCCGTGCTGCATGAAGTGATCGACGGTGTTTTCGCGACCGACGTCCCGGATTCGGGAGAGTGAGAGAGGCGGGCGGCTACGGACGCAGCAGGAAGGCTGACTTCGTCAGCAGGGCGGAAATTCCGCTCGCATTCTGACCTGCCAATGACCAGGCGGTCACTCTTCAAGCGGTTACCGCTTTCGCAGCAACACATAGACCGCGCCGCTGCCGCCGTCGACGGTCCGGGCCGAACCGAACGCGAGGACGTCGTCGGCGCGCTGCATCCACTGGTTCACGACATGCTTGAGCACCGGGCCGCGCGGCCCCGATCGCCGGCCCTTGCCGTGAATGACGCGCACGCAGCTCATGCGTCGCTGAACGGCTTCCGCGATGAACTCGCGCAGCGCTCCCTTCGCTTCGGCGCCGGTCAATCCATGCAGATCGATCTCAGCGTCCACGGCGAAGTGACCTCGACGCAGTTTGACGAGAATGGTCTCCGGCACGTGCGGGCGGCGGAAATTGAGCTCATCGCCCGTGTCGAGCATTGCTTCATCGATCGGGGGCAGCAGGCTTTCCCTGAGAACTTCGGCCCGATCCGCGCGAGCGAAGCGAGCTTCGGGCTGCGGCTTGGGCGCCGTCGGATATTTGACGCTCGCGCGCTTGAGGCGACGCACATCGCGCATTGCTTCACGAAAGGCCCGCGCCTCGCTGTCGTGCTCGTCTTTCACCCTTGATCACCTGCATCGGAGCGACCCGACATGCTCATCGCGCTCGCTGGTCTGCTGAATGTCTGACGTAGTGAGCAGCGCTTCTCCATGTTCCAGCGCCGCTGGCTGGCGGTTTCCAGTATAGTTTCGCCGCACGTGTGCAGGGCGCCGGATGCTCGTCGGAGCCCAGCTGTCCGGCCGGATTCCAGAACCTCGCGCCCAGAGCCCAGCCATCCTTGAAGATTCTCATCAGCAACGACGATGGTTATCGCGCGGACGGGCTGCGCGCACTGACAGAGGCTCTCGAGCCGCTCGCCGAGGTGACCGTCGTTGCTCCGGATCGCAATCGCAGCGGCGCCAGCAACTCCCTCACGCTCGACGTACCGCTGCGGGTGTTTCCCTTCGAGGAACGTAAATACTTCGTTGCGAACGGCACGCCGACGGACTGCGTTCATCTCGCCATCTCCGGGTTGTTCGATTTCGAATACGACATGGTCGTCTCCGGAATCAACGACGGCGCGAATCTGGGAGACGACGTGCTGTACTCGGGCACTGTCGCGGCGGCGGTGGAAGGCCGCTTCCTGGGATTGCCGGCAATCGCCGTTTCGCTCGTGATGCAGCCGAACTCCGGTCAGCATTTTGCGACTGCGGCGCGCGTCGCGGCCGAGCTCGTCATGCGAGTTAAACGCATACCGCTGCATCAGGCGACCATACTCAACGTCAACGTGCCGGATATCCCGTTCGAATCGTTGCGGGGCTATCAGGCGACGCGACTCGGGAATCGTCATCGTTCAGAACGCATCGTACGCTCCGAAGATCCGCGCGGCCGCCCCGTCTACTGGGTCGGCCCCGCCGGGCTGGGACAGGATGCGGGGCCCGGCACCGACTTTGATGCGGTCGCGAACAACTATGTATCTGTGACGCCTTTGCAGATCGACCTCACGCGCCACACGATGCTTGATGACATGCGTGAATGGCTGGGAGGGCGCGAGCCTTGAGTCCCGCCAGCGGCAACGGCAATCGTGCAGGCATCGGAATGACGTCGGCGCGCACGCGCGAGCGTCTGATCCAGCGATTGCGCGATCAGGGCATCGCCAATCCGGTCGTGCTCGATCAGATCCGCAATGTTCCACGCCATCTATTCGTCGATGAAGCCCTCGCGACGCGCGCATACGAAGACACTGCATTGCCGATCGGTCATGGCCAGACGATCTCGCAACCCTACATCGTCGCGCGTATGACGGAGGCGCTGCTCGAGGGAGGCGCGCCGGGCAAAATGCTCGAGATCGGCACGGGCTGCGGCTATCAAACCGCGGTGCTCGCGCCGCTGGTGCGTTTCGTCTACAGCATCGAGCGCATCAGCGCGCTCCTTGATCGGGCGCGCCTCAGGTTCAAGGAACTCAACATCCGCAACGTGCATCTACGTCATGGGGATGGCTTTCAGGGCTGGCCGGCGCATGGTCCGTACGACGCGATCCTCATGGCCGCCGCGCCGCACGCGATTCCGGAGGTTCTCTTCGATCAGCTCGCGCCTGGCGGACGGCTGATCGCGCCGGTGGGCTCCGATGGACGTCAGCTGTTGGTCAGGATCACGAAGCGCGGCGATGATTTGCAGACGGAGAAACTGGGATCAGTGAGCTTCGTACCCTTGCTCAAGGGTACGACATAAGGTTCTTGCGACTGCGCACACTGTCGAGCCCGGACGAGTGAGACTGATTGAAATGCAAGGGCCGTGCGTATCACGAACGTCCGCCGCGGCGATGCCTGCAACGCAGACCGGAGGCGTCACGCTGCGGGTCCTTCTCCTCGTGATCGCAATGCTCGTAGCGGCCTGCTCGTCAACGCCAGAACGCCCCGATACATATACCGTCAAGCGCGGCGACACGGTCTACTCTATCGCCTGGCGTCATCGCCTCGAGTATCAGCAACTCGCGCGCTGGAACGGCATCGGCCGCGACTACGTGATTCATCCCGGGCAGAAGCTGAAGCTTCATCCGCCTACTGGGCGCATTGCGACGCCGAGCCGGCCCGCTAAAGCAAAACAGCCGACGCCGCGCACGAACCGCGCTAAAGCGCCGAGTGGTCCGCCGGTGCGCTGGCAATGGCCGGTGAGCAGCGGAGCGGCGACGCTGACGACACGGCCCAATGGCGGGCAGGGACTCACCATCGCTGGCCGATTCGGCGAGGAGATTCGCTCCGCGGGTGCGGGTCGCGTCGTCTACACGGGTTCGGGTCTTCTCGGTTACGGACAACTCGTCATCATTAAGCACAACGAAACGTATCTGAGTGCGTACGGCCACACACAGTCGGTGTCGATTCGCGAAGGCGACGCCGTCTCTGCCGGGCAACGAATCGCAACGATGGGTGCGGGCCCGCAGGGAACGGCAATGCTGTACTTCGAAATTCGCGTGAACGGCTCGCCTGACAATCCGCTGGAGTTGCTGCCGCAACGTTAGACGCCTCAGGGAGTCGCTCATTGATGCTGGCGCGGTCGTTGCGCTCTCGAATGCGCCCAGCGCGCTACTGATCAGTAGTTGCACTTAGATAGAACGTACGTCTAACATCCGTCCCATGTCGCACCACGGCGACGAGGTCAAGAAGAAAAACAGAAATTTGCTGAGTCGATTGTCGTCGTGGAGCCGCAGGGTCACCGGTAGAAGGCGTGGGGGCGGAGGGGGATTCGAGGAAACAGCGCGAAGAAGAACAAAAGCAAAAGAACAAGAATATTTCGCCGTGCGATGCTTTTTTTAGAGCACGTAATGGCGAGTTGGGTCGAACGAACTTCAGTCCCTCGCGCCTTCTACCGGTCGCCTTGCGGCCGGTAGAAGATTTCAAAGTGAGTAGTGACTGGTGATTAGTCCGGAAGGACTCAGTCCCGCATCCCGAGCCAGCTCGTTGCCGTGGGCCGCTGGCCGACCCCGATGGGGCGAAAGCGCGCCAGCGCCTCTGACCAATCACCAGTCACTAGTCACCAGTCACTTCGTTCATAACAGCATCAGCGCCGCGACCACTCGCCGGTCTTCGCTGACCAGCACGTTGTAGGTGCGGCACGCCGCGTCCGTGGCCATTACTTCGCAGCCGATCCCTCGCGACAGAATCGCGGCCAGCAGCTCCGTTGCCGGAAATCGCTGGCGCTCGCCCGTGCCGAGCACGATGATCTCGGGATCCAGCGCGAACACAGCGTCGAGATCGGCGAGCGTCAGCTCCTCGATCGTCTGCGGCCGCCAGTCGCGGATCAGCTGATCCGCGCGGAGCACGCAGCTGCGCCGAAGCGTGTCATCGCCCACGCGCAATTCACCCGGCGAATACGAGCGCACCAGAACGGCGCCGGCGATTCTGTCGTCCGTCAACTTCATTCGGATACGATACCGCACTCCCTCGCTCGCGTGCTCATGCCCAATCCACGATCCCTCACGCTGATTGCCCCGCGAATTGCGCGAGATTTGTCGCGTGCGAGACAGGACGGTGAGAGCCGTTGGCCGGAGCTCGCGCGC
>JBOHZJ010000385.1:0-14021 GCA_050738395.1 Steroidobacter sp.
GGCGGCGGCGACCCGGTGCTCTACCAGCACATCTTCTGGTTCTTCGGCCACCCCGAGGTGTACATCATCGCGCTGCCGGCCTTCGGCGTGGTGTCGCAGATCATCCCGGCGTTCTCGCGGAAGCCGCTGTTCGGCTACGCCTCGATGGTGTACGCGACCACCGCCATCGCCATCCTGTCGTTCATCGTCTGGGCGCACCACATGTACACGGTGGGCATGCCCGTGACCGGACAGCTGTTCTTCATGTACGCCACCACCCTCATCGCGGTGCCCACGGGCGTCAAGGTGTTCAACTGGGTGGCGACCATGTGGCGCGGCTCGCTCACCTTCGAGACGCCGATGCTGTTCGCGATCGGTTTCCTGTTCCTGTTCACGCTCGGCGGCTTCACCGGCCTGGTGCTGGCGATGGTGCCGATCGACATCCAGCTGCACGACACCTACTACGTGGTGGCGCACTTCCACTACGTGATGGTGGCGGGGGCGCTGTTCGCGGCCTTCGGCGGCGTGTACTTCTGGCTGCCGAAATGGACCGGCAGGATGTACGACGAGCGCCTCGGCCAGATCCACTTCTGGCTGACGATGATCTTCTTCAACGTCACGTTCTTCGTGCAGCACTTCTCGGGCCTGATGCTCGCGATCGTGCCGGCCGACTTCCAGTATCACGACACGTATTTCGTGGTCGCGCACTTCCACTACGTGCTCGTGCCCGGCGCCATATTCGGCATCATGGCCGGCGTGTACTACTGGCTGCCGAAATGGACCGGCCACATGTACGACATGAAACTTGCGAAGGCGCACTTCTGGCTGTCGACGATCTTCGTGAACGTACTGTTCTTCCCGCAGCACTTCCTCGGACTCGCCGGCATGCCGCGCCGTATTCCGGACTACAACACGCAGTTCGCCGACTGGAACATGGTGTCCTCGATCGGCGCCTTCGGGTTCGGGCTGTCGCAGCTCTTGTTCGCGTACATCATTTTCAGCGCCGCCCGTCACGGCGTGAAAGCCACTGACCGGGTGTGGGACGCGAGTCCGCCCCATGGCCTCGAGTGGACGCTGAGTTCGCCGCCGCCGTATCACAGCTTCGAAGTGGCGCCGGAAGTGAAGTAGGCGCTGCAATCTCGTGGCGACCGCATCCGACGAACAGGATCGCAGGCGCGGCGTGCGACGCACCGCCTGGCGGCTCCTGCTGCTCGCGCTGGCGGTCTATTTCGGCTTCATTGCACTTAGCGTAGTGAGAGGCAGTTGAACAAGCAGGCAAACCGGATGTTGACTCGCCAGCTGTGGCTGTTCGCAGCGGGCAGCTTTGCGTTCGGATTCGCGCTCGTGCCGCTCTACGATGTGCTGTGCGACGTGACCGGCTATGGCGATCGCAGCCGGCTCGTCCAGGCCGCGACGGTCGAGGAGTCGCCCGATGAGGATCGCACCGTGACGATCGAATTCATCTCCACCGCCCCGACTTTTGGTGCGTGGGAATTCCGGCCAGCGGCGAGCAGCATGAAAGTTCATCCGGGCCGGCTGTACGAAGCGACCTTCCTCGCCAGGAATCTGCGCGAGCAGCCAGTGACCGCGACCGCGGTTCCCAGCGTCGCGCCGCTGCAAGCCACACAGTATTTTCACAAGACCGAATGTTTCTGCTTCACGCCGCAGCCCTTCGAGGGCCTGCAGACGCGGAACCTGCCGGTGAGATTCATCGTGGATCCGAAGCTGCCGGCGAACATCGATCGGCTGACGCTTGGATATGCGATGTACGATTCCAGAAGTGACTAGTGAATAGTGACTAGTGAGTAGTCAGAAAAATCGAAGCGCTATTTCTCCTGCTATTCACCAGTCACTAGTCACCAGTCACTTCCACCGACGATAGACTCACACTGGACCTTTGAAGATGGCTCACGCACACACGACACACGCGCCGGCTGACAAATACTACGTTCCTCACGGCAGTCCGTGGCCGATCATCGGATCGGTGGCGCTATTCACTACGGTTGGCGGCGCGGCGCTGTGGTTGAACCATGCGGCGTCGGGACCGTGGGTCATGAGCGTCGGACTGCTGATCCTGATTTTCATGTTCGCCGGCTGGTTCGGCACGGTGATCGGCGAGAGCGAGAGCCGGTTGTACAACAGTGCGGTCGATCGTTCGTTCCGCATGGGAATGATGTGGTTCATCTTTTCCGAGGTCATGTTCTTCGCCGCGTTCTTTGGCGCGCTCTGGTACGCACGACAGTACTCGGTGCCCTGGCTCGGCGGCGAAGGCGTCAAGTTGTTCACCAGGGTTCTGCGGGGCGATGACTACGAAGCCGCCTGGCCGACGAATGGCCCAGGCGATGTCGGCGGCGAGTTCGAGGTCATTCCTGCCTTCGGTCTGCCGGCGATCAATACCGCACTGCTGCTGACCTCAGGCGTCACGATCACCATCGCGCACCATGCGTTGAAGGCCGGCAGTCGCACGGTTCTCAACATCTTCGTCGCTCTGACTTTCGTGCTTGGCTTCACGTTCGTGTATCTGCAGGCGCAGGAGTACATCGAGGCGTATCAGCACTACAACCTGAAGCTCAGCTCGGGAATCTACGGTTCGACGTTCTTCATGCTGACCGGCTTCCACGGCTTCCACGTCACCATGGGAGCCATCATGCTGGTCGTGATCTGGCTGCGCTGCCTGAAGGGCCACTTCACCCCGACGAATCACTTCGCGTTCGAAGGTGTAGCCTGGTACTGGCACTTCGTCGACGTGGTGTGGCTCGGGTTGTTCGTGTTCGTGTATTGGCTCTGATTCGGAAGTGACTGGTGAATAGGCTGGAGCCGCGAGGCGCCGTTCCTTCTGGCTATTCACCAGTCACTAGTCACCAATCACCGGCGTGGGCCTAACGTCCAACCCCATGCGGCTCGATCATGCCCTGTGACCAGGCGATGAACAGCAGCACGAAAAGTGCGACAGACAGCGCAATCCGCACCGTAAGCGCGGTGATCATTTTTTTCGATTCGCCCCTGTCATTGACCAGATGGAAGAGGCCTGAACCGAGGCTCAGCACGATGGCGATCAGGCAGGCGATGATCAGCAGTTTTATGAGCGGCATGAAGAGAGCCGGTAACTGGTTGGCGGGACGTCGTAGCCAGAATAGTTCGCGCGGCGACGCTTGACTGCGAACACCCACAGCGGCTGCTGCAGTATATCTTGAGCCTTCTGTCTGGAAATCAGCGCTTTGCTCCTACGGTGTTCAGCACTGTGCTGACGCTGGCAGGCCTGGCGCTGTTCCTGCGGCTCGGCTGGTGGCAACTCGATCGCGCAGAAGACAAGCGTGCGCTGGTCGAGCAGTTCATCGTCGGTCAGCAATCGACCGTCGCGGTGACAGCGGAATCCGCGAACTCGCTGCCGCGCTACCAACGTGTCGAGGCGCAGGGCCGCTACGATTCGACTCATCAGATCCTGCTCGACAACATGCCTTCGCAACACGGCAGAGCGGGATATCGCGTGCTGACGCCGCTGCAACTCGCAGGTGGGGGATGGCTGCTGATCGATCGCGGCTGGCTCGCTCCTGGCGCCACCCGCGACGAGCTGCCTGTACTCGCAGTCGACGACGAGCTACGCACCGTTGCCGGAAGGCTCGATCATCTTCCGGCGCCCGGAGTGCGCCTCGATGAGAATCCTGCGGACGTGGGCGAGGGTTGGCCGCGCGTAATGAATTTTCCCCGCCATGCGACCTTGCAGAAGGCGCTGCAAAGATCGCTGCCGGAACGAATCGTACTGCTCGATGCGAACGAGCCCGATGGCTACGAGCGCCAATGGCAAATGAACTTCAGCGCCGGGCCCGAACGCCACATCGGATACGCGGTCCAGTGGTTCGCATTCGCGCTCGTCGCCGTCATTTTATACATCGTCATGAGTTTCAGATCGAAGCGAGCCTCCGATGAACGCGCCCGTTGAACCAGGGACGGATCGCTCCCGCGCGCCGATCTGGATACTCATCACTCTGTTCTTCGCGTCGCTCCTCGTCGCGTTTGCGCTTTATTACGGCGGCTGGCGTCCTTCTGGCGCCACCAATCATGGCGAGCTGATCGATCCACCTCGGCCGTTGCCCCAGGTAGCACTGACGTCATCCTCAAACGCTCCACTTGATCCGAAGCTGCTGCAGGACAAGTGGACGCTGGTCTATATCGGCGAGGGTCGGTGCGGCGCACGCTGTCGGGAGGCGTTGACGCTGATGCGCCAGACGCGGCTCGCGCTCAATGATGACCTCACGCGCGTGCAACGCGTGTTTTTGGCGACGGAGCCATGCTGTGATCAGCAATATCTCGAAGCCGAGCATGCTGGTTTGGTTACGGTGAAGATGGATTCGCCTGCGAGCGTATCGCTGCTCGAACATTTCCCGGATCCACAGAGTGGAAGGATCTATATCGTCGATCCACTCGGGAATCTGATGATGAATTACGCCGCGGACGCCGAGCCGACAGGTCTGCTCGACGACATGAAAAAGCTGTTGAAGTTGTCGCATATTGGCTGAAGTCAGCCAGTCATCAGCCACGCAAATCACGACATGACCGCAACACACTATCTCCTCTGGTTCCGCCGTTTCGCGTTGGCCGCTGCGGCGCTCGCGTTTGTCGTGATCGTCCTCGGCGCCTGGGTGCGATTGAGCACCGCGGGGCTGGGTTGCCCCGATTGGCCGGGTTGCTACGGCCATCTGACGGTCGACCAGGCGGCGCTCAACGTCGAGGCGATTAACGCAGCATTTCCCGAGCGGCCGTTCGAGTACCAAAAGGCCGTCAAGGAAATGGTGCATCGATATTTTGCATCGACGCTGGGCCTGATGATTCTCGTACTCGCTGGGCTCGCCATCGCCAATCGCAAAGATCCGCAGCAGCCGGTTGCACTGCCGATCGCGCTCGTGGCGCTCGTGATCTTTCAAGGTCTTCTGGGAATGTGGACAGTGACGCTGCTGTTGAAGCCGCTGCTTGTGGTGCTGCATTTACTCGGGGGGTTGGCGACGTTTGCGTTGCTCGCGTGGCTGGCCATGGAGCGCCCGCGTCCTGCCCTTCCCCGTAAGACGGGAACACAACATTCGGTGAACGAACTCGCGACCGCGAAGACATCGACTCACGGTGCATCTCCCTCTTCCCCTCCTCCGTTCCACGGGGGAGGGGACGCAGCGAGCCGCAGCAACAATCTTCGCTCTCTCGCCACCGCAGCACTCCTCATCCTGATTATCCAGATCGGGCTCGGCGGTTGGACCAGCAGCAACTACGCAGCGCTCGCCTGTCCGGATTTTCCGACCTGTCAGAACGAGTGGTGGCCGGAGATGGACGTCAACGATGCATTCGTTCTCTGGCGCGGACTCGGCATCGACTACGAAGGCGGCGTGCTCGACCATCCCGCACGAGTGGCGATTCACTTCATCCATCGCCTCGGCGCCATTGCGGCGGCGTTGACGCTTGGATTCCTGAGCATTGCGGCGTGGCGACGCGGCGCGACGCCCGCGATACGCATTGCCGGCGCCGTGCTTGGCCTCGTGCTGGTCACGCAATTGATTCTCGGCCCTGTGATGGTCATGCGCGCGTTGCCCCTGTCGCTCGCAACCGCCCACAACGCCGTCGCAGCCCTGCTGCTGCTTGCAACCGTGTGGCTGAGTCACGTAATCCGACGTTCGGAATGAATTCCGGCCGGCGTGCGCAGACGCTGCCCGCAAGCCGGATTTCAATTGCCCATTCCCGGTAGAATCGCTGGCGTCTCGCCTGCCGCAACGCCGTGCTCACGTGGAAACCCCTTCTCTGCAGCAACACACTTCCTGGCGCGATTACTACGAGCTCGGTAAGCCGCGCGTCGTGATGCTGATCATGATCACGGCGGTCGTCGGCATGTTTCTGGCGACGCCGGGATTGCCGCCGGCCAATGCGCTGATTTTCGGCACGCTCGGCATTGCGCTGGCGGCATCGGGCGCAGCGGCCATCAATCATGTTCTGGATCGCCGTTTCGATGCTCAGATGGCGCGCACCCGCAATCGACCGCTGCCGACCGGACATCTGACGCAGCGGCAAGCACTGACCTACGCCTTGATTCTCTCGGTGCTTTCGATGCTGCTGCTATGGGGCTGGGTGAATGCGCTCACCGCAGTCCTCACGTTCTTTACGTTGATCGGTTACGCCGTGGTGTACACCGTGTGGCTCAAGCACGCGACGCCGCAGAACATCGTGATCGGCGGCGCGGCGGGCGCGGCGCCCCCGGTGCTCGGCTGGACCGCGGTGACCGGACAGGTCGATCCCTATTCATTGCTGCTGTTTCTGATCATCTTTACGTGGACGCCGCCGCATTTCTGGGCGCTTGCAATCGCGCGTCGCGATGAATACGCGCAGGCTGGCATTCCGATGCTGCCGGTCGCCTATGGCTCCGATTTCACGCGGTTGCACATCCTTCTCTATACGATCCTGCTCGTCATCGTGACGCTGCTGCCGTATCTGACGGGCATGAGCGGTCTCATCTACCTCGCCGCCGCGCTCGTGCTTGGCGGTTTCTTTCTGTTTCGCGCATTGCAGCTCAAGGTCCGCACCGACGAACACCTGCCGATGCGCACGTTCGCGTTCTCGATCACCTATCTCGCGCTGTTGTTCGCGGCGCTGCTGATCGATCACTATTTCAGAATCCGGCTCGAGGCTGTCGGCTAGTGTGTCTCACAAACAAGTGCACAAAACTTCGTTCGCCCTGAGTTTGTCGAAGGAGTCTTCCGGGCTGAAACAGCGGATCGAGATCGTTTCGACAGGCCCAACGCGAACGGGAGTCAAGAACGTCGCCCTTGCTTGCGTCCGGATGTTAGCCCCGCCCAAATTGACCTGTGTTCGCATGCCGCAAGTCGCAAGCCGCACGCCAGGCTGTGTCTCGTGACCCACTCGCGCGCCGTCGTGTTCTGGCTGCTGCTCGCCGTCATCGCACTCATTGCGTATGGGTCGCTTTATCCGTTCAACTTCAAATCTGATTCGATCGAAGGCGGCGTCTTCAATGCGTTGAGCCAGTTATCCTGGCAACGCGCGGGGCGCGGCGATCGCATCTCCAACGTACTGTTGTATCTGCCGCTCGGCTTTTGCCTGTTCCTGTGGCTTGCGACGCGCTTCAATCGCATCGTTTCGGCGCTGCTAGCCACGATTCTCGCCGCGTTGCTCTCGTTGACGATCGAGGTCGCACAGGTCTACATCTCAAGCCGCGTACCAAGCCTGACCGATCTCACCCTGAACACACTGGGTGGATTGCTTGGGGTTGCGGGCGGCCTGGTGTGGCGTGCATTGAGCTCGTTGATGCATCTGCCCTCGCGTCCCGAGAAGCCGGCGCGCGATCCGGGTGCGGCACTGGTAATTGCGCTCTGGCTCATCTGGCGATTTGCGCCCTTCGCGCCACAGTTTGATCTTGGAAAGCTGAAGTCGGCGCTGCAGCCGCTCTTCAACCCGCACTTCGATGCGGCGGCCGTCTTCATCTATCTGACGTGCTGGCTGGTGGTGAATCAGGCGATTGCAGCGCTCGTGAGTCGGCCGCGTCGTCTCGAAGCGCTGCTGATCGTGATCGCGGCGGTGCTCATCGGCAGACTCGTGGTCGCTAACCAGACCCTCGTGCCGTCAGAACTGCTCGCGCTGTTGCTGCTGCTGCCGCTTGTCGTGCTGATGCACCGATTAACGCCGCGTCCGCGGCGCGCGGTGCTGGTGTTCGCGGTGATAGCCGTGCTGATCATCGATGAGCTCGCGCCCTTCGATTTCACCGCGACCGGCGCCCGATTCGATTTGTGGCCCTTCGTGGCCTGGTTCGACCGCGGCGTGGTCGATGCGCTTCAGACGATCGCCTGGGTGCAACTCTTCGGTACGTTGTTTCTCTACGGTGCACTCATATGGGTGATTCGCGAATGGGGTGCGTCGACCCATCTCGCGATTGGCGCAACGGCGGCCATCGCCCTCACGATCGAAGTCCTGCAAGTCTGGGTTCCGCACGAGCGCGCATCGATCACCGATCCGCTGCTGGCGGCGGCCATTGGCCTGCTGTTGCGTTCGCTTTATCGGCGTCTGCGTCCGCGCGACTTCGCAGGCCGCGCTAATTCCCGACGCGTGCGCAGCCGCTGAACGCTGCGCCGTCGAGCACTGCTTTCGCTGAATAGGCGAAGAACTCGCCGGACATTGCATCCCGGCAGACTCGTGCATCGATGAGTACGTCGGCCTCGTGTCCCGCACTGCTGGCGAGGTAGCGCACCGCGCCCTCGGCGTCCTGCGGCTGCGGGGAGTTCAGAACAATTTCCCTGGCCTCATCGGGCCGGCGCCAGAGCATCTGTGTCTCACGGATCTCCATGCTCCAGAAAGGCTCGGTCCCGCGCGCAGCCACAATGTAGTCCGGCTCGGGGGCGGCGCAGCCTTTCACGGAGTCCTGCAGAGCTGCATAGAGGACCTCTTCGAGCACGAACACTCCCGCGTAGGCGCGCGCCTCGGGAACATCCTCGCCGGTAGGCCCTCGTTCGCCATAGGCTTCGATGTAGAGCATCGTCGGCGCGTTCGCCGCCTCGCCGGCGAAGGTGCGCGTCAACACTCCATCGGTCTGATCCAGCAGCCATAGTTCGGTATTTTCCTCGCAGGGCCGAAAGGTGGTTCGATCCTGCGCGAGCATGACGACGCCGCGTTTGATCGCGAGGCCTGACTCAGCGGGCGCTTCGCTCGGGGATGCGGCCGCTGAAGCAATATCCGCTTCAGGCGCAGAAGACGTCGCGTCGGCCGGCGGGGATGGCTCCCGGCGGGAGCAGCCGACGGACACGAGCGCCGCAGCGCCGATAATCACGAATAGTTCGCGCGAGCTCCGCATTCACTCCTCCCCTGATCGCGACCACAACAGAATACCGCAAGTTTGGCTGGCGGCCGGGGCGGACGCCCTTCGCATTCCGGACAACGCCGGAAGGCAGGCGCTCTGGCCGCCATTCACGCCGCCCCTGATCGAGCGCAGGCCCACAGCGGCATACGAATCAGCGGTTACAGATCGCAGTCGCCAGTTCGCGAGCCACTAGTCACTTCTTCTTAAGTAGAATGCCGCCCCTCATGGATATCTCTCCGATTCTCGCGCCGCTGAATGAGGCGCAACGCGCCGCAGTGGCCTCGCCGCTGGCGCCTACGCTGGTTCTCGCGGGCGCCGGCAGCGGCAAGACTCGCGTGCTGACGCATCGCGTCGCCTGGCTGGTGCAGGTCGAGAATGCGTCGCCCTACAGCATTCTCGCCGTGACCTTCACGAACAAGGCGGCGGGCGAAATGCGCGGCCGCATCGAGTCGATGCTCGACACGCCCAAGGCGCCGCTGTGGATCGGCACGTTCCACGGCCTCGCGCATCGACTGCTGCGGATGCACTGGCGCGAAGCGAATCTGCCGCAGGCGTTCCAGATCATCGACGCGGAAGATCAATTGCGCGCGATTCGCAAGCTTCTCAAGGGGATGAATCTCGATGAGGCGCGCTGGGTCCCGAAGGAAATCATGTGGTTCATCAATGCGCGCAAGGATGAAGGGCAGCGCGCGAAACATCTGAAGGACGACGGCGATCCGACGCGGCGTCAGTTCATTCGTCTGTACGAGGCGTACCAGGAACAATGTGATCGCAGCGGCGTGGTGGATTTCGCGGAGCTGCTGCTGCGCGCTTTCGAGTTGTGGCGCGACCGGCCCGACGTGCTCGCCCACTACCGCGCGCGCTTTCAGCACGTGCTGATCGATGAGTTTCAGGACACGAACACGATTCAGTACGCCTGGCTGATGCTGCTCGCCGGCCCACAGGGTCTGCCATTCGCGGTCGGCGATGATGATCAGTCGATTTATCGATGGCGCGGCGCGCGCGTGGAGAACCTGCATCAGTTCCGGCGCGACTATCCGAACGTGCAGATGTTTCGCCTCGAACAGAACTATCGCTCCACCGCCAATATTCTCGATGCGGCGAATGCGCTCATCAGCAACAACAGCGGCCGACTCGGCAAAAACCTGTGGACCAGCGGCGAGCGCGGCGATCCCGTCAGACTCTATGCCGCGTTCAATGAGCGCGATGAGGCCGACTTCGTCATCAACCGCATTCGCGACTGGTCGAACAAGGGCGGTCGACGCAGCGACTGCGCCATCCTGTATCGCTCCAACGCACAATCGCGCACGCTCGAGGAAGCGTTGGTGTCGGCGCGAATTCCCTATCGTGTCTACGGCGGCCTGCGGTTCTTCGAACGCGCGGAAATCAAGGACGCGCTCGCCTACCTGCGGCTGATCTTCAATCGCGCCGACGACGCGTCATTCGAGCGCGTCGTCAATCTGCCAACCCGCGGCGTCGGCGCCCGCACGCTCGATATCGTGCGCAACTACGCCCGCGCGAACGCCTGCCCGATGTGGCACAGCGCAGGCGCCTGCATCTCTGAACTCGGCGCTCGCGGCGGACAAAGCCTGCATGCATTTCTCGCGCTGATCGAACAGCTCGATCGCGACACGCGCGCGCTGGCGCTGCATGAGCAGGTGGATCACGTGATCAATGCGAGCGGACTGGTTGCGCACTATCAACAGGAAAAGGGCGATCGCGGCGAAGCGCGTATCGAGAACCTCGACGAACTAGTCAGCGCCGCGCGCGGTTACGAGCCGCAGAGCGATGCTGAAATGCCGCCGCTGGCGAATTTTCTTTCCCATGCCGTGCTGGAATCGGGCGAACAACAGGCCGATGAATGGGAGGACAGCGTGCAGATGATGACGCTGCATTCCGCGAAGGGCCTGGAATTTCCGGTCGTATTTCTATGCGGCATGGAAGACGGCCTGTTCCCGCATCAACGCTCGATCAGCGACGTCGATGGGCTCGAGGAAGAGCGCCGCCTGTGCTACGTCGGCACGACCCGCGCCATGAAGCAGCTGTATCTCACGTACGCTGAACAGCGCCGTCTGCACGGCGTCGACAGTTATGGAACGCCGTCGCGCTTCATTCGCGAGATCCCGAGCGAGCTCATCGAAGAAGTGCGCCCGCGCATTCAGGTCTCGCGACCGATCTACGCGCCGCGCCGTCATTCGATGCAGGAGGAACCCGGTCCCGACGGCATGCGCCTGGGTCAGCGCGTCCGTCACGGCAAGTTCGGCGAAGGCGTCGTTCTGGAACTCGAAGGCCAGGGCAGCCACGCGCGCGTGCAAGTGAACTTCGAGCGTCAGGGGACGAAATGGCTCATGCTGGCGTACGCGAATCTGGAACAGGTATGAACGATGACCGGAAGCTGCTAGCACCTAGCCTCTAGCCAGAAAAGAACGGTGTATTGCGCTATGTCGAAGCCTTGTGTCTTCCTCTGGCCAGCTGCTAGCGGCTACTCGCTTCCGCTGCCATGAAAATCATCATCCTCGGCGCTGGTCAGGTCGGGCGCACTGCGGCTTCGCACCTGGCGCGCGAAGAAGCGAACGAAGTCACAGTCGTCGATCTCAATGACGAACTGTTGCGCGATCTGCAGGACCGGATCGACATTCGCACGGTCGTAGGCAGCGGCGCATATCCCAGTATTCTCGAAGCCGCGGGCGCGCGCGATGCGGACATCTTCATTGCGCTGACCAACAGCGATGAAGTGAACATGGTTGCGTGTCAGATCGTATGGAGCCTCTTCAACAAGGATGCGACGCGCATTGCGCGCGTCCGCTCAGCCGATTACGCGCGCCATTCGAAGCTTTTCGCCGATGAGGATCGCGCGTTCGCCGTCGATGTGCCGATCAGCCCGGAGCAGCTCGTCACCGAACACGTCTTTCGCCTAATCAAGTATCCGGGCGCGCTGCAGGTGCTCGATTTCGCCGATGAGCGCGTGCGGCTGGTGGGCGTCAAGGCTTTGCGCGGCGGTGCGCTCGTCGGCCAGCAGCTCAATCAACTGCCGACGCACATCAAGGGCCGCGATGCGCGGGTTGCAGCAATCTATCGCGGCGGCCATAGCGTGAAGCCAATCGGCGACACGGTGATCGAGCATGGCGATGAGGTATTTTTCATCGCCGCGCGCGAGGACATACGCGCCGTGATGAACGAGATGCAGAAGCTCGAGGATCCAGTGCGGCGCGTCGTGATCGCGGGCGGCGGCAACATCGGCTTTCGCCTTGCGCAGCGCCTGGAAGCCGAGCATCAGGTCAAGTTGATTGAACGCGACGTGCGGCGCGCGCGGCGCATCTCCGAGCAACTCGGCAATACCATCGTACTGAGCGGCGATGCGGCGGATGAGGAATTGCTGCTCGAAGAAAACATCGACAGCGCCGATGTGTTCGTCGCAGTGACCAACGCCGAGGAAGCCAACATTCTTTCTGCGATGCTCGCGAAACGCCTCGGTTGTCACAAGGTGATGGCGCTCATCAACCGACCGGCCTACGCCGAGCTCATGGAAAGCGGGTCGATCGACATTGCGCTATCGCCGCAGCAGGTCACGATCGGTTCGTTGCTCGCGCATGTGCGGCGCGGGGATGTCGTACGCGTGCATTCACTGAGGCGCGGCGCAGCCGAAGCGATCGAAGCGGTCGCACACGGCACGCAGGGCGAAGGGCGTGTCATCGGTCGCCGCATCGAAGACATACCCCTGCCCGACGGCGCGACCATCGGCGCCGTCGTGCGCGGCGACGAGGTCCTCATTGCGCACCATGACACCGTAATTCAGCGCGACGACCACGTGATCATCTTCCTCACCGATCGCCGCCACGTCGAAGTCGTGGAGCGATTGTTCGAAGTGCCGAGAAGGAAAGGGAGATAGAGGAGAAGAAGCTGCTAGCTGCTAGCTGCTAGCCAGAATTTCGGAATCAGCGAATCAGCAATGAACACAACCTTCCATCATCTTCCTTCTCTGGCTAGTCGCTAGTAGCTAGTCGCTTCCCAGCTTCCTGATGAACCTCTCTATCGTTCAGCGCATTCTCGGTCAGTTGCTGATGCTGTTCAGCATCACGATGCTGCCGCCAACGGGGGTTGCGCTGTATTTCGATGACGGCAACTGGAAGCCGTTCCTCGAAGCTTTTGCAGCACTGCTGCTGTTGGGATTTCTGATCTGGATTCCAGTGCGCAAGAAGGTGCGGGAGCTGCGCCTGCGCGATGGGTTTCTGATCGTGGCGCTGTTCTGGGTGGTGCTTGGCATTGCAGGCGCCGCGCCGCTGCTGCTCTCCGAGCCGCTGAATCTGTCGGTGACCGATGCGATTTTCGAGTCGGTTTCTGGCTTCACCACCACCGGCGCAATCATTTTCCCCAGCCTCGAAGCATTACCTCCCTCGGTGCTGTATTACCGCAGCCAGGTCGAGTGGCTCGGCGGCATCGGCATCGTCGTACTTGCGGTCGCGCTGCTGCCGATGCTGGGGGTCGGCGGAATGCAGTTGCTGCGCGCGGAGACGCCGGGGCCGGTGAAGGATTCGAAGCTGACGCCGCGCATCACCGAAACGGCAAAGTACCTCTGGATCATCTACTTCGGGGTCACGATCGCCTGCGCGTTTTCGTATTGGGCTGCGGGGATGTCGACTTTCGATGCGATCGCGCACGGCTTCACGACCGTGTCCACCGGGGGAAATTCGACACACGACGCAAGCCTCGGCTACTACAACAATCCCGTGATCGAGATGGTGGCGACGCTCTTCATGTTCATCGGCGGCGTGAACTTCTCGTTGCACTTCCTCGCCTGGCGCCATCGCAGCGTCGTGAACTATTTTCGGGATCCGGAATTCAGAACCTACGTTCGCATCCTGGGGCTCAGCGTCGTCGTCTACACGCTGGTTCTGTGGCTGAGCAACTTCACCGAGGACCCGTCGCGGGCCTTGCGTCTGGCTCTGTTCCACGCAGTATCCATGCAGACGACGTCCGGATTCGTGACCGACAACCTCTCCCTGTGGCCCGGCGCGCTGCCGCTGATCCTGTTGCTCTCGGCCTTTGTCGGCGGCTGCGCCGGATCGACCTCCGGCGGCATGAAAGTGATTCGCTGGCTGCTCATGTGGAAGCAGAGTCAGCGCGAAGTCGTGCAGCTGGTGCATCCGAGCGCCGAGTTGCCGGTGAAACTCGGCGCGAAGCCGATCGACATGCGCATCGTGCA
>JBOHZJ010000386.1:0-3939 GCA_050738395.1 Steroidobacter sp.
GCATTACTGCGCGCGTACTGCAGCCGGGTCTGGTTCGCGTCGGCGATGAAGTAGCGCTTCTGGAAGCGGGTGGACTTGCGCAGCACGAGCGCTGAACAGTCCTCGACGCGTAATTCGAGACAACCGAATATGTTTCCTCTCGCAGAGACCGCTGAGTACGCAGGAAGATAAGTACGAAATCTTCTACATCCGATTCCGTTCTCCCTGGCGATCTCTGCGCCCTCTGCGAGAGATCCTTCCGGGATTTGCTGGCTTGGCCGACGACATGGCGGTCAAACCCGACCTACGATGCGGCCTCTCGCTGCCGATCGCGTTCGAGGATTCGCTGCCAGAGATAGTCTGTTTCCGGTATCTCCAGTCCGAATACTTTCGCGAGCGTCGCCCGATAGTCGGCGACGTCAGCGATCGTCCTGTGACTGACGCCCGCGTGACTCACGGACTTGAGCGAGCGGCCGCGCAGCATCATCAGGCCGTCCATCGTGTGGATCTGGCACACGGCGTTGAGCACGAAAGGAGAATCGGGCGCCGTCTGCAGCAGGGTGCACGTTGCGTTGAGCAAGCTGAAGTCGGCTGGCCTGGAATAAAAATCAAACGATTTCGCGCCGCCCTCGGGATGATTCACGAAGCGCCACAGATCGTTGTCGAGCTGCTCTAACCGGAATCGCAGCGAACCTTGCACAAACTCGGCGGCGGTAAGCGCAATGGGCTCCAGCAGACCATCGCCGAAGCCGACGTCAGCCAGGTAGTCGCGCTCCAGGTGCACGAGCAACGCACGATGATTGCCGAATGCTTCATCGCCTCGTTCCTCGCGCATCGCGCCGGCCGCAAGTTCGGTGAATTTGAAGCCGATTTCATGCAGCGCCCACGCAAGCAAGCCGTTCATCTCATAGCACCAGCCGCCGCGCTTGTGCGTAACGATCTTGGTGTACACACGTTCGATGTCGAGCGTCACCTCGCGTGCGAGCTGTACGTCGAGGTTTTCATACGGAATCGTCCGCACGTGCTGACGATGCACGGCGGTCAGCGTGGCGAGATCCGCCGACAGCGGGCCGGTGTAGCCGATACGTCGAAGATAGGCGTCGAGTTTCAGGTTCATGGACGCGATCTTGTCGCAGTCGGCAGCCGGATATAAGTCCGAAAAGAGAAAAACAGTCTTGACCGCTGGGTGCTTCCAGGAGCTCTTCGACAAAGCTCAGGGCGAAAGGAGCAAGAAAACGGCCATTTGAACTCCTTTTCCGTTCGTCCTGCGCCTGTCGAAGTGATTTGAGTAGGATCTCAGGGCGGACGCAGAAGCGCTCCTCGCTCACGCGTATCTTGTCGTCTTCAGTAAACTCCGCAGCGAACCAGAGCAGGAGCACTACAGGATATGAATTGGACTCAGCGCGATGCGGCCGTCGTCTGGCACGGCTTTACGCAAATGGAGTGCTACGCCGATAACGCGCCCGTCATCGTCGAGCGCGCCGAGGGCCGGGAGCTGATTGATGTCGAGGGTCGTCGCTATCTGGATGCGATTTCCTCGTTGTGGGTTACGACGCTGGGACATCGCGTGCCCGAACTCGATCAGGCGCTGCGCGAGCAGCTCGATCGCGTCGCGCATTCGACGCTGCTTGGCAATGGCAATCGGGTCGTCATCGAGTTTGCCGAGGCGCTCGCGCGCGTCGTACCCGTCGATCGCGCGCATATCCTGTTTGTCTCCGACGGCGCCTCCAGCGTCGAGCAGGCGCTCAAAATCGCGTTTCAGTATTGGATTAACCAGCGCATTGCTGGCCGCACCACCTATCTGGCGTTCGGCAGCAGTTATCACGGCGACACCATCGGATCGCTATCGCTCGGCGGCGGCGGGTTTGGAACCGAGGTATTCGATCCGCTGCGATTTCCAGTCATGCGTGCGCCGTCGTTTGCCGATCCGGCTGCGTTGCAAATCGCCGCTGACATGGTGCGGAAACATAACGAGAAGCTCGCGGCCGTCATCGTCGAGCCGCTCGTGCAGGGCGCCGCGGGGATGTTGATCGCGCAAAGATCGGAGTTCACGCATCTGGCGCGCGCATGCCGCGAGACCGGCGTGCTGCTTATCTGCGATGAAGTCGCGACCGGTTTCGGTCGCACCGGAACGCTGTTCGCGTCCGAACAATGCGACCTGCAACCCGACCTGTTATGCCTCGGCAAAGGCATCACGGGCGGCTACCTGCCCATGGCCGCGACGGTCGCGAGCCAGCGTGTGTTCGATGCGTTCCTCGGTCCGGATTTGAGTAGCGCGACGCTGTACCACGGGCACTCCTACGGCGGTAATGCGCTTGCGGCGGCCGTGGCTCTGAAGCACCTGCAGCTGATGCAATCCACGAACGTGCTCGAGAATGTCCGTGCCCGGTCCGCCCAGCTCGAACGGGCGCTCGATGAACGCATCGGTTCATCGCCGGCAGTGAGACAGATCAGACTCGTCGGGCTCATGGGCGCTGTCGAGCTTGATACGAGCACGGAACCCAGACTCGCGCGGCGCGTCGGTGCAGCGATGGTGCGCCGCGGTGTGTTGTCCCGATCCATGGGGCCTGTGATCACAATCGTGCCGCCGCTCACCGTGACCGCCGACGAAATCGATCGCATCGTTGCGACGCTCGCTGCGGCGCTCGATGAGGTCACGCGGTGAACTGGTCGTCGTGGGCGGCGCGCGAGCTGCACGCATTGCACGAAGCTGATCGTCTGCGCCAGACGATCGCATTCGACGGCGATGGACCCGAAGGCGTCGTTGCCGGCAAACGTGTCGTTTCGTTTGCATCGAATGACTACCTGGGTCTCGCCTCACATCCGAAGGTGCGCGCCGCGGCGCACGCGGCGATCGATCGCTACGGCGCCGGCGCGATGGCGTCGCGACTCGTCGTCGGCACGCGCAGTCTCCACCACGAGCTCGAAGCCGCACTCGCACGCTGGAAGTCATCGCAACGAGCGCTCGTGTTCTCCTCCGGCTACGCCGCCAATATCGGCGTGCTCGCGACGCTGGGCGGCGTCGGCGTCACTGTGTTCAGCGATGCGCTGAATCACGCTTCGATCATCGACGGGTGTCGGCTTGCGAAGGCGGGAACGGTGATCTACCGACACGCCGATCCCGCCCATCTGGAATTCCTGATGGAGCGAACGAGCGGTGCAAAGCTCGTGGTGACGGAGACGGTTTTCTCGATGGACGGTGATCGCGCGCCGATCGAAGCGATAGCGCAGCTCTGCGCACGCCATCAAGCCTTGCTGGTGCTCGATGAAGCACACGATGTGCTGAGTCCCGGCTGTGAGTCACTCTGTGGCGCTGAGATCTTGCATGTCGGAACGCTGTCGAAGACGTTGGGCGCGCTCGGCGGGTTCGTTGCAGGACCCGGAGCGCTGATCGATCTGCTCGTCAATCGCGCGCGGACGTTCATCTTCACGACCGGTTTGTCGCCCGCAGACACGGCGGCGGCGCTGTGCGCGGTCGAGATCTGCACGAGCGCTGAAGGTGAGGTGTTGCGCTCGCGTCTGCGCGTCCTGATCGACGCACTACGCTCGGGACATCCTTCCGCGATCCTGCCGCTGATCCTGGGATCGGATTCCGACGCGCTCGCCGCAGCGCGGCGCCTGTTCGAACGCGGCATCCACGTGCCTGCGATTCGCCCGCCCACCGTGCCGGCCGGAACGGCGCGATTGCGCATCGCGCTGTCGGCGTCGCATACCGATGCGATGGCGCTGCAACTGCGCGAAGCGCTCGCTGCCCTCGGGCCAGTTGCGAATTGTCCAACGTCCATTGTGCGTCGTGCGAATGCAGGCGCGAGCGCATGATGCGGCCGTCGCGTCTCATAGGCATCGTCGGAACGAACACCGAGGTCGGCAAGACCTGGGCAAGCACGCGTCTGCTCTCGATGCTTCGCGCGCGCGGCCTGCGAGTTTCCGCGCGCAAACCGGTGCAATCGTTCGAACCGG
>JBOHZJ010000387.1:0-6538 GCA_050738395.1 Steroidobacter sp.
CCAAGGGAGAAGGGGCAGAACACAACCCCCTCTCCTGAAGGAGAGGGAAGCGGAGCGGGTGAGGTGATCGTCTCCCCCTCATCCAAACCTTCTCTCAAGGGAGAAGGGGCAGAACACAACCCCTTTCCTGAAGGAGAGGGAAGCGCAGCGGGTGAGGTGATCGTCTCCCCCTCATCCCAGCCTTCTCCCCAAGGGAGAAGGGGCAGAACACAACCCCCTCTCCTGAAGGAGAGGGAAGCGCAGCGGGTGAGGTGACTAGTCTCCTCCCCGAGCTTCTCCTCAGCCCGAGCCTTCGTGACGTCGGTCTAAGTTCCGGATTTCGCGGTGAGATGCAGATCGCAACTTGCGATGCGCTCAGGGAAAGTCTGGTTGTTGAGGGGGGGGCGTCTCCCTAGAATCCCGCGTTCTGTCAAAACACCAGCGGGATTCTGTTAACCATGCGAATTGTCTGGGACACCTGTGCCCCGGTGCGCTCGCGCGTCGCACTCTTATTGATGGCTCTCGTGGCAGCCATTCCGCAGTTTGCATCCGCCCAGGCGGCCCCGAGTCCGGCGCAGATGGAGACCTTCCGCAATCTGCCGCCCGATCAACAGCAGGCAGTTCTCGAGGCGATGGGTGGGCAGGGGAACGGCGCCGCCGCTCGCGACGCGCAGCTTTCGATGCCGCAAACCTCCGCGCCCGTCCAGCAGCCCCCCGTGGACCAGGGTCCTCCGCGGATCACTGGCAGATCAACGCTTCTTCTTGATGTCACCCTGCGCGACGAAAGTCCGGCTGATGATTCAGCGACTCCTCTGCTCAGCGGCCGCCGTGACCGTGTCCAGAACGGAAATCCCTATCAGCTCGATGGCGAAGGCCGCATCGCTCTGCCGATCGCGCCGCCCATCAATCTTTCGGGCCTAACCGACGCACAAGCGGCGCAGCTCCTGAACGCCGATCCGCGCCTGGCCGGGCTGCGCTTCTCAGTGACTCTCTTGCCGATCGAGCCCGCCGGCGCCGAAGCGCTCAAGCCTTTCGGCTACGACTTGTTCGATGATGTTCCCACCACGTTCGCTCCGGCGACGGACATTCCCGTTCCATCCGACTATCGCGTCGGACCTGGCGACAACATCACGGTCGAGCTCTTCGGCAAGAAGACCGGCCGCTATCAGCTCGTCGTCGATCGCAACGGCTCACTGACGCTCCCGGAGTTCGGACCGATTCAGGTCACCGGCCTCTCGTTCGATGAAGTTCGCAGCGAAATCGAACAACGAGTTTCCGATCAGATGATCGGTGTGCGTGCGAGCGTGACGATGGGCCAGCTGCGCTCGATCCGTATATTTGTCGTAGGCGATGTGGTTCGCGCCGGCACGTATACCGTGAGCGGCTTGTCCACGATTACCAACGCGCTGTTCGCGAGCGGCGGAGTGTCGACGATCGGCTCTTTGCGCAGTATCGAACTGAAGCGCGGTCGACAGACAGTCGCAAAGCTCGATCTCTACGACCTGCTGCTCGAGGGAGACACCTCGCAGGATCACCAGCTTCAGCAAGGCGACGCGATCTTTGTTCCGGCCATCGGCAGCACCGCGGGAATTGCGGGTCAGGTTCGTCGGCCCGCGATCTATGAGTTCCGCAGCGGCACGACCGTCGGAGATCTGGTTGAGCTTTCGGGCGGCTTGAAGCCCGAAGCTGACCCGCGCCTCGCGCGACTGGAACGGATCGACGTGAACCGCGAACGCACCGTTCTCAGCCTCGATCTGTCCAGTTCGGCGGACCGGAGTCGCAAACTCCTGGCTGGCGATCTCCTCACGGTTCCAAAGGTCCTCGACGACACTCGGGGCGTTACGCTTGAAGGTCACGTTCATCGCGCGGGTGCGTATGCGTGGCGGCAAGGCATGCGACTGACCGATCTGCTGGGCAGCCTTCAGACGTTTCGACTCAACGCGGATCAGCGCTACGTGCTGATCCGACGTGAGCATGCTCAGGGCCGGCGCGTTGAAATCATCTCGGCTGATGCAACACGCGCATTTCAAAGCACGGGTTCGGCAGCCGATCCGCTCCTTCAGAGTCGGGATCGGATCATCGTCTTCAACAGGCAATCAGATCGAGGCTCAGCGCTCGCAGAGATTCTCCAGGAAATGCGTCTGCAGACACGCGACAACAGTCCAATGCCGGTGGTGTCGATCGGCGGTCGAGTGCGAGCACCCGGCGAGTATCCGCTCGAACAGAACATGACGGCCGCCGATCTCATTCGCGCCGGCGGCGGGCTCGATGACGCTGCTTACGCCGCCACTGCAGAACTCACGCGCTATGAAGTAGTGAACGGCGAATCGCGCAAAACGGAAGTCATCGAACTCGATCTCGCGGGAGCCGCAGCAGGAGCGAGCGGCGCGGACGTCGCGCTGCGGGCGTACGACGTGCTGGTCGTGAAGGAAACTCCGGACTGGCGCGAACAGGAATCGATCGTGTTGAGCGGAGAAGTACGCTTCCCGGGCACATACCCGATTCGTTACGGCGAAACGTTGAGTTCAGTGGTCAAGCGCGCAGGCGGCCTCACAGAGGCGGCATTTCCTGACGGCAGCGTTTTCATGCGCCACGAACTTGTCGAGCAGGAGCGCAAGCAGGTTGAGACGCTGGCAAATCGGCTGCAATCCGATCTCGCGCTGGTTGCGCTTCAGAATATGCAAACACAGAACGAAAACACCGCTGAGACACTCGCCGCAGGTCAATCGCTGCTGACGCAATTGCGAGGCGCCAAGCCGACGGGCCGTCTGGTCATCGATCTTGAACGTGCGCTCGCAAGTACCGGCAGTGAAGACGACATTGGACTTCGCGGCGGCGATCAGTTGGTCATACCGCGCCTGAAGCCCTACGTAACCGTCATCGGCGAAGTTCAGAACGGGACTTCGCACGTATGGAAGCGAGAGCTGGCGAGAGACGACTACGTCCAGTTGAGCGGCGGTACGACGCAGCGCGCCGACGACAAGCGCATCTACGTTGTGCGTGCCGATGGCAGCGTCGTTTCTTCATCAAAGGGCAATCGCTGGTTCGGCCGCGGCGGAAATGTGGAGCTCGAGCCCGGCGACACGATCGTGGTTCCGATCGATGCAGAACGCATGAGGCCATTGCCGCTTTGGACGGCCGTGACGACGATTGTTTACAACCTGGCGGTCGCCGTCGCAGCCGTCGGATCGCTATAGCGCGGGGTTCGGCTCTGTGGACGTTTCTATCGGGAATATCTTCGCACTAAGTCGCCGCACATACGCGGTGCTCGCCATCGCATTCGTCGTCGGCGGCGCTGCTGGTGCCATCTCTCTGTTATTCGCTGAAAAAATCTATCGAGGTCGAGTGCTCTTTGCAGTAGTCCAGTCGGAAGCCGGTTCCAGCGCGGGCGGGCTGTTGCAATCGCTCGGGGGCCTCGGCGCATTGGCGGGTCTGCCCGTTGGCGCCGCAAACGATCGCCGCGCAAGATACATCGCCTATTTGAAAAGTCGCGAGTTCACCTCGCGCTTCATCGAAGCCAATCAGATGGGGCAGTTCTTGTACCCAAAGCTGTGGGACCCGGCCAGCAAAGCATGGCGTTCGGACCTCGAGCACACACCAACTGCGCAGGAGTTGTTCGAAAGGTTCGATCGAAACATTAGAGAGCTGCGCGAAGACAAGCTTACTGGCCTCGTATCTCTCACGGTCGATTGGACCGATAGGGCGCTGGCGGCTGACTGGGCGAATGCGCTGATAAACCAGGCGAACTCGGAGCTGCGCGAGAAAGCTCTTATGGAAGCGAGGCAGAGCATTGAGTTCCTCCAGGGAGAGCTGAGCCAAACGCCCATCTTAGAGACTCGTCAATCGATCTATCAGTTGCTCGAGGCGCAGATTAACGCCGTGATGTTGGCGAATGTGCGTCGTGACTATGCGTTCCAAGTGTTGGACGCGGCCGTGCCGACAGACTCCGACAAGTACATTCGTCCTCGCCCTGCGCTCGTCGTCGCGCTGGGGTCGCTGGGAGGAGTCAGCATCGCAGCGCTGTTGTTGATCTGCATCGAGTTGCGCAACGCTGCTCTGGCGCGACGCGGGAGCGCTTCGCCGCATGAGCGCCCTTCCGCATGATCTCGCCGGACGAGCAAGTGCGGCGCTGGACAGACGAGGAGTGGCTCCGTCGAATTTTGCGCAACGCCGGTATGGTATTGCTGGGCAACGGAGCCGCTGCGGCGTTTACCATGATCGCGCTGCTGCTGAGCGCGCGCGCTCTCGGTGCGGGCGACTTCGGCCGTTTGTCGATGATTGCGGCCTATGTCGCAGTTGCGGACGGGCTCCTCAATTTCCAGTCCTGGCAGGCGTTGATCCGTTATGGCAGCGAGGCGAAGTCGCGCAATGATAAAGGCGCCGCGGAGCTGCTGTTGGGCTATGGGTTGCGACTCGATCTCACCCATGCTCTGGCCGGCGCAATGATTGCTTGCGGGGGCGCGCTGGCGGCCGCGCGCTGGTTCCGTTGGGATGCGGCAACGTTGGCGCTCGTCTTTACATACAGCGCCGCTATCCTTTTTCGGATTACCGGCACCCCGACCGCCATCCTTCGGCTCTATGACCGTTTCAAATTGGTCGCGATACACAGCGGAGTTCAAGCGCTCGTGCGCCTCGTGTTCGTCGCAATCGCGTTCGCAAACTCCACCGGGCTTGTAGGATTCGTGGCGGCATGGGCGATCGCCGATGTGGTCGGTAACGTCATGCTGTGGTTCTTCGCTCGGGAGACCTTGCGTGCGGAGCGCTTGCGCGTCGCCAATCCTTTCAAGAGCGGCGACGTGCTCGCACGCTTCCCGGGTCTGCGCGGCTTCGTATGGACCACAAACCTACACTCAGCGATCAAGCTGGCCATTAAGGAAGGCGACGTTCTCGTTGTTGGCGCGTTGGCTAGCACTCCAGCGGCGGGCTTTTATCGCCTCGCCAAGCAGATTGCAGGAGCTGCGGGTAAAGCTGTGGCGCCGCTGTATCAGACGATTTACCCCGAGCTGGCCGCAGCGGTCGTCGCTCGTGAGGCGACTCGGTTCCGGCAGATGCTTTATCGGCCGGGCTTGCTCGCAGCAGCGGGATTTCTAGCCCTCCTCATCGTCTTCGTTTTGGCGGGTCGGCCGCTAATTGGTCTCTTGTTGGGCGAATCGTTTACTGAGGTGTACTGGACGGCGTGCGTCTACCTCGTGGGCACGACGCTGAGTGTCGGCTCCTTTGCTCTACATCCGGCGTTGTTGGCGCTTGGTGCGCCCGCTAAGTCGCTAAGCGTGCTCGCAGGTTCTGTCGCGTGCTATAGCGGCGCCCTAATCTACGGTGCAAGCGTCGGTGGCTCAGTCGGGGCAGCGGCAGCATTCGTTTTGTTCTATGTTGTTTGGACCACCTTGATGAGCTTGGTGGTCATGCGCGAGCACACGCGGATATTTGCGAGGGAAATTTAACGTGTCTGGAGATGCAAGTAAGGCGCTGATTCAGGAATCTCAGTACGAGTTTCCATACCACTACCTGCCGCACTTCGATGACAGCGGACGACCTCTCCGGATGCGGCATTTGCGATGGGGCTTCGAGTACCTGTGCTATCAGCTGCACATCAAAGCGCTCGTCGAAGCCATGAATCCGCGCTCAGTGATCGAGGTGGGCTGCGGCGACGGTTATCTGATCGGCTCGTTGACGCCGAAATTCAGGCGCGTCGGCGTCGACTTGTCAGAACGGGCGATCCGCTTCGCCAAGGCGTTTCATCCCCACGCAGAGTACGCGGCCGTCGATGCGCGCTCCGTTAAAGAGCAGTTCGACGTCGTGCTGGCCGTGGAGGTACTGGAGCACATTCCGAACGAAGATATCGATGAGTTCGTCCGCACGCTCAAGAGCCTAGTTGCGCCCGGCGGCGTGCTGTTGATTTCTGTACCGAGCGACGTTGTGCCGGTGCATCCGAAGCATCACCGGCACTATTCACAGCATCTGCTCAAGGCGCAGGTGTCAGGGATGGATGGCGAATTTGTAGTCGAGCGTACCGATCATGTGTACGCGCCGCCTGCTTGGCTGGAACCGTTCGCGAAGCTGACGTGCAATCGCTATTTGGCTCTCGAGCTGCCGGCGGTGAATGCGCTAATTTGGCGGCGCATCTGGCGCTCGCGCTTGGCCACGCCCGAGTCGGGTCGCCATGTTGTCGGTGTCTTTCGGCGTATGGATCGAGGGTGACGCTCATGCGCTTGGCGTACCTCTCGGCGTCTGTAGTGCCCTCGCGCTCTGCCAATAGCGTGCACGTAATGAAGATGTGCGCGGCGCTCGCGCGCAACGGGCATGCAGCCACGCTTTTCGCGAGGCGCGGCTCCGAAGAAGAGCCCCATGCTCACTACGGCACAAGGGATTTCGATTTACACTTATGCCGCAATGTGCAAACGCCAGTGCTCGGCGCTGCGTCATATACCGCCGAAGTCCGCAGCTGTTTGCGCTCGATGCCCAGGTTCGACGTGCTCTACGCGCGTCACGTCTACAGCCTTGCGGCGGTAGCGAGCTCGGGCCCGCCGCTGATATTCGAGGCGCACACCCCGCCCGCAAA
>JBOHZJ010000388.1:0-17517 GCA_050738395.1 Steroidobacter sp.
AGCTGGATCTGTTCGGCGGCAAACGGCGCGCACTGGAAGCGTCCAGCGCGCAGCTCGCCGCGAGCGAAGCAGAGCTGCGCGATGTGCTCGTCACCTTGCTCGGCGACGTGGCGCTCGGCTACACGGGCGTGCGCACCGCTCAGTCGCGGCTCATTTTTGCGGAGCGCAATTTACAGGCCCAGAGCGAAGTGCTCGACATCACTCGCTGGCGCGCCGAAGCGGGCCTTGTGAGCGTACTCGACGTGGAGCAGGCGAAGACCAGCTATGAGCAGACGCGATCGCAGATCCCGTCGCTCGAGTCCAGTCTGACCCAGGGTATGAACCGGCTGGCCGTGTTGACGGGCCAGGCGCCCGGTGCGTTGACTGCAACGCTCGCGGATCGCAAGCCCGTGCCGGTCGCTCCGCTGGAAATCGTCGCGGGCGTGCCGGCCGATGTCCTGCGGCGTCGCCCTGACATTCGCAGCGCCGAGCGGCGTCTGGCCGCACAGACGGCGCAGGTCGGCGTTGCGACCGCAGCCCTGTATCCAAGCCTGTCGCTTTCCGGGTCGATCACGCTGCAGTCGTTATCGGCAGGCGACGTGCTCGACGGGTTTCAGACGGATCGGCTCGGTCTGTCGCTCAACATGCCCGTTTTCCGCGGCGGCGCACTGCGACAGAACATCAATATTCAGAACGCGCTGGTGGATCAGGCTCTGGCGACCTACGAAGCGGTCGTGCTCGCCGCCTATGAGGAAGTCGAAAACGCGCTCACTGCATGGGTCAACGAACAGCGCCGTCACGCCGCACTCGTCGAAGCCGTCGCCAGCGCTCGCCGCGCCTCGGCGCTCGCCCTCGTGCAGTACAACTCCGGTCTGGTCGATTTCCAGACCGTTCTTACTTCCGATCGCCAGCTCATCACTCTCGAGGATTCGCTCGCCGTCAGCGATGGCGAGCTGACTTCGAATCTGATTCGTCTGTACAAGGCGCTTGGCGGCGGCTGGTCTGTCTTCCCGAACGCGGGTAGCGGCCGGGGCTAGCCAGAGCCGAAGCCCTCTGATTCTGAACTGACCGCCAACCGCTAAGCGCTGCTTTACGACAGGTGCACGCATTGATGGATACCGAAACAGCTCCGAGTTCCGATCTCGAGCGTACGCTCGGCGACTACCGCGGCAGCGGCGGCGCGCCGCGGAAACGCTGGATCAAATGGGCCGTACTCGCGGTTGTCGTGATCGCGCTCGGGATCTTCATATTCAGTCGCGGCGGCGCGGGCGAGACGAACTATGTCCTGCAGGAGGTCACGCGCGGCGACATGACCGTGACGGTCACAGCGACGGGTAATCTCGAGCCGCGCAATCAGGTCGATATCGGCAGCGAATTATCGGGCACGGTGCGTAGGGTGAACGTCGATGTGAACGATGAAGTGCAAGCCGGCCAGGTGCTCGCGGTGCTCGACACGACGCGGTTGAATGCGCAGGTCCTGCAGGCGGAGAGCTCTCTCGCGTCGGCCGAGGCGCGCGTCATGCAGAGCGATGCAGGCGCGAAGGAAGCACGCGCAAACCACGCGCGCCTGGAGAAAGTTCGCGAATTGAGCGGCGGCAAGCTGCCGTCGCAACAGGACATGGATGTCGCAGAAGCGGCGGTCGCGCGCGCGGAAGGCGAAACAGCGGCGGCCAAAGCTGCGGTCGCTCAGGCTCGTGCGAACCTCGAAGCGGTGCGCACCGATCTGAGCAAGGCGGAGATTCGCTCGCCCATCAACGGAGTCGTACTCGTGCGCGCCGTAGAGCCCGGACAGACGGTCGCCGCATCGCTGCAGGTGGCGATCCTGTTCACTCTGGCCGAAGACCTGAAAAAGATGGAACTGCATGTCTCCGTCGATGAAGCCGACGTCGGCGTCGTGCAGGTCGGCCAGAAAGCAACGTTTACGGTGGATGCCTTTCCAAGCCGCACGTTTGGCGCGCATATCACGCAAGTCCACTTCGCATCGAACAACACACAGCAGGCCGCCACCGCATCCGCGGGCGCGAGTGCGACCTCCACTGGCGTCGTCACCTATGAAACAGTACTGGAGGTCGACAACTCGGAGCTGGTGTTGCGCCCCGGCATGACCGCGACGGCGGAGATCGTCACGACCAGCATCGAGGGCGCCGTGCTGATTCCGAACGCCGCATTGAGATTTACTCCTGAGGGCGCGCCGCTCCCCGGCGCCCCGGGCGCCGCTCAACAACGCAGTCCGCTGTCCGCACTGATGCCGCAGATGCGTCGCCGCCTGGGCGGTTTCGGCGGACAGCAGGGCGGTGCACGTCGTATGAGCCGCGCATGGGTGCTCGAGAATGGCGAGCCGGCGCTGGTGATGTTCCGACCCGGCGCGAGCGATGGACGCATGACGCAGGTGCTGGAGCCTGGCGCGACGCCAGATCTGCCGAGCGCGATGGCGAACAACGAACAGTTCAGGAAGGCATTTGAGCGCAAGCTCGAGCCGGGAGTGAAGGTGATCGTTGACGCCGAGGCGCCGAAGCCATGACGGGAATGCCCGGCGCCGGGACTCCGATGCTCGAGTTGTCGCAGGTCACGAAGATCTACGGCGAAGGGGAAGGGCAGGTGCGAGCCATGCGCGGCGTCGATCTGTGCATCGACGCGGGCGAGTTCGTCGCGGTCATGGGCCCGAGCGGCTCCGGCAAGTCGACGTGCATGAATATTCTCGGCTGCCTCGACACGCCGACGTCGGGCGCCTATCGATTCCTCGGTGTGCCGGTCGGCGACATGAGCGCCGATCAGCGCGCACTACTGCGTCGCAACTACCTTGGCTTCGTGTTCCAGGGCTTCAATCTCCTGAGCCGCACGACCGCGCTCGAGAATGTCGAGCTGCCGCTCATCTACCGGCACATTCCCGCCGAGGAGCGTCACGCCCGGGCGCGCAAGGCGCTGCACGAGGTCGGGCTCGCTGGCCGCGAATCGCATGTGCCCAATCAGCTCTCCGGCGGCCAGCAACAGCGTGTGGCGATCGCGCGCGCGATCGTCTCCGAGCCGCGAGTGCTGTTCGCCGATGAGCCGACCGGCAACCTGGACACGGCGACCAGCGCCGAGATCATGAAACTGCTCAATTCGCTGAACGAGCAGCGCGGGATCACGATCGCGATGGTGACGCACGAATCAGATATCGCCGCATGGACGCGGCGCATCGTTCATTTTCGCGATGGGGTGATCGAGAGCGATGAAGCGAATCAGCCCGCGAGACACGCGGGCTGATGGTTGGCGGTTCGCAGTTGACAGTTGACGGCCAGAGTCGGGGGAGCCCTGTTTCCATGGAGTGCAAACGCAATACCGAAACTCCCCTGTCTGTCTGCTCGTGCAGCGGTGCGACGGCGCGCCGCTTCGGGCTGTCAACGCTCGACCGTCAACCCTCGCCGGCGTCCGCCTGATGTTCCTCAACGCCATTCTGCTCGCGCTGCGTGAAATTCGACGCAACGTGCTGCGCTCGTCGCTGACAATCCTGGGCATCGTGATAGGCGTCGCCGCCGTCATTACGATGGTGACGATCGGGGAAGGCGCCACTGCGCAAGTGCAGGCCGACATACAGAAACTCGGCACGAATCTGCTGCAGGTCTTTCGCGGCCAGGGATTCGGCGGTCCGGGCGGCGCCCGCTCGGCGTCCGCGCCCTTCACGCTGGACGATGTGCGCGCCATCGAGAACGAAATTACCGGCGTGCGCGCCGTGGCGCCGAGTGCGAACACGATGGCGCAGGCGATTTACGGCAACGCCAACTGGTCCACGCAGGTCACCGGAACGAGCGATAAATTCATCGATGTGCGCGATTGGCCGCTTGCGCTCGGCCGGAACTTTTCCGAGTCGGAGCTGCGCGCCGGCGCGGCGGTGTGCCTGCTCGGTGAAACGGTGCGACAGGAATTGTTCGGCGGTCAGGATCCGATTGGAGCCAGCATTCGGCTGCAGAAACTTTCGTGTCAGGTGATTGGCGTCCTGACGGCGAAGGGGCAGTCCGGCTTCGGTCAGAATCAGGACGATCTGGTCGTCGTACCGCTGCGCACGCTGCAGCGACGTATGGCTGGAAATTCCGACGTCGGCGCAATTCTCGTTTCAGCGCGCGACGGCGTCTCGACCGAGAAGGTGCAAGCGGATATCGAGCGGCTCCTGCGGGAACGTCGCAAGATCCGCAATGGCGCGGACGACGACTTCAACGTTCGCGATCTCAAGGAAATCACCAACGCGTTCACGAGTTCCACCCGCGTGCTCACCGCACTGCTCGGTGCGGTCGCGGCCGTAAGCCTCGTAGTCGGCGGCGTGGGCATCATGAACATCATGCTGGTGTCCGTAACGGAGCGGACCCGCGAGATCGGCACACGGCTCGCCGTGGGCGCCATGGCGCGCGATGTGCTGCTGCAGTTTCTGGTCGAGGCAGTCACGCTCGCCGCATTCGGCGGCGTCATCGGCATTCTGCTGGGGCTAGGCGCCGCAGCCCTGGCGACCAGCGCATTCAAGGTGCCGTTCGTGCTGAATCCGGGCATCGTGGTCCTGTCATTCGTGTTCTCAGCCGCCGTCGGAATCGTGTTCGGATACTTCCCCGCGCGCCGCGCGGCGCAACTGGATCCGATCGAGGCGCTCAGACATGAATGATCGGGGAGTCAGAGGAAGAGCCGCGAAAGACCGCAAAGGAATACCGTGGTCAGATAGAAAATCTGAGCAAACCGACCAACACCCAATGTGGAAGTAGTTCTGCGTGCCTATCCAACATTCAATTGCTTTTATGCGGTCTTTCGCGGCTCTTCTCTCACTCCTCAAAAGAGCAATTCAGCAATTCGTTCCCGCGGCGGCATGGCCTCGAATTGCGGCAGATCGTCGGTGATCTCGAACCACGGCGCCTTCGAGCCGACATAGATATGGAGGCTCGGCTTGAGGTCGAGCGGCGTGTCGAGGGCGCCGACCGGTACGATGTACTTGCCGATTCTTTCGAAGGCTGCCGGCATGAGGCCGCCGCAACGTTCGCAAAAACTGATCGCGAACAGGAAAGCGTCGGGCATGCGGAACGTCTTTACCTGGCCTGCGCCACGCACCCAGCGAAGTTTGTCCATGTTGACAAAGACGCTCGTACCGTGTGCGCCGCCACGGCTGCGACGACAGCGTGAGCAATGGCAATTCACCATGCGGCGAGGCGTCTCATCGACCTCGAACGCCACATCGCCGCACAGGCAACTTCCCTGCAGTAAGCCCTCTTTCAGTTCCGGACTGAGGCGTTCGACCGAGGGCATGTCGTACTGCGGCGGGTACTTTTCGAACTGCGGCAACGCATCGGTGATCGTGCAGCTCGGCGATTTCGATCCGACGAAGATGTGCGCCTGCGGTTTGAAATCGAGATCTCCGTCGAGCGATCCCGCCGGAACGACCATCGACGAGCCATCGTCGGCCATGGACGGTGCGGCCGACCCGCAGTGCATGCAGAACGCCCGTGAGAAATTCGCGCCGCTCGAGGACTTGTGCCGCGTGACGGCCTCCTCGCCGCTGATCCAGCGAAAACCGCTGGCAGAAACGCCGACGCCCGTGTCGTGCAGCGCGCCGGTATGCTTGCGGCACATCGAACAATGGCAGTGAGCCATCCACTGATAAGGCGGGGAGATCTCGTAGCGCACTGCGCCGCAGAGACAGGAACCTGTGGCCATGGTTCTCCAGCACGTTGTAAGTGATGCGTCGTGAGTTGCGCGTCAGATCGCAGTCGCCGGCCTGCGGTCCGCTGCCGGAGTTTAGCGCTGAGCGCGGCATCTGCTGTCATGTTTGATATGGCATTCTGGAGTTCGTTTGAGGAGGGGTCATGGCGCAAAGAACAGCGAAGTACAGCCGCCGGGCGGCGATGGTCCAGCTAGGCGGCGCGCTCGCAGCAGCGACTTTGCCGACGCGTTTGCTGTACGCCGCGGACGCACTGCGTTTTCGCGCCGATCCTTTCACGCTGGGCGTCGCGTCGGGCTACCCCGCGCCGGATACAGTCGTGCTGTGGACGCGGATCGCCCCTGCGCCGTTTGAGCCGGGCGGCGGGATTCCGAATGACGCGGTAATTCCTGTGACCTGGGAAGTGGCTAGCGACGAGCGCATGCAGAAAATACTCCGCAGCGGGGTGGACTACTCGACCGCCCAATGGGCGCACTCAATCCATGCTGAACCCGCCGGCCTCGAACCGGGTCGCGACTACTGGTATCGATTCACTGCCGGTGGCAAACAAAGTCCGATCGGACGTACGCGCACGGCGCCCCGCTTCGACGACGCCAACGCGCACCTGCGCATCGCGGTCGCCTCGTGTCAGCAGTACGAGCATGGCTACTTCAACGCTTACCGGCACATGCTCGATGATGAGCTTGACGTCATCATGCATGTCGGCGACTACATCTACGAGGCGAGCTGGGGTCAGAACCGCATCCGCAGTCACAACGCCCCGGAAGTGTTCACGCTCGATGATTATCGCGCGCGCTACGCGCTGTATCGCGGCGAACGGGAATTGCAGGCTGCGCATGCCGCATGCCCATGGCTCGTGACCTGGGACGATCATGAAGTCGAAAACGACTATGCCGGCGCGGTTTCCGAGGAAGACGACGCGCGCGAATGGTTTCTCGCCCGCCGCGCCGCGGCGTATCAGGCGTACTACGAACACATGCCGTTGCCGCGTCGCGCAATCCCCTTCGGCGCGGAGATGGGCTTGTTCTCGCAGCGCAGCTTCGGTCAGCTGGCGAACGTATTCATGATGGACACCCGACAATATCGCGCGCCGCTGGCGTGCACCGATCCGGGCCGTCGCACCTCGCGATCCGTCAGCTGCGCGGAACTGAGCGATCCGGCGCGCAGCAAGCTCGGCGCAGCGCAGGAGGGCTGGCTTGCATCACGCATGGCGGCGAGCCGCGCTCGCTGGAATCTGTTCGCATCGGGAACGGTGATGGCGTACGTGGATGAACGACCCGGTCCCGGCGAGGTGTTCTGGAACGATGGATGGAATGGATACCCGGCGGCCCGTGCACGGTTGATGGAGACGATCGCGCAGTCGAAGGTCGCAAATCCGATCATCCTGAGCGGCGACATTCATTCGTTCCTCGCCGCCCATCACCATCGCATCCCGAATGATCGTGATTCACCGATGGTCGCAACCGAGTTCGTCGCCACGTCCATCAGCGCGCAGGGCCTCGCACAGCGCTCGCTCGATGAACGTCGCGCCAACAATCCCAATCTGCTGTTCGCAAACAGTGAACGGCGCGGCTATCTGCGGCTCGACGTGACTCGCGAAAGACTTCAGGCCGATATGATCGCAGTCGAATCGGTGACGAACCGCGATGCCGGGCGATTTGTGCAGGCCTCGTTCGTCGTCGAAGACGGGCGCCCTGCGGAGCATGGAAGCGAATAGTGACTAGTGATTAGTGACTTGTCAGATTCGGAAAGCCGGGGGCTGGCGCACGCGCCTTGTTAGAGCACAGAATCCACTCTCCTCCAGTCACTAGTCACTAGTCACCAGTCACTTCGTCGGTGCATTCATGTCCACTCTGCAACTCATCTCCGAGCATCACTGCTTCAACGGAACGCAGCGGTTCTATGCGCACGACTCGCGCGAGTGCAACACGGAAATGCGCTTCTCGGTGTATCTGCCGCCGCAAGCGGAAGAACGGGCCGTGCCGGTGCTCTACTATCTCGCCGGACTCACGTGCACCGAAGAGACCTTCATGATGAAGGCGGGCGCGCAGCGAGTCGCGGCCGAGCTCGGATTGATGCTGGTTGCGGCCGACACCAGTCCGCGCAAGGCGCGCATTGCCGGCGATGATGCGAGCTGGGATTTCGGACTCGGCGCCGGCTTCTACGTCGATGCAACGCAGGCGCCCTGGCTGCAGCACTATCGCATGTACGGCTACATCACGCGCGAGCTGCCGCAGCTCGTGCAATCGCTCGGCGCAGCACGCGCGGACGCCCAGGGAATTTTCGGTCACTCGATGGGTGGACACGGCGCGCTGGTCTGCGCCCTGCGAAATCGCGATCAGTATCGATCCGTATCCGCGTTTGCGCCGATTGCCGCACCCTCACAATGCCCCTGGGGCGAAAAGGCGTTTCGCGGCTACCTCGGGGAAGATCACAGTGAGTGGCTTGCGTACGACGCGACCGATCTGATCGAAACGCGCGGGTATTTACGTCCGATCCTGATCGATCAGGGATCCGCCGATAAATTTCTGGACGAGCAGTTGAAGCCGCAACTGTTCGCGCAGGCCTGTCGCAAAGCCGGCGTCGACCTCACCTTGCGCTTTCATGACGGTTACGACCACGGCTACTACTTCATCTCCACCTTCATCGAAGACCATTTGCGATTCCACGCACAAATCCTGAGCCCCTAGCTGCTAGCAAGGAAGCCAGAAACTCAGGAGAGCCGCTGTCGTCTCTGGCTCGACAGCTAGTCGCTAGTGGCGCGCGACGCGCTTCAGGTCCACCCTTCCAGCTTCGTCTCCATCGTGATCTCCGCCTTCAACAGCCGCGAGATCGGGCAGTTCGCCTTGGCGGCCTCGGCGGCGGTCTTGAATTCATCCGGGTCCGAGTTGGGCACTTTCGCGCGGACGTTCAGGTGCACCCTGGTGACCGTGAAGCCCGCATCTGTCTTTTCCAGCGTCACCGTCGCTTCGGTCTGAATGCGTTCGGCCGTTTTGCCGGCGTTGCCGAGCTGGCCCGAGAGCGCCATCGAAAAGCAACCCGCGTGTGCGGCGGCGATCAGTTCCTCCGGATTCGTCCCCTTGCCTTCCTCGAAGCGCGTGCCGAATGAATACTGCGTTTCGCTGAGCACGCCGCTCTGCGTCGATATCGCTCCACGCCCATCCTTGAGACCGCCGTTCCATACTGCTGATGCTGTGCGTTTCATATGGTTGCTCCTATGGTGTGTTGGGAAATCAAGTCTGCGGCGAGAGCCGGCGGATGACGATTGGGTCGCGCGAGGCGCGATTCATTCCACGCTCACGCTTCCACGATTTCAATCGAATGCTCGATGCGCGCCGTCTTGCCCATGATTGCGCTCGCCGAGCAATACTTGTCTGCGGAGAGCTGCACGGCGCGCTCAACCTTCTTCGGATCGAGTCCGCGCCCGGTCACGACGTAGCGCATGCTGATTGTCGTGAACACTTTCGGGTCCGTCTCTGCGCGGACAGCATTCATCTCGACCACGCAGTCACTGACGTTCTCGCGACCGCGCTTCAGAATCATCATGACGTCGAATGATGAACAGCCGCCGAGTCCGAGCAGCAGCATTTCCATCGGCCTGAATCCAAGATTGCGTCCGCCCGCTTCGGGCGCGCCGTCCATCACGACGGAATGCCCGGATCCGGACTCGCCGAGAAACATTACGTCCTGGATCCACTTGATGCGGGCTTTCATGGATCGGTTGACAGTTGAGAGTTGACGGTTGACGGCCCGAAATCGCTGCGACGTTTCATAAACGATTATCTGTACATCACAAAGAAAAGCTGCGCGAATGCCATCCGATTCTGACGGTCAACGGTCAACGGTCAACGGTCAACGGTCAACGGTCAACGGTCAACGGCCGACCTACACGCCCCCGAAGCACAGGTATTTCAGCTCCAGATACTCATCAAGGCCGTATTTGGATCCCTCGCGGCCGACGCCGCTTTCCTTCACGCCGCCGAAAGGCGCCGCCTCGGTAGAGATGATTCCCTCGTTGACGCCCACGATCCCGCTTTCCAGCGCTTCGGCGACGCGCCACACGCGCTGCACGTCGCGGCTGTAGAAGTAGCTCGCCAGCCCGAACTCAGTCGCATTCGCGAGCTTGATGACTTCTTCATCGCTGTCGAACTTCATCAGCGGCGCAACCGGACCGAACGTCTCCTCGCGCATCGCAAGCATGTCTGCCTTGACGCCGGTCAGGACGGTCGGAATATAGAAGGAGCCTGCGCCGTCGCGGCGTTTGCCGCCGGTGATGACCTTCGCGCCCTTCGTGATCGCGTCGCTCACATGTTCCTCGACTTTGAGGACGGCCTTCTCCTCGATCAGCGGCCCGATCTTCGTGTCGTGCTCGAGGCCATCGCCAACCTTCATGCCCGAGGCCACTTCCGCAAGCCGCGTCGCAAAGCGATCGTAGACGCCGCTCTGCACGAAGATGCGGTTCGCGCACACGCAGGTCTGGCCGGCATTGCGGTACTTCGAGGCGATTGCGCCCGCAACCGCCGCTTCGAGATCGGCGTCATCGAACACGATAAACGGCGCGTTGCCGCCGAGCTCCAGCGACAACTTCTTGACCGTTGTCGAACACTGCGACATCAGCAGCTTGCCGACGCCAGTCGAGCCAGTGAAACTGAGCTTACGGACGATTGGATTGCTGGTGAGCTCGCCCCCGATCGGCTTTGAATCGCCAGTGACCACGGAGATCACGCCGCTGGGAACGCCTGCGCGTTCGGCGAGCACACACATGGCGAGCGCCGAAAACGGTGTGAGCTCGGAGGGCTTGATGACCATGGTGCAGCCCGCCGCAAGCGCGGGACCGACCTTGCGAGCGATCATCGCGGACGGGAAATTCCACGGTGTGATCGCGGCGGTGACGCCGATGGGCTGCTTGAGCACGACGATACGTTTGTCGCGGCCGTGTCCCGGGATCACATCGCCGTAGGCTCGCTTGCCTTCTTCGCCATACCATTCGATGAATGCAGCGGCGTATGCAATTTCGCCGCGGCTTTCGACCAGCGGCTTGCCCTGTTCGACCGTCATGAGCACGGCGAGGTCTTCCTGATTCGCCATCATCAGATCGAACCACTTGCGCAGAATCTGCGCACGTTCCTTCGCCGTACGCGCACGCCAGTCCGGCAGAGCCTTGTCGGCCGCTTCGATCGCCCGACGCGTTTCGTGCGCGCCGAGGTTCGGCACTGTGCCGATGATCTTCCCATTCGCCGGGTTGACGACCTGCTTCACCTGACTCGACGGCGAATCTTCCCAGCGCCCGCCGACGAACGCCTGCTCACGAAACAGGCTCATATCGCGAAGAGTGAATGGGGATCGTGGTAATGCCGACATCAGAAATCTCCGTTATTGCGTTGACCGTTGACCGTTGACCGCCAGACAGAGAGCGCCCTCTCCTCATTCTTGCCGTCAACTGTCAACCGTCAACGGTCAACTGAATGCTACTCGTCCTGCAGCTCCTGCCCCGGGAACAACGCCTCGTTGAAGCCGAAGTTGCTCAGGTCGCGAATGCGCATGGGGTAGAGAATGCCGAGCAGATGATCGACCTCGTGTTGCACGACGCGTGCATGAAAATCGCTCACGGTGCGATCGATCGCAGCGCCCGTTTCATCGAAACCGCGATAGCGCAGCTTCTTGTAGCGAGGCACGAGGCCGCGCATGCCGGGCGCCGACAGGCAACCTTCCCAGCCCTCTTCCATGGCTTCGCCAAGGGGCTCGAGCTGAGGATTGATCAGGACCGTGTACGGTACTTCCTCGGCCTGCGGATAGCGCGGATTGTGGCCGACGCCAAAGATGACGATCTGCTGCGATACGCCGATCTGCGGCGCGGCGAGACCCGCGCCGTTCAATGCCGCCATCGTGTCGTGCATATCCTCGAGCAGCGCGCGCAACTCCGGCGTAGCGAATTTCTCGACCGGGCGGGCGACCTGAAGCAGCACAGGGTCGCCCATTCGCAGAACGGGACGAATGGCCATGCGACAGGGTAGCGACTGAGGAGCAGCAGGTTCAAGACAGGATGAAAGTAACCACAAAGATCATGACCGAAGGGAATCCCGCGGGACAAAGATCACAAAAACTACGAATCAGACGAGCCCCGAAAGTGACCATCGGTCGCGCCGGCGCCGGGATGGGCTGTTTCGGTCCGATCTCCGGGTCCTGAATCTATGTGCTCTTTGTGTTCTTTGTGGTTACTCTAAATTCTTATGACTGCAAGTCTGCACATACTGGTGCTGGCCGCCGGCGCATCCACGCGCCTTGGGCGTCCGAAGCAGCTCGTGAAGCTCGGTGGGCGCCCGGTGTTGCATCGGGTGGTGTCGAATGCGGTATCGCTCGGCGGCAGCGCGGTCACCGTCATCGTGGGGGCGCATGCACGTGAAATGACTCACCTACTCGCGCATTCGCCTGCATCGGTGCTCGTGAATCGCCAGTGGGAAGAGGGCATGGGTTCGTCGCTGCGCTTCGGCGTCGCGGCCTTGCCGCCGGCGTGCGATGCGGTGCTGGTGCTGCTCGGGGATCAGGTCGGCGTCACCGCGGATGATCTGAAGCGGCTTGCGAGCGCGTGGAAGGGCGAAGAGAGCTTGATCGCAGCGAGCGTGTACGATCAGCACGCAGGCGTCCCGGCCATCTTTCCGCGCATCTGCTTTTCCGAACTCGCCGAACTGCGCGGCGACCAGGGCGCCCGGAGAGTTCTCGAGCGCAATAGCTATCGTCTGGTGCGCGTGCCGATGCCGAACGCTGCGATCGATCTGGACACGCCCGAGGATCTCGCGGCGCTGACGGAAAAATTCAAACTATCCGGACAAGAGAGCTAATCCTTTGCGCATCGTCATCCTGCTGCTGATCGTCGCCGTCGTCGTCGCCGTGATCTGGATGCGAGCGAAACGAAAATGAACGGGAGGCTGACTGGCAAGCTGGCGAACCGGCCGACTGGCCGGCCAAGTCGGGCAGAGTTCAGAGTTTCATTTCCGGCCAGCCGGCCAGTTAGCCGGTTAGCCGGTTGGCCCCATCACTTACGCCTCGTCCTGGCGATCTGGCTTGCCTTGTGGGCGCATCCATCGTCCGCTGCGCCGACCAGCGACACGCACAATATCGAGCGCCTCGTTCCCGCCTCCGCTTTTCATGGAGTACACGGCCTCGCGTTCGATCGCGATGATGTGCTTTACGCAGGCAGCGTCGTGGGTCAGAGCATTTACCGCGTCGATACCCGCACGGGCCGGGTCGAAACGGTCGTCGGACCGCCGCAGGGAATGGCGGACGATCTCGTTTTTCTCGCCGATGGAACCCTGGTGTGGACTGCGATCTCCCAGGGCGTCGTACGTGCTCGCAAAGGCGATGGGCCGGTTCGGGATATCGCGAATCTCGTGAGCATCAATTCCATCAACGTACGCAAGTCGGATGGCCGTCTGTTCGCTGCGCAGGTTTTCGGCGGTGACGGCGTCTGGGAACTCGATCCGGCGGGCGTGAAGCCGCCGCGCAACATCCTCAGGGGTCCCGGCGGCTTCAATGGCTTCGATATTGGACCCGACGGCATGCTCTACGGCCCGCTGTGGTTCAAGCGGCAGGTCGTGCGCATCCATCCGGACACCGGCGAACTGAAAGTCGTCGCCGACGGGTTTGGAACTCCGGCAGCGGCGAATTTCGATTCGAAGTGGAACCTGTACGTGCTCGATACGGCGCGCGGCGAAGTGGTTCACGTCGACATCCAGTCCGGCGCCAAACACGTCATCGCGAAGCTCGATACATCTCTCGACAATCTCGCGATCGATTCCAGCGATCGGCTGTTCGTGTCCAACATGGCCGACAACGGCATTCAGGAAGTCGACGTCCGCTCTGGCGCCGCGCGGCAAGTCGTCAAGGGCGAATTGGCAATGCCGTTGGCGCTGGCCGCCGTTTCAGATGGTGCGCAGGACACGTTGTTCGTCGCTGATGTGTTTGCGTTTCGCAGCGTCAATGGCCGCACCGGCGGGGTCACGGATCTGGCTCGCGCTCATGCGGCCAATTCGCCGATCGAATACCCGATCGCAGTCACTGCCAACGATCGACACATCATCCTCGTGAACAGCGAAGGACTCGTGCAGCGCTACGACCGCCGCACCGCGCGCGTGCTGCATGACTGGCATGAGTTTCGCGGCGTGCAGAATGCGATCGAGATGCGGGATGGCAGCCTGGTGCTTGCCGAAACCACGCGCGGCAAGTTGACGCGTACGGTCGGGGCAAACGGGCGCGAGCGAAAGGATCTTGCGGGTGAACTCGGCGCGCCGATCGGTCTCGCCGTCGCGGGAGCGAATGCCGTTTACGTGAGCGAGTTGCTCGCCGGCGAAATCTCGCGCGTCGACATCGCAAGCGGCGCCGTCAGCGTCGTTGCGAAAGGGTTGGATCGGCCGCAGGGAATCGCGCTCGCGCTCGACGGCGCACTACTGGTGATCGAAGCCGGCCGCAAACAACTCACACGTGTGGATCCAACGACAGGAGGGACATCGGTGCTGGCGCGCGAGCTGCCGATCGGACTGGACGTTCCGACTGCAATCGCCGGCGTGGCCGCCGGCGCGGACGGGGCGATTTACGTCACCTCCGATCTCGAGAACTCGATATGGCGGCTGACTCCACGGAAGTGACTAATGACTAGTGACTAAGTGACTAAGTGACTGGTGACTGGTGAATAGTCAGAACCAGGAACGGGAGTGCGCCGCCCTGCAACTCCCCCCTCTCCATTGGGGAGAGGGCTGGGGTGAGGGGTCGCGCGCAAGCGCGCTCTTCCCGTCCGCCGTCCGCCGCTCGCCATTCTCACGCCGCTCTCGCGAGCCGCACGCCCGCGAGTCCCGCAACCAGCCGCTCAAGTCGGAGCAGAACGGTGCAGTGCGCCTCTGAAATCGCCCGACGCCATTCACTCTGCGTACGACATTTCTGACGGAACCTGCGAAACCGCGTCAGCGCTTCGATCGTTGTAGTCGAAGACAGCGAGGCGGCCTATGTCCCAGATGCAGCAGTTTTTTGGCGAGCACTTCACCATGATCCTGGCGCTGATCGCGCTGGCGATCGCACTCACGCTGTTCGTCTTTCGCAAGCGGTGGTTCGATCGCGGCTATCGCAAGGGCGACGCCGCGAATCCTGAGCGGGTGAAGCGTCAGAATCCGCCCGATGAATGGAGCAAGAGCCATTAAGAAAGCGGTTGGCGGTTAGCGGTTAGCTCAGAGGCGCTGCCGCGCTTTGTGCGCCTTCGGGCCGACGCCAAGCCGATTGAAACTAGTGAGCGCCGTGCGGCGCGGATTCTGAACTAACCGCCAACCGCCAACCGCTAACCGCTTCCAAACAGCGCCACCGTTCTCAATCCGCTACGTCCGCGTCGCGCGCGTTGAGCAGCTCTCTGAGCACCGACCGATGGCAGCGCCTCTCTTCGCGACAGTAACAGCCGACTGAGAAATTCGTCTGATGTGACAGCGCCGCCAGCGTGTCGAGCACGCGGCTTGCCTCCGGCGCCTTCATTTCCGCCCGATACTTCCGCAGGAACGCCTTCCATTCGCGCTCCCCTTCCGCCGCGAGAGCCTGCTTGAGCAGGCTCTCGCTTGGTGCGAGATTCGGCAACCAGACGTCGTAGATATTCCGTGCAGCGTATTCGTCTTTGGGCACGCCGCGCGGCGGACGTCGCACCGTGCCGATACGTAAGCCTTCATCGGGGAACCGATCATCGCCGAGCCGCACGATGCGAACCGTCAATCTGCACCCATTCGCTACTTGTCGGACTCGAGTCCGACCCGCGAAATACCGCGGAGGCGCTGCAGGACTCGTTCACCGTCCTCGAGCAGGAACTGGACGAGTTCAGCCGCGCGCGTATGCCGAATGAGTCCGGCGCTCTGCCCGGCCCACAAAGCGAGCGTGTCCGGGTCATTGGCGCGAATTGCCGCCTGCCAGATCGGCCGGGTGAAAACAGAATGCATCGGGAACGGCGCCGCGGTCGATTCGTGGGGTTTCAGTTCGCGCATCACGCGATTCTTGATGCCGCGCGCATGCCGGCCGGAAAATGCCCGCGTGAGCGTCGTGTAGCGCGCCGTCGGTTTGCGCAATTCAGCCGAGCCCGCCGGCGTTCGACACGGCGGCGGCGAGCTGCGGTGAGGAGGCGCCATTGCCGAACGGCCCCTGAATAATCGCGTGCTCGATATCGAGTCGTTGCGCGACGCGAGTTCTGGACCACATGGATGACTACCTATTCACGACCCGAGGCTAACTGCCTCGCTGGCATACGGGTCCATCGGCCGGAGATCAGAGTTGCAGTTCCGCCCGGTCGACCGGTCAGCCAGCTTGCCAGCTGGCCTCACTTCACCCCGAGCGACTCGAGCGCGTCGATCAGCAGCTGTGAGGTATACGGCTTGACGAGAATGGCGATGTGCTTGTCGCCGGCGAATCGATCCTTCAGCTCGCGCTCGCTACGGCCGCTCGCGATGAGGATCGGCAGGTCCGCGCGCAATGCACGGATATCAGCGGCCAGAAGATCTCCCGAGCGATCGGGCAAACCCAGATCGACAACGACGGCTGCGAACTCATTCAGTGACGCGTTGAGCGCGACCAGCGCCTCGGCCGCGTCCCCCGCCTGCGTGACGGAGAAGCCCGCATCCTCGAGCGCATCCACGGCAAACATGCGGACGAGCAGCTCGTCTTCGACGATGAGGATACGCGCTGCACTGCGGGAGAGATCAGTCATGTTCCTTGGTCTTTATACTTGAGCCGCGAGCGCCATTGATCGCGATCACCGCTGAGCGTATTCAAAGTGTAATGCAAGTATTGCGCGGGTAGCTCGCGGAATCCCGCAAAGCAGGCCGTCGAGTAATCCAATACCCGTATGGCGGGCGCGGGGATTTCCAGCAATTTACCTGGGCCGGGCGGCAGCCGCCGCCCGGCGAAGGAACTTTCCCTGCAAGCTGCACATTGTCGCGGGTCAAGGGAGGTCGCCAGTGCGCGTGCTGATTGTCGAGGACGAATCGCCCGTGAGTCTGCTCCTCCAGGAGATGCTCCGCGAAATGGGCCATTCCGTAAGCGGCATCGCGCCGTCGCTGCGCACCGCACTGGCGATAGCGGCTGGCGTACCGAGCGATCTTGCCATCGTCGATATTGGATTGGCCGGAGATGGCGGCGACGGCGTCGATGCGGCGCTCGCCCTGCGTCAGAAATTCGGTGTGCCGACGCTGCTGATGAGCGGTGCATCCCTGGCTCAGCTCGACGAGCGTGCGGCTGCGGCGCAGCCCGTCGGTTTTCTCAAGAAGCCGTATACCTACGCCGATGTGGAGAACGCGGTCATCAGCGCGCTGGAGCGGGTCAGACAGGCCCCCTGATCGGTCAGTCGCTGGCGTTGCTCCACGGCGTCATCGAAACGCGGCTCGACTACTCGCCCCTCAGTTCCAGCACCTTCAGATTCGCATCGGCCGCGATCTCGGCTTCGGTGAACGGCAGCTTCAGCCACTCGCCCCTGGAGTAGAGCTTCGTCTGATCCGCCGAATGCGGCGACTCGGATTCTTCCGATTGCGAATAGGCGAGTAATCCGCGCGCATCGAGCTGGCCTTCATCGTCCCATGTGACGACCTGCATCCAGCTGTTGCCAGTGATGATTGGCGTATAGCCTTTGCCGGGCGTGAATTTGCCCACGATCATGCTGAACATACCGACGTTGCCGAGTCCGCCGGGGATGGCGATCTTTTCGCCGTTTGATTCCGCGTACTGAACTGTTCCCCAGGGCGCATCGAGCGGAATCTGTGCTGCATTCAATTTTTTGACCGCTTCCGCGAGCGCCTGCATGACGCCCGCACGCACTGCCGGATCATCCTTATTGATCTCGCGCGGTGTGTGAA
>JBOHZJ010000389.1:0-7748 GCA_050738395.1 Steroidobacter sp.
TCCTGAACGCCATGGTTCGCGACAACGCAGCTTGGAACGAAAGCCTGCACGTCACAGCTTGACTTCAAACACAGTTGCTCACCCGCACTTCGTGCGACCTCTCCCACAAGGGAGAGGTGAGGAAAAGAGGCGCATGCGCATCCGCTTAACTGAGCGCCATTGGGTCCGGATCTGACTTGCCGAAGGCCGTCCTGCCAATGGCCTTTCTGCCGCAGGCCGTCCTTGTTCATATCGGCCGCCGTTCACTTCTTCTTGCTGGATTTCTTCTTCCGTCCGCTGCTCTTCTTCTTTTTCCCACCGCCTTTCTTCTTCGGCACTTTCGCGCCGGAGCGTCGGGCTTCCGACAAGCCGATCGCAATCGCCTGCTTGCGGCTCGTGACCTTCTTGCCGGTGCTGCCGCTGCGCAGCGTGCCGCGCTTGCGCTCGCCCATCGTCTGCTCGACTTTCTTCGAGGCTTTCTTGCTATAGCGTCGCGCCATGACGTTCTCCATGGTGGTTAGTCCGGCGCTGGAACGTCTCGAGGAGTAGCGGTGTTCCGCTCGGCTGGAATGACGGCTTTCGGCAGGAAGGGCTTCGACAGGTCAGACCAGAATGAAATGACGGCGTGCGCAAGAGGGCCTGCGGCAAGAAGGCTGCGGACGCAGCAGGCGGGCATCCGCATGTCAGCGCAGAGCGGGCGCGGTGCTATCGGTGCGTTGTGTTGTCTGATCTGTCCTGCTGAAGCCTTCTTGCCGCGGCCTTCCTGCGCAAGCCTTCGCGCCAGAGGCCGTCTTTCAATCAGGGCCGTCGCTATTCAGCGGTAAATCAGCACCGCCTCGCGTTCGACCCGCCACGATTCCTCGTCGGGCCGGGTAATCTCATCCAGGTCCGCCGGCGCTGAGTGCGGATCATCGACCCATTCACGCAGCAGTGGACCGCCGTTGATTACATCGATTGCGAGGCGATCCTTTTCATATTCGTATGGAAAGTCGCGCCACAGCGGGTAGTCGGGTTGCAGGCGCCGCAGGGCTTTGAAGGCGAGCGACTGCACACGCCATGGACTGAAGATGTCGTGGTCGTAGCCCGGGTCCTCGACATGGATCTGCACGCCTGCGCAGAGTTTGCCGGCGTGTTTGTGAAACGTGGGCTCGAACCAGCATTCGCGTAGTCGGCAGCCGCGCAGCCAAACAGGGGCGAGCGCGTACATTTCCTTCAGAATCGCGCGCGCATCGATGTCCGGCGCGCCGAACAACTCGAGCGGACGCGTCGTGCCGCGGCCTTCGGACAGCGTTGCGCCTTCGAGCATCACCGTGCCGGCGTAGCAGCGCGCCATCCAGAGATTCGGCGCGTTCGGGCTCGGATTGATCCAGGTGCGCTCGCGCAGCGGCCAGCCGTAGCCTGGCGCGTCATCGAGTCCCCAGCCGTGCATCTCGATCACTCTGTAATCGACATTGAGCTTCAGTGTCCGTACGAACCAATGGGCGAGTTCGCCCAGCGTGAGTCCATGACGCATCGGCAGCGCGCCGGCGCCGACGAAGCTTTCCCAGCCCGCGCGCAACCGCAGACCTTCGATCGGCCGACCGACCGGGTTCGGGCGATCGAGAATCCACACTGACTTGCCGTGCGCCGCGGCGGCTTCAAGTACATAACGCAGCGTCGTGATGAATGTATAGATGCGACAACCGAGATCCTGCAGATCGACGAGCAGCACGTCGAAGGCGTCCATCATCGCAGCCGTCGGCCGCCGCACTTCCCCGTACAGGCTGAAGACCGGCACGCCGTGCACCGGATCGTGAAACGTCGGCGACTCGATCATGTTGTCCTGCTTGTCGCCGCGCAGGCCATGCTGCGGGCCGAAAGCCGCCGTGACATTCAGATCCGCCAGCGAGGCGAGCGCATCGAGCGTGTGTGTGAGGTCCGCGGTTACCGATGCCGGGTGCGCGAGCACCGCGATGCGCTTGCCCCGCAACGGTTTGCGCAGGTCGGCTTCCGTACACAGACGATCGATGCCGAACTGCATCACTTCACTCCCGCCGTCCGCGGCAGAGTCAGCGTGAACCCTGCCTCATGATGAAAGTCCGGTTTGCCTTCCGGGTGGGCGAGCGCCCAATACGAGATTGCGCCCTGCTGATCCTCGAGCACCGCCGCGAGGGCCATCTGCAGCTCGCCGTGCGGCGGAATATCGAGAGCGCCGAGATGTACATCAACGTCCGCGTCGAGTTCGCCTTCACGGCGGCGGCAGATGATTTTTGGCGGATGCGCGCATTCGATGGACTGCATGCTCCGGCGATAATCCTCGAAGCGATAGACCGCCCATTCGCTCGACGGTGAGAAATTGAACTCGAAATAGTTCCTTACCCCTCGCGGCCTGACGAACGCCTCGAAGCATGTGCGCCGCCACAGTCCATCGGTATGCGCGGAGCGCTGTTGCGCAGGCAGCTGTAGTCGGTCGATATCGCCTTCGATCTGATAGTAGAAGACGAGCAGATCATCGCTCAGCCAGTCGACGCGCGCCGTGATCGCGCTGATCCACGGGCAAGGCGTCGAGGTATGGGGGCGCAGAGAGATCTCGGGCATGGAGAGATTCTAGCCCGCAGCGTCGAGGATTCGGGTGGATAAACCCGTCCGTCGAACCTTGATTCTTCATCCGGTACATCCTGTACATCCTCTACTCCGGCCCATCCCATTCCAGGACGGCCGTTCCAGGACGGCCGTTCCTAGCGCCAGTGCGCGGTCGCGGCCATTTGCTGGCGGTACACGGGCCGTGCGAACCACAGGAGGATCGCTGCGGTCGCGCCGGCGCCGGCCACGACGATCAGCAGGCCCCAGCGAATCTGCATCGGATCGCGCAGGATGTAATCGCTGATGGCCGGGACGAGCGCAGGCCCGAAACCCATGCCGAGCAGATTGACGGTGAAGAGATAGACAGCAGACACCTGCGCCCGCATCTGATTTGGCGTCACCTGGTTCACCGCCATCGGCCCCATCGCGACATAGCCGTGGAAGGGAAAGCCGGCGATGCACATCATCGTCATGCCGAGCACTGCCGTGGGCATGAACGCCGGCAACGAACTCGTCGCGACCACCGCGATCGCGACCGCGAGGCAAACGCGGATCGGCGCATCCGTAATTCCCTTCGCCGTCATCCGATCGCACCAGCGGCCCGCGATGAAGATGCCCAGCGTACTGATCGCAAGCGTCGACAGTCCCAGCACCTGGCCGACCTGCGCCACCGATACGCCGTATGTGCGCGCCATGACCGTCGGCAGCCAGGCGCCCACCGCGTATCCCAGCATCGCCATCATCGCCATCGCAATGAAGTGCAGACTGTAGAAGTGGCGGTTCGCGATCATGAAGCGCAGCACCTCGCGCAGCGGAATCCTTTGACTCGGCGCAATGCTTTGCGTCGTCGTGATCAACCCGCGCCGCGCAGGCTCGCGCACTGCAAGCAGCAGCAACGGCAGGAGCACGCCGGGCGCCCCGGTCACGATGAAGACGAACTGCCATGCGCGAACTTCACCGACGAAGGGCAGGGTGAACATCTTGCCTTCGCCCGAGACCGCACCCACAACGAGCCCGCCCACCAGCAGCGCGACGCCGCTGCCTATCGAGATGCCCATGTTGTAGATGCTGAACGCGCGCCCGAGCTTTTCGCGCGGAAAAGCGTCTGTGATCATGGAGTACGCCGCGGGAGACAGAGCCGCCTCTCCTACGCCGACGCCGATGCGAGCCAGGAACAATTGACCGAAGTTCTTCGCAAGGCCGCAGAGCGTCGCCATGATCGACCAGACGACGACTCCGCCCGCGATGATCGATTTGCGGTTGGTCCGGTCCGCGAGTCGGCCGATGGGAATGCCGAGCGCGCAGTAGAGGATTGCGAATGAAATGCCCTGCAGCAGGCCGATCTGCGTATCGGTGACCTGCAGGTCGCGCTTTATCGGTTCGACGAGCAGCGAGATGATCTGCCGGTCGATGAACGAGAAGATGTAGAAGAACAGCAGCGTGTAGACGAGATACCAGGACTGCGCCGAAGACGGGTAAGGAACGGCGGGCGTGGCGGTGCTGGTCGTCGCGATCGGCTGTGCGTTCAAGAGTCCCCCAAAAGAATCCTGCCGGTCAGATCGATTTGTTGTCCATCGCAGCCTGGGCGGTTGCGTACCGACGCTTCTAAAGTAAAGGAATCGGAAGGCAGGGGCCAGCAGGCGGGGTGAAAAACCACTTCAACGGATCTCGTCGCCCGGGCCATGGATAGCGACCCGGATTCATTGGTATAGTCGGCATGTAAGCGGTTTCATGGCTGGAATATCGACATGATCGCCACAACGACATATCTCGCTGCGACCCCTCTGCAAAGTAAAAGAATGCCTACCAGATCACCGCTTGCGACCGTTTCCGCTACGCTCTGCATGCTTGCGCTCGGCGGCTGCAGCCCGGATCGCGATTCAGGCGCATCCTCCTCTGGGCGACCGGCAACGTCGCCTGCCGAGGCGGTCGACTGGCCGCGCGTGACCAACGACGTGCGAGAAGATCCCGGGATGGAAGCGCGCATTGCCTCGCTCCTGAGTCGAATGACGCTCGAGCAGAAAGTGGCTCAAATGGTGCAAGCGGAGATCCGCGACGTGACGCCGCAGGACGTACGTGTGCACCGGCTCGGTTCGATATTGAACGGCGGCGGCGCCTTTCCGGGCGACGACAAACACGCTGCAGTGGCCGACTGGGTTGCGCTCGCGGACCAGTTCTACGACGCGTCAATGGATACGTCCGGCGGTGCACCCGCCATCCCCATCATCTGGGGCGTCGACGCCGTGCACGGTCACAACAATGTCATCGGCGCGACCTTGTTTCCGCACAACATCGGTCTGGGTGCGACGCGCAACGCCGATCTCATCGAACGCATCGGCGAGATCACCGCGCGCGAGGTTGCAGTGACGGGAATCGATTGGACGTTCGCGCCGACGCTGGCAGTGGTGCGTGACGATCGCTGGGGGCGTACGTACGAGGGATATTCGGAGGATCCGGAGATCGTGCGCGCATTTGCAGGACGCATGGTGCGTGGATTGCAGGGAGCTGCCGGCACTGCTGGATTTCTCGACGCAAATCGGGTCGTCGCCACCGCCAAACACTTTATTGGCGACGGCGGCACGCAGCGAGGCGTGGATCGCGGCGACACTCTGGCGTCGGAACAGGAGTTGCTGAGCATTCACGCGCAGGGTTACCTCACCGCGCTTGCGGAAGGCGTGCAGACGGTGATGGCGTCGTACAACAGCTGGAACGGCTGGAAGGTTCATGGCCAGGAATATCTGCTGAGCGATGTGCTGAAGACGCAGCTCGGCTTCGACGGGATAGTCGTCAGCGACTGGGACGGCGTCGATGAAGTGCAGGGATGCTCGAAGGACAAGTGCGCGCCGGCAGTCAATGCGGGCATCGATCTGTTCATGGTCCCGACGCAGTGGAAGACCTTTCTCGAGAACACGATCGCCCAGGTGCGCTCCGGTGAAGTTCCTCAGGCCCGCATCGATGACGCGGTCACACGCATCCTGCGCGTGAAGTTGCGCGCCGGCCTGTTCGGCAAGGGACGCCCCTCGACGCGGCCGCTCGCCAACAAGCGCGATCTGCTCGGCGCCGTGGAGCATCGCGCCGTGGCTCGCCAGGCAGTGCGCGAGTCGCTGGTGCTGCTGAAGAACGACAAGACGCTGCTGCCATTGCGGCGCGATCTCAACGTACTCGTGGCGGGGGACGGCGCCGACAACATCGGCAAGCAGGCGGGCGGATGGTCGATCACGTGGCAGGGAACGGGCAACGTCAATGCAGATTTTCCCGGCGCAACGTCGATCTTCGCCGGCATTCGAAACGCAGTGAACGCAGCAGGCGGCAGTGCAACGCTGAGCGTCGATGGCAGTTACGCCGCGCGACCCGATGTCGCGATCGTGGTCTTCGGCGAAGAGCCCTATGCAGAGTGGCTCGGAAACGTACTGTCGATCGACTATCAGGGCGAGGGTGGGACCGATCTCGCCCTGTTGAGGCGCTTCAAGGAGGCGCGGATTCCCATCGTCGCCATCTTCCTGACCGGCCGGCCGCTATGGATCGCTCCGGAACTAGACGCCTCGGACGCATTCGTCGTCGCCTGGCTGCCCGGCAGCGAGGGCGGAGGCCTCGCCGATGTTCTGTTCCGCGACGAGAACGGCGCAGTAAACCATGATTTCGTCGGCAGACTGTCGTTCTCGTGGCCGCGCCGCGCGGATCAGTCGGCGCTCAATCGCAACGATCCGGACTACGATGCGCGGTTCGCATATGGCTTCGGGCTCGACTATGCGAGCAACCGCGCGGCGGCTCGTCACCTCTCCATGGCGGTCGGGAGTCATCGCTGACGTTCCGTTCCTCCCGTCACGTCGTCGCGGCTGCCTTCGCTTCCAGCGCACTCCAGCGTTCGAACTTCTGCGCGAGCTGGCGCTCGATGTCCTCGGCGAGCCTGACGTCAGCCTTCATCTGCTCCGCGCCCTGCCTGTGATAGTCGGCGCTGCTCATTTTCGCCGTGAGCGTCTGTTGCTGCTGTTCCAGCGCTTCGATGTCGAGCGGCAGCTGCGCCAGTTCGCGCGCCTCCTTGTAGGAGAGTTTGACGGGCGCGAGCGCGGGCGTGGCGACGGCCTTTACCTCGATCTTCGGCTTTGAAGCCGGCGTAGTGATCGTCGAACGCTGCGCGAGCCAGTCGCTGTAGCCGCCGACATACTCCTGCCATTTACCATCGCCTTCGGCGACCAGCGTTTGTGTAACGACGTTGTCGAGAAATGCACGGTCGTGGCTGACGAGCAGCAAGGCGCCGGCGTAGTTCTGCAATGTGTCTTCAAGAAGCTCCAGCGATTCGATGTCGAGATCGTTGGTGGGCTCATCCATTACGAGCACGTTCGCCGGACGGGCGAACAGGCGCGCGAGCAATAGTCGATTGCGCTCGCCGCCGGACAACGCCTTCACCGGCGCATTCGCACGTTGCGGCGGAAACAGAAAGTCGCCGAGATAGGTCATGACGTGGCGGCGTTCCGCGCCGATCTCGATCCAGTCCGATCCCGGACTGATCGTCTCGATGACCGACTTTTCTTCGTCGAGCTGCTCGCGCATCTGATCGAAGTACGCAACCTGAACGTTGGCGCCCAGCCGGATGACGCCCGAATCCGGCTCGAGCCTGCCGAGAATCAGTTTGATCAGCGTCGACTTGCCGGCGCCGTTCGGACCGATCAGGCCAAGTCGATCCTTGCGTTGTATGCGCATCGAGAAGTCCCGCACGATCGTCCGTTCGCCGAAGCGTTTCGTGACAGCCGTGAGTTCGGCGACGAGCTTGCCGGAACGTTCGCCGGCGTCGAGCGACAGTTTCACCGAGCCGAGACGTTCGCGGCGGGCTGCACGTTCGACGCGCAGCGACTCCAGTCTTCGCACCCGGCCTTCGTTGCGTGTGCGGCGCGCCTCGACGCCTTTGCGAATCCACACTTCCTCCTGCGCCCAGAACTTATCGAACTTGCGATTGACGACCTCCTCGGCGGCGAGTTGTTCGCTCTTGCGGGTTTCATACGTCGAGAAACTGCCCGGATAGGATCGCAGGAGGCCGCGATCGAGTTCGATGATGCGCGTGACGACGCGATCGAGAAAGGCGCGATCGTGCGTGATGACGATCGACGCCGGGCCCTTGATCAACAGATCTTCCAGCGTGGTGATGCCGTCGATGTCGAGATGATTCGTCGGCTCATCGAGCAGGAGCAGGTCCGGCTGCATCGCCAATG
>JBOHZJ010000390.1:0-17283 GCA_050738395.1 Steroidobacter sp.
CGGTGTAAACACACCCCACGCCACCTGCAACGCGAGCGGTCCGATCGCAGTGAGCACCGGCGTGCCGAGCATCACGAAAATCCTGCCGCCAAGCAGGGGGCTGATCGCATACAGGCGCCACCTTCCATCGTGTCCACGCGCCCGAAACGTCATGGTCTGCCCGCCAGTCATCGCCCGGAGGTTTTCCTCGATCAGCGCCCGGCCGGGCAGCGGCGACGGCGATGGCGAGCGCTCGGCGTCCGCGCTGATGATTTCGCCGCGACTGTCGAGCAACGCGAAAGCCGCCTCCTGCGTCTCGCCCGTGTGCTGGTAGCGACGCGTCAACCAGTCGAGTCCGATGAAGAGCGCAATCGCCCCCTGGATCAGGCCCGCTTCGTCGACGAGCGGCACCGCCGTGACGATGCCCCACGATCCGAGCCAGCGGCTGACGATCAGATCGCTGATGACGAAGCCATCGCCGCTCATGGTTTCCCGAAACCATGCTCGATCCTCGACGCTGACGACATTGCGCATCGCGCTCGAGGCGCAGGTGAACTCGCCGTTCGCGCTGACCACGGCGGCGCCGCCGTACTGATCGAGACCGCCGATGGCGCGCTGCAGAGCACGGCGACACGGGACTCCTGTTCCCGCACGCACATCCGGATGCGCCGCGAGGCTCGTGAGAATCTCGCGCGAGGCCGCAATCATGCTGACCTCTTCGCTCGCTGAAAGCTGCGCCGCCTGTGCGAGATTCTTCTCGAGGATGCGCATGCTGCTGTTGTAGCTGGAGATCGCCTGCAGCACAGCGAGTGCGCCAGGCGCCAGCATGGCGATGCCGACAATCAGCACGAGACGGGGACGCAGGCCGGCGTTCGGGCCGAACCAGCGACGCGGCGCGACTGAGGTCTTGGCGCCTTTCAAAGCGTGAACTCCCCCGCCAGAGAATGGAGTCAGGACGCGCCGGAGCGCTGCGGGGTCAGACTCTCAGCAGATTCGTTCAGGGAGCCGGCGACAGGCAATGTACCGGTGATGTGCGCGGCGTCGTCGCCCAGCAATTCGACGAGTCGATCGCGAGCACGCGCAATGCGACTCTTGATCGTGCCGACGGCGACCTGACAGACGTCCGCCGCTTCCTCGTATGACAAACCAGTGGCGCACACCAGGATCAGCGCCTCGCGCTGATCCACCGGCAGGTGCTGCAGCGCCCGGCTAAGGTCGCGAAGATGGAGTTTCGCATCGTGATCCGGCGCTATGGCCACTTGCGCCGCGCATACGCCGTCCGGGTCCTCGATTTCGAACTTGCGATGGCGCAACTCCGAGTAGTAGCAGTTACGCAGAATTGTGAACAGCCATGCCTTGAGATTGCTGCCCGACTGAAACTGTTCGCGATTGGTCCACGCCTTGAGTACGGTGTCCTGCACCAGGTCGTCGGCGCGCGCGGGGTCGCCGCACAGCGAACGCCCGAAAGCGCGTAGAGCCGGCAGCAACGCGGTCACCTGATCCAGAAATTTGTCCTGGCCCGTCATCTGCTGCTCGTGTGGAGGAGGTGCGTAAGGAACGGGGGTCAAGTTCCCCGCTCCTTGTCTTCGAGCTGCTTGAGCAGCGCCACGAATTCATCGGGTACAGGCTCGTCCATGACATCGGTGAACATGCGCCGCAGGCGGTTGCTCAACCAGTCGGGCACCTGCTCCGATGGAACTCCGGCCGCCGCCGCGGCCGGCCGCTCGCCTGGCTTGGTCTTCTCGCTCATGATCATGGATTAGTCAGGTGATTGCGCTGGGCGCCCAATAAAGCGCTGCTGGCGCTTTAATCGTTTAGTCCCGTCCGAACGTTCCCGGATTGAAAAAGTTCCAATCTCCGGGAACCTTCTGCCCCTCTCGTCCATAGTACTACCGCCATTATTTGCGCGCGCAACGCTGCGCTATAAAGAAATCTGAGGAGTTCCCGTATGGCCCTGGCTCACGCGATCGCCGAACACCTGCCTTATTTGCGCCGCTATGCGCGTGCGCTGTGCGGTACGCAGAAGAGCGGCGACGCCTATGTTCGGGCGTGTCTCGAGGCAATCGTGGCGGACCCCTCGATTGTGGAAGCAGCCATGTCGCCGCGCGTCGGCTTGTATCGCGTCTTCCACACCATCTGGGGCAGCGCCAACGGCGAATCCCGCAAGGCGTCGGAGCCGGAGGGCGCGGGCGTCGAAAAGCGGCTCGGCGATCTGACGCCGGCGCGACGACAGGCGCTGCTGCTCACCGCGATGGAGGGCTTCAACGTCGGCGACACGGCGCGCATCCTGAACGTATCGCAGGACAGCGTGAAGCAGATGGTCGCGCAGGCCGTGCGCGAAATCTCGACGCAGCCCACGACCCGAGTGCTGATCATCGAGGACGAGCCGATCATTTCGCTGGACCTGCAGAGCATCGTTCGTGAGATGGGGCATACAGTTGCGGCCATCGCGACAACGCGCGACGAAGCAGTCAGCGCGGCGCGCCGGACGGAGCCGGGCCTGGTGCTTGCAGACATCAAACTCGCCGACGGCAGCTCCGGCATCGACGCCGTGCGCCAGATCCTGAGTGAAGTTCAGGTCCCGATCGTTTTCATCACCGCGTATCCGGAACGATTGCTGACCGGCGAACGTCCCGAACCGACTTTCCTGGTGACCAAGCCGTTCATCCCCGAAACAGTACGGGTTGCGGTGAGCCAGGCGCTTCTGTTCACTTAGATAATGACTGGTCCCGGATGGCTAGTCAGAAGAGAGCGGAGTTACGAACCCCGCTCTTACTATTACCAGTCACTAATCACTTTCTCTCACACCGTCGGCCTTCCGCGCAACGCACCTGCGACGAGCGCGACGAGGGTCAGCACCAGGAAGATGAAAAAGAGAACCTTGGCTATACCAGCAGCCGCGCCCGCAATGCTGGTGAAGCCCAGCACGGCTGCGATGATCGCTACGACAAAAAAAGTCAGTGCCCACGACAGCATGAGAACAACCTCCTTCTGAACCCGAACTGATCCCGATACGCTCCGATCGCATCGTTTACCGCCCCGACCAATGCAGGGAACGCGTGAAAGTTGGCTGAGTTCCTGTGAGGAAGAAGTGACGGTCGAGATCCCCGCGGCTCGTCCCAGCGATCCACCAGGCATGACGGGCGTGGGTCGAGCTGATTGACGATCCAACTGATCACCAACTGATCATCAGTTGGCGGGGTCACCAGCCGCCAGTCACTCTCCAGAGAAGGAACTTGCCACGCCTCGTGCACGTTTTACGGACGAATTTACACCTAGCGGAGCCGTCATGAACATGAAACCACTGTGGGCCGTCGCACTGGCCGGGATCCTGAGCGTAGGAGTATCGGCGTGTGAGAAGAAGGGTCCGCTCGAGCAGACCGGCGAAGAGGTTGATGAAGCGCTGGACACGATGAAGCGCGGCGGAGATGAATCCACCGAGAACAAGGTAGACGACGCCATGGACGAAGCGCGCGACGCAGGAGAGGAACTCACGGAGGAATGAGCTGAGTTGGCGAGCGGTGTCTGGTGATTGGTCATAAAGAATGGCTGAGACTGGTCGCTCAGGACGCTTCTCGATCGCGCTGCTGATCGCCGCGTCTTGCGTAGCCTGCGCATCGCCTCGAGTCCGCTCCCCCGCACAGGCGGCCGAAGCGCCGATCATCGCGGCTGACGGCGCGGTTTCCGCGCGCCGCGCCGAGCGCCTCGTTGTCCAGCGGCTCGAACCGGCGCAGGACACCGACCACGTCCATGAGCTGATCGAGGCATTCCGGGCGCAGTCGCGAACACCACTCGTCGCTGGCAACCGCGTAGCTCTGCTGATCGATGGCCCACAGACCTTAAACGCCATTCGCCGCGCGATCGAAGCGGCCCAACACCATGTGCACGTCGAGACCTACATATTCGCCGACGATGAAATCGGCCGGGCGTTTCGCGACCTGCTCGTCGAGCGTCGGCGGCAGGGCCTGGAGGTGCGCGTGCTTTACGACGGAGTTGGCAGCGTAACAACGCCCGCCGCCTTCTTCGCTGCAATGACCGACGCCGGCGTCGAGGTTCGCCAGTTTCGTCCGCCCGATCCGGTGCGTACTCCGCTTCCCTGGAAAATCAACAATCGCGATCATCGCAAGATTGTAGTGATCGACGGACGCACAGCATTCACCGGCGGGATCAACATCAGCAGTACCTATGCAAGTTCTTCAACCTCGCGCCCAGGCCCGGAGACCGGTCAGCAGGAGGCCTGGCGCGACACGCACGTGCAGATCGATGGCCCGGTCGCGACGCAATTTCAGGCCTTGTTTTTCGAAACCTGGACGCGCGCGGGCGGCGAGATCGACAAGGCCTCGCAGCGTTACTTTCCGGCCGGCGAGGCGACCGGCCCGGACCTGGTCGCGGCGGTTGCCACGACCGGCGGCGATTCCAGCGACTCGACGATCTATGCGACCTACTACGCGACCATCCGCCATGCATCGAAACGCCTGTGGATGACGCAAGCCTATTTCGCGCCCAACAACGAACTGCGCCGTGCACTGATCGAGGCCGTAAGGCGCGGGGTGGACGTCAGAATCATCGTGCCCGGGTTCACGGACTCGGGTCTGATCTTTTATGCGTCACGCGCGAACTACGATGAGCTACTCGCCGGCGGCGTACGCATCTACGAACAGCGCCATGCACTGCTGCACGCCAAAACGCTGGTGATCGACGGCGCCCTCTCGATGGTCGGTTCGGCGAACTTCGACATGCGCAGCTTCCTGCACAACAACGAGGTCAATGCGGTCATCGTCGGCAGCGACTTTGCGCAGCGCATGGAGCAAATCTTCCGGCGCGACCTCGATGCGACGCACGAACTGACGCTCGAGGTCTGGCGCGAGCGCCCCTTCCTGGAAAAATTCAAGGAATTCGGCAGCAGCCTGTTTTCGTATTGGCTGTAGCGCACGCGCGTGTCGCCAGTTTGTAGTGCGTTATCCGTGGTTTGTAGCCAGAGCCGCCGCGATCGGCTCCGGGCTCCGAATCCTTCTCCTGCTACCGACTACGGACCACGGACCGTGGTCCGATCGAGAAACTTCTCGATCAGCTCCGCCACTTCTTCCGGCCGCTCGTGATGCAGCATGTGCCCCGCGCCTTCGATCGCGGCGGGCGTGACGTTCTGAAATATCTGCCGCAATCTGCCGGCGCCGATCTCATCGCCCATCCGCTTCACGAGCTCGGATTGACCGCCGATGACGAACAGGACGGGCGCGGTGATTGCACCCCAGCACGCTTCCGCCTGATCGCGCTGATATAGAACCGGATTCACGTGCTTGTGTCGGGCGTCGGCCCACAATTCGATGCGGCCGTCGTCCCGGGTGCGCGCCCAGGACTTCGCGATGAACTCTATTCGTTCCGGCGGCGTGCGCGGATTGCGCCGGGTGAGCACCTTCATGAACTGCTGATAGTCATCGTAAGTCGCGAATTCGGGCGGCCTGCGAATCTCATCCAGCCACTCAGAGTAACGCGCCGGCGCCTGATCCGGCGTCGTACGCATCATGCCGAATCCTTCGAGGCTCACAAGTCTACGAACGCGTTGCGCTCGCACGCCGGCGTACAGCATCACGATGTTGCCGCCCATGCTGTGGCCAACGAGATCGACCGGTCGTTGCGGCGCGATCTGATCGAGCACCGCCTCGAGATCGGCGAGGTAATCGGGGAACCAGTAGCCATCCTGGGGCCGCTGTGTGCGGCCAAAACCGCGCATGTCCATGGCGACGTAAGTACGATCGCGCGAGAGCTGATCCGCGACGAATTGCCAGGTTTCGCCAGTATCGCCCCAGCCATGCACGAGCACGACCGGATGAGGATCCGCGCCGGGCCAGCGATACAGTTGAAAGTCCAGATTGCGCGCGTGCAGGGTTTCGCACTGCGCCGGACGGCGCGCTACATACGACATGCGGATTGAGTGAGTTGTTGTGGCGCGCGGCGCCTATACGGGGGCGTAAGCCGATAACAGCGCCGCCCGATCTGTTCGAGCAGACGGCGCTGAACTCAAGGCTCAAGCCATCTGCGGAGTTCGCACGATGCTAGTGCCAGCGCGACGACCGCGCTTTTTCGCCGCCTTCTTCGCGCCAACTTTGCGCTTACCGGCCTTGCTCGCACCGGCCTTCTTCTTGCCAGCCTTCTTTGCGCCTGTCTTCTTTTTACGTGTTGCCATGTCGCCTCCGGGTTAGTCCCCAGTTTTGAGGGTGTTTCTGGCGAAATTCGCCGGTTTCATTATTACATGCGACGCCGAGGCTGATGCATCATTGCGGGCAATGAAGCTCAGCGACGATCAACTCCCCACGATCATCGAACGCGCCCGCGCGCTCGGGCCGCTCGAACGCGCGGAGTACGTGCGTCGCGCATGCGGCTCCGATGAGACGTTGCTGTCGCGCGTATTGCTTGCGCTAAACGAGGATGCTTCGAACACCGGCTTCTGGGATGACGTGGCCGCGGCCGAGAAGCATGACGCCGCTTCGCCGCAATCGCTCGAGGGCCAGCGACTCGGTCAGTACCGGATCGTCAGCAAGATCGGCTCCGGCGGCATGGGCGATGTATATCTCGCCGAGCGGGCCGATGACGAATATCAGCAGCGCGTCGCGATCAAACTGGTGCGCGGCGGAGTGTTCTCGCCGCAGGTGCAAAGCCGCTTGCGAATGGAGCGGCAGATTCTTGCGAGCCTGGAGCATCCGAACATCGCTCGTCTGCTCGACGGCGGTCGCGCGCCGGACGGCACGCCGTATCTGGTCATGGAGTACATCGACGGCGAGCCGATCGACGCCTATTGCGATCGCCGCAAACTGCCGCTCGAAGAGCGCATGCGCCTGGTGCGCATCATCTGTTCAGCGGTGCACTACGCTCACCAGAACCTGATCGTGCATCGCGATCTCAAGCCAAACAACATCCTGATCACGGCGGACGGAACGCCGAAACTGCTCGATTTCGGCATCGCCAAGCTCCTTGATACGAAGTATTCCGCGCAGACGCTCGCGGTCACACATGTCGAATACCGGGTGATGACGCCCGCGCACGCGAGCCCCGAGCAGATTCGCGGCGACGTCATTACGACCGCGAGCGACATCTACGTGCTCGGGGTCCTGCTGTATGAATTGCTGTGCGGCCGACGTCCCTTCCAGCTCGCAGGCAGCAGTCTCACCGACATGGAGCGGATCATCTGCGAGCAGGAGGCGCTCGCACCGAGCGTGATGGTCGCGCACACAGCGCAGGAAACGCCCGAACTTCTCGACGAGATCGTCGCGGTTCGCTCGACTACATTCGCACGACTGCAAAAGGACCTGCGCGGCGATCTCGACAACATCATCGGTATGGCGATGCGCAAGGACGCCGAGCGCCGCTACAGCTCGGCCGAACAGCTCGGCGCCGATCTCGACCGGCATCTGACCGGCCAACCGGTGCTCGCCGCTAGCGACACATGGGTCTACCGGTTGCGCAAGTTCGTCGCCCGGCATTCGATCGCGGTCGCCGCCTCCGGCGCCGCCGTCGTCACGCTCGCGGCGTTTGCGATCGTAACGTTCGTTCAGGCGCAGCGCATCGCATATGAACGCGACGTCGCCACCGCGGAGCGCACGCGCGCCGAGCAGGTGTCGTCGTTCCTGGTCGAATTGTTCGAGTTGTCAGACCCCTCGCACAGTCGCGGCAATCAGGTCACGGCGCGCGAACTGCTCGACATCGGCGCGCGGCGGGTGAACCTCGGACTCCACGATCAGCCGGAGACCCGGGCGACGCTCCTCGGCACGATCGGTCGCGTGTACAACAGCCTGGGCCTGTACTCCGATTCGGTGTCGCTGCTCGAAGAGGCGGTCGAATCGCAGATCCGCATTCATGGCGGGAAACATCCGAAGGTGGCGGTTGCGCTTGGAGAACTCGGCCACGCGCTGTGTGAACGCGGCGATCTGCAAGCCTGCGATGAACGTCTCTCTGCAGCGCTCGCGATGCAGCGCGAGCTCCTCGGAGCAACTGCACCTGAAATCGCACCGATGCTGGCGGAACACGCGCGTCTGGCGCAATTGCGCGGCGAACTCAGCGTGGCGCAGCGTTACTTCACCGACGCGCTCGATCTCTATCGACGCCACGGCAGCGAACGCACGCCGGAAGCGGCGTCGATTCTGGGTGAGTTGGCCGGCCTGCATTCCTACCGCGGCGAGCACGAGCGCGCGGCGACGCTCTATCGCTTTGCGCTCGATATCGATCGACAGGCGCTCGGCAGCGATCATCCGTCGGTCGGCATGAATCTGCACAATCTGGCGTTCTCGTTACACCTGCGAGGCGATCTCGCCGGAGCCGAACCGCTGTATGCCGAGTCGACGCAGATTCTTGCGAAGGTGCTGGGCGAAGCTCACCCGCAGACGCTCGACGCCATGGCGAACTACGGCCGCTTCCTGCATCGGACCGGCGAATTGGATCGCGCCGAGCAAGTGCTGAGCACGGTGCTGGAGCGCAATCGCGAAGCTCGCAGCGCGGGGCACGCCTTCGTAGGCCACGACCTTGTCAATCTCGGCATGCTGCGTCTCGATCTTGAGCGTTACGCGGACGCAGAACGCGATCTGCGCGCCGCTCTCGAGATCTATGCGCAAACCTTGCCCGAGGATCATCCATACGTCGCCTCGGCGCTCTCGGGACTGGGCCGTGCACAACTCGAACAAGGCCGGCTGGGCGAGGCCGAGAGAACGCTGCAACGGGCGATGACGATTGCTGCGAAATCATTTGGCCCGGACAGCCCGCAAATCGCCGCGGCGCAAAGCGCCCTCGGGCGTGTGTTGCTGGCGCAGGGTCGCGCGACCGAGGCCGAGCCTTTGTTGCTGCCGAGTTACCCGATCCTGGTGAAAGCGCAGGGAGCTGACGCGGTGGTCACGCAAAAAACGCGCGAGGCGCTGGCGCAGATCAAGCAACCGTAGCGTGCTAAACAGGACGTCGAAAAAAGCATCCGCGCCGTTCTTCAACGTCGCTGGAGCAGAGCGCGAAACTTCGGCTTGCGAGAGGCGCGAAAACCGGACGGGCTCAAGCGCTTTCGCTTCTTTACTACGCGTCGTCTCGAGCCGTTCTAGAATCCCACGACTCCTTTCGAATCCCGCGTCCTGAAACGTGGTGCGAAATGTCCGGACAAGATATCCACGCACCCATCGACCTCCAGGCCGAAGCCGACGCCGTCCGCGCTAGCGGCGTGCTTGGCAAGCCAGGACCGCTGTCGCGTCTGTTCGAGTTCCTGCTGTCGCGATCTGCAGAGGCGGCGCCGAAGGAACTCGAGATCGCCATCGAGGTGTTCGGCAAGGGACCCGCTTTCGATGTGTCGCAGGACTCCGTCGTGCGTGTGTACGTGCACAAGTTGCGTCGCCGCCTCGATGACTTCTATGCGCGCAATCGTCGACCGGCCCGAATCGCCATTCCGAAAGGGGAGTATCGACTGACGTTCGAGGCGTTAGCGCCCGATCGCGAAATGGCCGCCCCACCCAATGCTCCAGCGAAGGCGCGGAGCGCTTGGCGGCGCTGGACTACCAGCCTGGCCGGTGTATTCGGCGGCGCCCTGGTGCTCGGGGCGGTAATTGCCTTCGGGCTCATGAAGACGCTCGGCATGAGCGCCGCGGAGCGGGAATTGCGAGCGGTGCGCGAGAGCTCGATCTGGGCGCCGCTGCTCGATGATGATCTGCCGATCGCCATCGTGGTCGGCGATTACTATGTGCTCGGGGAAATGGACGACGCCGGCGCCGTCGCCCGACTGGTGCGCGAGTTCCACATCAACTCGCAAGCGGATTTCATCGATCACCTGGAGCTGAATCCCCAACGCATGCAGAGGTATCGCAACCTCGACCTGACGTACCTTCCCGCCGCGGCCGCGTTCGCATTGCGCGATCTCGCGCCGCTCCTCGACGTGAAGGAGCGCATAGGGGTCATGCTCATGTCCGAGCTGGACAGCGCCACGTTGAGAGGCGCCCATATCGTTTACATCGGTTATCTCAGCGGGTTGGGCATGCTCGGCGATCCGGTCTTCGACGCGTCGCGGCTGCGTCTCGGCGGAACATACGACGAACTCATCGACTCGGCGACCTCGCAGTCCTACGTAGCGCGGCCGCCCAGCACCCATGGCGCGAGCTACACGGATTATGGCTACTTCGCTACCTTGAAAGGGCCTGAAGACAATCGCATCGTCATCATCGCCGGTACGCGCGACCTCGGTGTGATTCACACGGCGGAAGCACTCACCCGACCCCCAAGCGTCGCAGCGATCACCGCGCAGGCGGGCGACGCAGTCTCTTTCGAATCTCTCACCGAAGTGACTGGCGTTGCAAAAGCAAGCATCAAGGCGCAGCGGTTGTTCGTCGCCGAGATCGAGAAGGAGCAGATCGGCGAACTGCGCTGAGGAGGCTTAGCTTTCCTGCAGCGCCGCGAGCGCGTTGGGCAGTCGCTCGAAGAGATTCTCGCGCCCGACGAGGTCGAGAATGCCAGCCTTTGCAAGCTTTGCCAGGACGCGTTCGTTCGCCCCGGTCAGCATGACGCGCACCTTGCGCCGATGCAGGTCCGTGATGACCTCTTCGAGCGTCTGCAAGCCAGTGATGTCGATGAACGGCACCCAGCGCAGGCGGATGATGAGTACTTTCGGATCGGTGTGCGTGCTCGCGAGCGCGCGCTCGAAATTCTCCACTGCGCCGAAGAAGAACGGACCTTCGACCGCGTACACCAGTACGCCCGGCGGCAATTCCGGAACGCCGGCATGGCCGAATTCGCGACTGATGTCCTGTCCGGACTGCTGCTGCACTTCGACGCTGCTCGCCATGCGTCGCAGGAAATGCAGCGTGGCGAGAATGACGCCGATGTTCACGGCGACGACCAGATCGACGAACACAGTCAGTGCGAAAGTCACGATCAGGATGACGACGTCCGCTCGCGGCGCCCGACGCATCATCTTCGCGAAGTGGCGCGCCTCGCTCATGTTCCAGGCGACGACGAAAAGAATCGCGGCGAGCGCCGCCAGCGGAATGTGCACGGCGAACGGCGCCAGGAACAGCACGATCAGCACGAGCGTGACAGCGTGAATCATGCCCGCGATCGGACTGGTTCCGCCGTTGCGGACATTGGTCGCCGTGCGCGCAATCGCACCCGTCGCCGCGAAGCCGCCGAACAGCGGGGCGACGATATTGGCGACGCCCTGCCCCACCAGCTCCTGATTGGAGTCATGACGCGTGCCCGTCATTCCGTCGGCGACTACTGCTGACAGCAACGACTCGATAGCGCCCAGCATCGCAATGGCGAATGCGGGTCCGATAAGTTCGATCACGCGGGCCGCCGTGATCTCGGGAATCTGCGGCGTCGGCAAGCCGAGCGGAATCCCGCCGAATGCAGAGCCGATGGTTGCAACCCCTGGAAACTGAAAAATTGCCTGAATGATGGTCGCCGCCGCGAGGCCGATCAGCGGTCCGGGCATGCGCTTCAGGGCGGAAATGTGCGGCGTCGCGATTACGAGCACCAGCGACAAGAACGCCAGGGCGGTCGTTACGATGTGCAGCTCAGGCAGAACCTGAATCGTCTGCCAGAGCTTCTCGTGAAAGTGTTCGCCGCTGACCGCCGGGAGCCCAAAGAAATCCTTCCACTGCCCGGTCCAGATGATGACGGCGATGCCCGCGGTGAAGCCGACGATCACGGGATCAGGAATGAACTTGATGATTGCGCCGAGTCGCGCTACACCGAGCAACACCAGCATGACGCCGGCGAGCAAGGTTGCAATCTGCAAGCCATCGACGCCGTGCTCCGCAGTAACGCCGGCCAGAATGACGATGAAGGCGCCGGTGGGTCCGGCAATCTGCACACGACTGCCGCCAAACGCCGAGACGAGCACGCCCGCGACAATAGCCGTGTAAAGGCCCTGTTCGGGTTTCGCGCCCGAAGCGATGGCGAACGCCATTGCAAGCGGCAGGGCGACGACGCCGACGACAACGCCGGCGACGATGTTGCGAGTCCAGTGCTCGCGTCCCAGCAGTCCGGCGCGGTGCGCTTCAAGCAGTGCGATCATCCGAGGCGGTTTCGTGAGTTGTGAATCGTGAATCGTACAGAGCGCCGGGTCCGGTCGCTCCGATATTCAGCGCACCATGCGGACGAGATTCGGGATTCTGGATTCGGGATTCGGGATTCGGAAAAGCGTCGAGATGAAGTAAGCACGCGTCAAAGACTTCTTGAGTCCCGAGTCCCGATCTTCCGACTCACGACTCACGATCCACGGCCCATTGTCGACTACGTCACACTTCCCTGCAGCGATCCAGTGACGCCATTCGCAGGCCGTCGATTCTGCACGGCTCATAGTTTCGCGCCGGCATCCAGTTTTCGCGCGCCGGGCCGTTGCAGTGACAGATCGGGCTGGTGAGGTCAGGTACGGGTTTTTCTGATGGCGATGAATTCGAGGAATCTGCTGGGCGTCGTAGCCGGCCAGGCGTCGATCGTTGCGATCCTGATGCTGATCCTGGTGATGTCGATCGCCGGCGCGCCATTGCTGCAGCAAAAGAAAATTGTGGCTCAGCGCATCGGCGCGGAAGTTGCGATGACGAAGGCGTTCGCACTATCCGAGGCGATTCTCGCCGACGCAGACGGCAAGCGCTCCCTCGATGTCTACAGCGCCGCATTCAGCGCTCGCCACCTGCCGCAGGCGCTCACTCAAGCGGCAAAGCCCGTCAGCCTGAATGATTTCGCACGCAGCGCGATCGACGCTTTGCGCGGCGAACCGCGCAGACCGCACCACTCCTTTGAGAACGTCGCTGGCACGCCGCATCTCTTCTACGCGGTATCCGATCGGGCTGGCGGCGTACTGATGCTCGATCTGCCGCTCGACGCCGAGCGCGCCGTCATCGGGCGCCTCTTCGGACAGTCGTACCTGTCCGGAACGGCGGTCAGCTACATCCTGATCGGCTTGCTGATGTTCGCTGCGTTCGCGTTGCGCTACTACCTGCGCACGCTGGCGGATCTGCCGGTCGAGGAACGTCGCGATTTGATCGTGAGCGGGTTACGCGACGTGCAGCGCCAACGCCGCAACCTGCTGCCCTGGTTGCTGGCGTTGTGCGCGATGGTGTTCGCCGCCGATCTCAGCAACGTGCTCGATTCCGCCGTTGGCATCGGGTACATCCTCGCCGTGATGCTGAGCCTGTCGTCCAATCGTCATTGGCACGTCACGTTGACCGCGGCCACTGGCGCCATTCTGCTGCTGGCGGCCCCGATTCTCTCCCCCTATGACTCGGGTTGGTGGGCGTATCTGGAGACGCATTCTGTCTCGGTCTTCGCCATTCTGATGACAGGATTCTTCGGCAGCGCCAACCTGCGCAAGTCGCAGGCGGAAGCGCTCGCCATCGCCGAAGCCGCGCGCTCACGCAACGAAACGACGGCGCTGCGTGAGGCGCTGGAGCGTGCGGAGGCGGCCGAGGCGAGCAACGGTCGCATGGTCGAGCGCATGCGGACAGCAAACGAAGCTGCCGGCATCTCGGTATGGGAATGGAACATTAAAACCATGGTCACCACGATCGACGACGGCAGTCCGATGATCGAGCGTGTCGGCGGCCTGAAGCAGCTCGATAAAGGCGTCGATTACGCGACCTTGTGTGTGCACCCGGATGACCGCGAAGTGTGGGTGCAGGCGTTCACCGATGCGGCGCTTGGCAGGCGCGGCGATTTATTCGCGCATCGCTATCGCAGCATGGACAGGGACGGCGTCGCCACCTACTTTCAGCTGCATGCCCGCGTATTGCGCAACTCCAGAGGCAACCCGGTGCGCGTACTCGGCGTCGATTGGGACGTCACACGCGAGGAACAGGCGAAGGCGGAGATTGCGCGGCAGGCAGCCGAATTGCGCGCAGCTCAGGAGCGATTCCAGCGCGCCGTATCCGGTACGCAGGATGCACTGTTCGAATTCAATCTCATGACCGGCGAACTCTGGCATTCGCCGCGCTTCCGACAGATGCTCCGCTATGACGAGAACGAGCGCGCCGCCGATGGCCGTCTCGAGGCATTCGTCCATCCGGACGACGGCGCGATCGTCGGCAAAGCCATGGGCGATCATCTGCGCGACGGCGCGCCGTATGACGTCGAGTATCGATTGCGCAAAAAAGACGGCGAATGGCTATGGGTGCGTGCGCGCGCCTGCGCCGAACGCGATGAAGAAGGGCGGCCGCGGTGGCTCGCGGGCTCGATTCGCGACATTACGGAGGAACGCGTCGCACGTGAAGTGATGGTGCACGCGACTATCGAAGCGGAAGCGGCCAGTCGCTCCAAGAGCACCTTTCTCGCCACGATGAGTCACGAGATTCGCACGCCGATGAACGGCGTCATCGGCATGACCGGCCTGCTGCTCGACACCGGGCTCGATCGCGCTCAGCGCGAGTACGCGGAGACCATCCGCGCGAGCGCGGATTCGCTGCTGACGATCCTCAATGACATTCTCGATTTCTCGAAGATCGAGGCGGGCAAGCTTGACATAGAAACCCTCGAACTCGATTTGCGTTCGAACGTGGACGACGTCGGTTCCATCATGGCCTTCCAGGCGGCGGCGAAGAGTCTCGAACTCGTCGTCAATGTCCGTCCTGACGTTCCCGAGCGCGTATTGGGCGATCCACAGCGCATCCGGCAATGCCTGCTCAATCTCGTCGGCAACGCGATCAAGTTCACCCAGAGCGGCGAAGTCGTGCTGGAAGTGTGTTCGGTCGCCAGCCAGAACGGCCGTGCACTCGTTCATTTCGAGGTGCGCGACACCGGCATCGGCCTCGAACAGGACTCGCTCGACAAACTCTTCCAGCCCTTCACACAGGCGGATTCATCGACGACGCGTCGCTTCGGCGGCACGGGTCTCGGACTGTCGATCGTGCGCAAGCTCGTGGAGCTCATGGGCGGTCAGGTCGGTGCGCAAAGCGAGCCTGGCAGAGGCTCGACGTTCTGGTTCACGCTGCCGCTGGAAGCGGTGGCGCCCGACGCTGCGCAGCCGCAGCGCGAGATCGCCCCGATGGGACGCCGCGTGCTGCTGGTCGACGACAACGAAACCAATCGTCGCGTGTTGTCGAGCCAGATGATGCACGCCGGCTATCAGGTGTCGAGCGCGCCGAGCGCGAGCCGCGCGCTGGAAATATTGCGCGCACCGGGTCGTCCAGCATTCGATGTGGTCGTGCTCGACTATCAGATGCCGGACATGGACGGCGCCATGCTCGGTGAGCAGATCATGAAGTCACGCGACATCACGCCTACGCGGCTGGTGCTGCTCACCTCGCTGGACCGCTCGGGCGATATGCAGCGCTTTTCTGACATCGGCTTTTGCGCCTACCTCACCAAGCCCGTGCGTACGCGCGAACTGCTCGACTGTCTCAATCGCGCGCTGTCGCGCGACGCGCAGGACTGGCATATGCACAGCCAGCCGATCATCACGCGCGGTACGCTGGTCGCCTGCGAGCCGAAGCGGGCGCAGTACAGCGGACGGGTGCTGCTGGTGGAAGACAACGCCATCAATCAGCGCGTCGCGCGCCGTTTCCTCGAGCGGCTCGGCTGCGAGGTGTACGTGGTCAGCGATGGCGCACAGGCGGTCGACGCCTATCAGCGCAACGACTACGGATTCGTCCTCATGGACATGCAGATGCCGGTGATGGACGGCCTCGAGGCCACGCAGCGCATTCGCGAACTGGAGATCGGGACCGGCGGCCGGCGCACGCCCATCGTCGCGCTCACCGCCAACGCAATGATGGGAACGCTCGAGCGCTGTCTGGAGGCAGGCATGGACGACTACCTCACCAAGCCGCTCGATATCTCGCGCCTGCAGGACGTACTCGATCGCTTCCTGAACTCATCGAATCCGCCTGCAGCAGCGGAGTCGCTTGCAACACCGCCGACACCTTCGGCGCCTGGCATGTGTGCCGTCGGATCAGCGGACGCATCGATTCGTGAACGGATCACCGAGATCGCGGGGAACGATCTGGAATTCATCGCTGAACTCGTCGATGCATTCATCAGCGGCGGCGCTGACACGCTGCTCGAGATGCGCGCTGCGGCGCATCGCGATGAACTCGAGGCGTTCGGCCGCGCCGCGCACAAGCTCAAGGGAGCGAGCGCAAACCTGCACGTCAATGAACTGGCCGCGCTCGCGCAGGATCTCGAGCAGCGCGCGAAGGCAGGCGCACCGAATGACTGGGCTCAGGAGATTGCAAAGATCAGTGCGGAATTCGAACGTGTCGCGACGGGACTGAAGGCGCAGTACGGCGCGGCGACGCAGCGGAAGGCGAGTTAGGTACTTGAGGAAGAGCCGCAAAGACCGCAAAAAGGAGTTGAAAAATAGATCTGGAGCAGTAGGAGCACTGGGACCTTTCACATCTGGCGGTACTCGTATCCGAACTCAACATCTCTTTTTTGCGGTCTTTCGCGGCTCCTCACTCTCCCTCTGAAGGATCCACGAATTCCTTCGGCTTCTCCGAACCGCCGCTGAAAAAGAACTTTTCCATCTCCGCGACGAGAAACTTGCGCGCCTTCGGGTCGATCGGCGTGAGTCGATACTCGTTGAGCAGCATCGTCTGGTGCTTCACCCAGCGCTGCCAGCCCTCTTTCGACACGTTTTCATAGATGCGCTGCCCAAGCTCGCCGGGATAAGGCGCGTAGTCGAGCCCCTCGGCTTCGGCGCCTAGCACTACACATTTGACTGTTCTTGCCATGAGTATTTACGAAGAAGAAGAGCCGCAAAAGACCACAAAAAGATCACGGAGATTCGAAGTTGAGAAGGAGCAAAACTTACAAACTGACCTCCTTCTGTCTGCAGAACTTTATCACCTCCCTTGTGCGGTCCTTCGCGACTCCTCTCTTATTCCTGCCTGCTTTCTTTTTGCCTACTTTCGCACCACGATGCGCAGCGTGGCCGTCGCAGTCGCCACCAGCACGCCGTCGGGATCGCGCAGTTCGCCTGCGGTTTCCGCAGTGCGCTCATCGCGCCTGATGAGCTTTGCGGTTGCAGTGAACGTGCTCAGCTTCGCCGGCTTGAGGAACGACACGTTGAGGCTGATCGTCACGCCCGTGAGCTCGGGCGGCAGCACCGCGTAAAGCGCGAGCGCAGTCGCTGAATCCAGCATCGCGGCGAGCAGCCCGCCTTGCACCGTGCCGTGTCGATTCAGGAATTCCGGCTGCGCCGTGTAGCGCAGGACGGCGGCGCCATTCACCGCGTCGATCTCGATGACTTCGCGGCCGAGGAGTTTTGCGGCCGGCGGTTCGTACTTGAGGATTTCGTCCTTGATCATGGCGTTCGGCGTCCGGCCCGAGGCAATACGTGGCGACGTGCAGCGG
>JBOHZJ010000391.1:0-5796 GCA_050738395.1 Steroidobacter sp.
GCTCATGTACGAATGGATTCGCAAAGGTCGAGTCAGCGGTGAGTTGTTCGAGGGTCGCTGGCGCAACGTCGGCACGCCGGAACAGCTTGCGCAGCTGGATCGGGAGGTGAGTGCTGGCTGAACGTGCAGCCGTGCGGCCGCTGGGCGGTGAGGCAGCGGCGGCACACGCATTACACACGCAATTAATAGAGTCTTCGGATGGCGGACCCCCGCACCCGTTTGCGGAGCGCAATGGGTCCGCGACCGGTCGATAGTGAGAAGCGTTCGCATTTACAAACTACGATGGGAGGGAGCATGATTCGATCGCGCCGTTTAAGGAGCTGATTCGTGCGTGTCGCTGATTACCCGTCCCGGCTGTTCGCCGCCTTCGCGATAGCGGTCGTGCACGCGCTCCTGATCTACGCAATATCAGCGTCAGGCCCCCACACGGATCGCACCAGAGCAAACCGCTCGATAGCAGTCAGCTTTATCCCGGATGCGGAACCACGGGTTTCATGGCGCCCGCCCGAAGCGGCGACTGTCGCGCCCGCCATCATCACGCCCGCGCCAATTTTGCCAATAATCGAAGCTTCCCTGGTTGTTTCGTCATCCGACACTGCAATCAGTGCGCCGCAGCGAAACACGGTCAGGCCTCGTTCGAGTGAAGACGGTTCGATCCCGAAGCTGGTCGCCGCGGTTGAATACCTGCGAGAACCCTCACCGAAGTATCCGCCTCAATCGCGTCGGTTACGTGAGCAGGGCGTCGTTGTGCTGCGCGTGCTGATCGATGAGCACGGCCAGGCGTGCGACATCGCAATTGAAACGTCCAGCGGCTACGCGCGCCTGGATGAGGCAGCGCGCGAGGCCGTGGCAAGCGCGGCATTCCGGCCGTACGTTGAAAGCGGCGCTCCGCAGCGTGCGCTCGTACTGATCCCGATCGAATTCTCTCTGACTCGCGGATCCGCCTGAAAAAGCAGACCATCAGCAATCGCCGTGGCCGAAGGAACAAAGCCGGGCGATGGCCGTTGCTGCATCTGACGAGCTCTCGATGCTCGATCTAACGCTTGCGCCCGCGATCCCGATGCGGTTTTCATGCGCACTGCGAAAGCTCCTGGACGCGATGATCATGAATTGCCCGAGCACATTCTGTTTCGGGGCGCTTGCCTTCCTCGCCGAAACTTTATACCTTGCGCGGCGTTTCTGCGGTCTACATGACTGTAACGTCAATCCGGAATTTACGGACTACTTCTCGCTGGCGTTGCTCGTTCGGCCCGCGGAAACGGGGGGTTGTGTGCCGTCACGTGCATACATAATCGAACGACCATACACGGTTGCGCACTAAATTCTGCGGAGCTGATCTGACTCCGCATCTACATAGTTGAGCTGCAAAGCATGCCCTACGCACCAGCACAAGACAGTTCGTTCCTGACCCGTCGCGGTCTCGTTTTTTTCGTGATCGTTCTTCTCCATGTCGGAATGTTCTGGCTGCTCAATTCAGGTCTGTCGCACCAGATCATCGAAGTGGTTCTCGGGCCGATCGAAACGCGCATGATCGAGGAAGCGCCGGACACAGAAGAGCCGCCCCCGCCCCCGCCGCCCAAGATCGAAACTCCGCCGCCATTCGTGCCGCCGCCGGAAATCTCGATCGAATTGCCAGCCGACGCGCCACAGACCACTGCGATTACGCAGACAACTTCGAAGCGCCCCGTGGCTCAGCCGCCGCCCGTTGCGGCGCCGCCCATTCCGCGTACTGCTCCGCGTTCCGATTCGCGTCGCCCGCTGTCCCAACCGGAGTACCCGCCGTCTTCACGTCGCGCTGGTGAAGCCGGAACAGTCATTCTCGAAGTACTCGTTCTCGAAAACGGCCGGGTTGGCGACGCACGCGTCAAGAAGTCGAGCGGGTTTCCGCGCCTCGACGAGGCAGCCGTGCGAGAGGTCAAACGTTCCTGGCGCCTGCAGCCGGGTACAGAGAATGGCAAACCCGTTCAGATGTGGGGGCAGTTCGCCGTCACATTCAAACTCACGGACTGAGTAAGGCAACTTTTAGAACTCAACCCCCTTAGTTCAGGTCATAGCTCCAATAGCAGAGGACATCGTTCCATGGCTCCGAATACTGAAAGCGTTGAAAACCCGTTTGGCTTGGCCGCAATGTGGGCGCAGGGCGACTTCGTCGCCAAAGGCACCTTGATCATTCTGGTGATCATGTCGCTCGCGTCGTGGTACGTCACCCTGACGAAGCTGTGGGATCAGCGTCGCGTCCGCAAACACTATAAGGAAGTCGAGAAGGGATTCTGGAACGCCGGCAATCTGCGCGACGGCGCAGCCAAACTCAGCAAAGACAATGCTTTCAAGATGGTTGCGGAGGACGGCCTGCGCGCCGCCCAGCATCACGAAGGCCGGCTCACCGACCAGATTCCGCTGCACGAGTGGATCACGGTGTCGCTGCAGCGTTCGGTCAGCAGCATCAGCATGCGTCTGCAAGCGGGCCTGCCCGTCCTGGCGACGACAGGCTCCGTTGCGCCGTTCGTGGGCCTGTTCGGCACGGTGTGGGGCATTTATAACGCGCTGATCGCGATCAGCCTTGCCGGTCAGGCGAGCATCGAGAAGACCGCAGGTCCGATCGGTGAGGCGCTCATCATGACTGCGATCGGTTTGTTCGTCGCCGTTCCCGCGGTGATGGGCTATAACTGGTTGCTGGGTCGCAACAAGGACATCCTGGAGAAGCTGCGTTTCTTCTCGGCAGACCTGCACTCGTATCTGGTCAGCGGTGCTCGTGTCGACACCGGCCCGGCCACGAGTGCGGCTGCTGCCCGGCCTGCCGCTGGCGCAGCGGTACGCAAGTAACCTTGCCGAAGCGCGGAGCCGACAATGAGTTTCCTACTTTCGAATGCGCCGACCGACCTGGATGAAGACAAGGCCATGTCGGAGATCAACACGACGCCGCTGGTCGACGTCATGCTGGTCTTGCTGATCGTGTTCATGATCACGATTCCCGTGATTACCCACACTGTTCCCGTCGAGTTGCCGAAAGTTCAGAACGAGGCGACAAAGACGGCTCCGGAGAACGTCAATCTCTCGGTGAACCAGGACGGTCAGGTCTTCTGGAATCAGACGCTCATGGCCGATACCAACGCACTTCTCGAGCGTCTGAAGGGTGCGGCGGTTCTCAAGCCGCAGCCCGAGGTGCACGTGCGTGCGGACCGAAACACCCGTTACGAGTACGTCGGACGGGTCATCCTGAGCGCGCAGCGAGCCGGCATTCAAAAGGTGGGGTTCATCACCCAACCCGGTCCAACCGGCAGTCCGACTCGGTAATTCAGGGGTAATTTTCCATGTCAATGAGCGTAGGCGGGGGCGGCGAGGACGAACCCATGATGGATATCAACACGACGCCGCTGATCGACGTCCTGTTGGTGTTGCTGATCATGTTCATCATCACGCTGCCAGTGATGACGCATGCGGTGAAACTCGACATGCCGCAGTCACGCGACGCGCCTCCTCCGACAGTCGTGACGGAGCCGATCCGGATCGACATTGACTGGGATGGCACGGTTATCTGGAACGGCAGCGTGGTCCAGGTTGCAGCACTGGAAGGCTATTTCCGCCAGGAAGCAGCCAAGAACCCACAACCCGAGCTGCATGTCAGACCCGACCGTCGCGCTGACTACGACACCGTCGCCCAGGTGCTCGCTCTTGCCCAACGCAATGGCATGCAGCGTATCGGCTTCGTGGGCAACGAACAGTTCATGGATTGATCCGCCGCCAGCCTGAATACGTTCAGGCTGGTTTCAGCGTAATTGAACAAAGATGGACCCTGATCAGTTCTGGGATTTATCGCCTGTCCGGCGTAAACATCGGGAAGCACTATGACTCGAGTTAGAAGTTTTGCTGTCGCCCTGACGCTAGCAGTCGGCGCGATACCAGTGATTGCTGTGGTCACGCCCTCGGCCGTACAGGCGGCCGAAGAGGCAAAACCAGCAAACAAGATCACAACGAAGGCCGTCGCCGAACCGCTGAAAAAGGCGCAGGCGGCGATGCAGGCGAAGCAGTGGGACACGGCGCTGGCGGAGATCAAGAAAGCTCAGGCGGCCGAGAAGAAGACGCCCTTTGAGGCGTACCAGATCGATGAGTTTCTCGGCTATGTCTTCATTCAGCAGAAAAAATTTGGCGAGGCGGCGCCGGTGTTCGAACGCATGCTGAATTCCGGCTTTCTGCCGCCCGAGCAGATCGATGACCGCACCAAGACCGTTGCGCAGCTTTATTTCCAGGTGAAGGATTATCGCAAGGCTGCAGAGTGGGCCAAGAAGTGGCTTGCCAAGTATCCGAACCAGGAAGATATGGCAGTCCTGCTCGGGCAGTCGCAGTACCTGCTCGAGGATTGGAAGAGCGCCGCGTCGACGATGATGGGCGTTGTGAAAAACGCAGAGCGCAGCGGCCAGACGCCAAAAGAGAACTGGCTGCAGATCGTGCTGAGCTCGTACTTCAAGCTGGATGACAAAAACGGTATCGGCGAAGCGCTCAAGAAGAGCGTGCGCTACTACCCGAAGGACGAGTACTGGGAAAATCTGCTGGACATCTATCGCCGCAAAGACACCAGCGATCGCATCACGCTCGGATACTACCGCCTGATGAACGATGTTGGCGTACTGAAGGACAGTGGCGACTACGTCGAGATGGCGCAGCTCGCGCTCGACGCGGGCGTCCCGGGCGAGGCCCAGGAAGTCGTCGAAAAAGGGTTCGAAAAGGGTACGCTGAAGAGCGCCGACAAGACCGAACAAGGACGCTACGATCGTTTGCTGAATGGCGCAAAGAAGCAGGCTCAGTCGGATCGGGCCGCCTTGGCGCAACTTGCGAAAGACGCGGAGAAAGCGCCGCAGGGTCAGGCGGATGTCGCGCTGGGACAGGCGTATTTGAGCTACGGCCAGTATGATGAAGCGATTGCGGCGTTCCAGCGCGGCCTGAAGAAAGGCGGCGTGACGGATGTCGACGAAGCTCAGGTCAGCCTGGGCATTGCGCAAATGAAAAAAGGTCAGAAGGACCAGGCGCGCCAGGCGTTCCAGACGGTGAAGGATGGCTCAAAGTGGAAGGATCTCGCGGAGCTGTGGATTATCCGTACACACGCGGCCTGACGTCCTCTGCATTAAGTTGCTGATAGATAAAGCCCGGCCCGCCGGGCTTTTTCTTTTCTGGCCCATCGCTCCTCAGCGCTAGAATTACGGCCCTGGCGCCTCGACATGACACACGTGAGCAACTTCAAAGGCATTCCCATCGCTACGTCGACCTCGGCGCGAAGCGGAGACAAATACCGGACGGTGCAAGGCTTCACCGCGATCAAGGACGGCGTCAAGGCGACAGCGAATTCTGCGGCTCTCACCGTGGGTCGCAAACCGCACTGGCTGCGAGCGCCAATGCCGGCGGGGCGCGCTTTCGATGCAGTGCGTGCAACTGTGAAGGAACACCGGCTGGCCACAGTGTGCGAAGAGGCCAAGTGCCCGAACATCGGTGAGTGCTGGAACGCCGGCACCGCAACGTTGATGTTGATGGGTGCAGTGTGCACGCGCGCCTGTCGGTTCTGCTCCGTCGACACAGGCAATCCTCGCGGCTGGCTTGACGCCGAAGAACCGATGAACAGCGCACGCACAGTGCAGCTGATGCGGCTCAGATATGTCGTCCTGACCTCTGTGAATCGCGACGATCTCGCCGACGGCGGCGCGAGTCACTTCGCAGCCTGCGTGCGGAAGATCAAGGAGCTCAGTCCGGCGACTGCTGTCGAAGCGCTTACGCCCGATTTTCAGGGTCAGCTTAGCGACGTCGAAA
>JBOHZJ010000392.1:0-2064 GCA_050738395.1 Steroidobacter sp.
ACTCACGACCGCCCTTGAGCAGCGCCTGCAGTTCGTCGGCGAGGCGCCGCGGCGTCAGCTCGCGCTCTGGAATCGAGACGCCGGCCTGAGCATCCACCAGGAACTTCGCGTTGAGCGTCTGGTGATCATCCACTGCAGCCGCGAACGGGACGAAGATGGCGGGCAATCCCGCGGCGGCGAGTTCCGATACGGTCAATGCGCCCGAGCGACACACGACGAGATCAGCCCAGCCGTACACCTCCGCCATGTCGTCGATGAACGCGCGCACGTCCGCTTGCACACTGTGCTTCACGTACAGCTCGCGCGCCTGTTCGATGTGACGATCGCCGGCCTGATGAATGACGAGTGGGCGTGAAGTCGACTCGATCATTGCGAGCGCCGCAGGCACGACTGCATTCAAACGCGCCGCTCCCTGACTGCCGCCGAACACCAGCACGCGCAGTGGTCCGCGACGATCGGTGAAGCGCTGCGCGGGCAGCGTCATCGCAGCGATCTCGCGGCGCACCGGATTACCGACGCGTTCAGCGCGCGCACCTGGGGGGAAGCTGCCGGGAAACGCTTCGAGGACGCGACGTGCGAATCGCGCCAGCATGCGATTGGTCATGCCGGCGATGGCGTTCTGTTCGTGAATCACGAGCGGGCGGCGAGTGAGCCATGCGGCGATGCCGCCCGGGCCCGACACGAAGCCGCCGGCGCCGAGCACGACGCTCGGTCGACGGCGACGCATCACCTCGAGACTCTGCCAGATCGCGAGGGATAGCTTGAACGGCGCCGCAAACCACGTCGCTGCGCCTTTGCCGCGCAAGCCGCTCATCGAGATCCATTCCATTTCGATCTGCTGCGGCGGCACGAGCTTCGCTTCAAGTCCACGCTGCGTACCGAGCCAGACCGGTTCAAATCCGCGCTCACGCAGCACACGCGCGGCCGCCAGCGCGGGAAATACGTGACCACCCGTGCCGCCCGCCATGATGAGCACCGTGCCGCGCTTCATTGCATGCGCTCCCGCCGCGGCACGGCGAGGCGGCCTGCCGTGCTCGCTTCATGATGGATGCGCAACAGCAGGCCGAGCCATCCGATCGTCACGAGAATGCTCGACGCGCCATAGGACATGAGCGGCAATGTGAGTCCTTTCGTCGGCAGCAGACCCAGGTTCACACCGATGTTGATGAAGGTCTGCAGACCCAGCCAGATCCCGAACCCGGCGGCGCAGTACGCCTGAAATGCGAGCCCTGCTTCCGCGGCCAGACGCGAGATATGGAATGCGCGCCACACGAGAAAGACGAATAGCGCCAGCGTCACTATGACGCCTGCAAGGCCGAGCTCTTCCGCGAGCACGGCGAACACAAAGTCGGTATGGGCTTCGGGCAGATAGAACAATTTCTGCACGCTCGAACCAAGTCCCACGCCGAAGAGTTCGCCGCGCCCGATCGCGATGAGCGACTGTGTGAGCTGGAAGCCGGAGTTGAACGGATCGGCCCACGGATCGAGAAACGCAGTGAGTCGCTTCAGCCGATAGGCGGAGGTCACTGCGATGAGCGCCATACCGCCGGCGGCAAGCGCCACAAGTGCGAAGAAATGGCGCAGCTTCACTCCCGCGAGGAACAGCACGCCAAGGCCGGTCGCCATCAACACCGTAGCTGCACCGAAATCAGGTTCGAGCAACAACAGCGCCGCACCGCCCATGAGGACGCCCAGCGGCTTCAGGAAGCCCTTCAGGTCCTGTTTCAATTCCGCCTGACGCCGCACGACATAGCTTGCGAGATAGGTGAGCAGCAACACGCGCGCGAGCTCTGAAGTCTGGAAGTTCATCACCCCGAAGCGCAACCAGCGGCGACTGCCATTTACTTCGTGACCGACGCCCGGAATCAGAACGATGATGAGAAACAGAAACGCCAGCAGCGCCAGCGGCATCGCGAGGCGCTCCCATACGCTCGTCGGAATCGCCATTGCGAGCATCGCGGCGATCACACCGAGCGCCACCCCGAGCATCTGCCGCTCGAGATAGTGCAGCGGTTCGTGCATTAGCCGATCGGCAATCGACACCGATGCGGATGTCATCATCAC
>JBOHZJ010000393.1:0-5787 GCA_050738395.1 Steroidobacter sp.
GCCGGTGTAGTCCATGTAGTAGCGCGGGTCTTCATGCACCAGTCGGTAGTACGACGTGTTGTCGATGCCGCGGAAGGACAGCGTGGGTCCGAGATGATTGCCCTCGGCCGTGTGGTTGTAGACGACGTCCATGATCACTTCGATGCCGGCGGAGTGCAGCGTCTTGACCATCGTCTTGAACTCACGCTCGGACTGCGATGAAGCCGAGTACTCCTGATGCGGCGCGAAGTAGCCGATGGAGTTGTAGCCCCAGAAGTTGCGCAGGCCCTTTTCGATCAGATGCCGGTCATGCGGAAAGTAGTGTGTCGGCATCAGCTCGACGGCGGTGACGCCCAGGCGCTTCAGGTAGTTGATGACGGGCGCGGTCGCGAGCGCTGCATAGGTTCCACGATACTGCTGCGGCGCCTCGGGGTGGCGCATCGTGAAGCCGCGCACATGCATTTCGTAAATGATGGTGTCGTGCCAGGGCGTGCGTGGATGACGATCGTCGCCCCAGGAGAACGCCGGATCGATTACCTGACATTTCGGCATGCCAATGGCGTTGTTACGCCGGTCGAATGACAGATCGCCGCGCGGCGCGCCGATCCGGTACGCAAAATGCGCATCGCTCCATGCGAGCGTTCCGACCAGCGACTTCGCGTACGGATCGATCAGCAACTTGTTGGGATTGAATCGATTTCCCTGCTGCGGTTGGTAGGGGCCATGCACGCGATAGCCATACAACAGTCCAGGGCGCGCCTCCGGCAGGTAGCAATGCCACACCTGGTCCGTCTGTTCACGCAGCGGGATGCGCTGCAGTTCGCGTCGACCGCGCGCATCGAACACGCACAGCTCAACGCCTTCCGCGTGCTCCGAGAACAGCGCGAAGTTGACGCCCTCGCCGTCCCAGGTCGCGCCTTGCGGATAGGGCTTGCCGGGCCAGACTGCGTTGATGACGTGCGACATACGGAAGCGGTTGGCGGTTAGCGGTTAGCGGTTAGTAAGAAACGAGATCGGAAGGGCCAGGGGGCGCCCTTTTCTGACTAACCGCCAACCGCTAACCCCTAACCGCTTCTGTTCTCGCGTACTGGGCGGCCAGGTTCACGTAGTCCGCCTGCCAGTGTCGATTGGCCGCCTGCTCGCGCGGCCGCAGCCGGCGCAGCGTTTCGCCCACACGCCGCGGCGTACCGAGATCGCTCCAGCCGCACGGTGGGACGGGCAGGACACACAGCTTGGATTCGCGGCCCTGCAGCAGGTCGCGCGAGAAATCGAGATAGGGCAACCGCTCGTACAGATCGTTGATCGCCGGCCACGCTGCGGTCGGTGAGCCGGCAGCGAAGCCGCGACTCAGAATGACCTGCATTTCCATGACGAGCGGCGCGTACCGGGGCAGGAACAGATTGATCAGCGACTGCGCGCTTGCAGCGACAATGAAGGTATTCCACAACCCACCCGCATCGATGATGTCCAGCGCATCCGCAAGCCCCGGCTTTTCGATGAACCGCGAGACTGATCGGGCCTCGAGTGGATCGGGCGGCCCCGGCAGGATGTAGCCGAGCTCCAGGTCCGTTTCATCCGGCTCGAGACCCAGCAACACAGGACGCTCGGCGTCCCACTCGACGTGCGCGAGCGCGGTGTGCAGGGACTCGCGCAACGCGCCCTCATCGCGCACGTAGTGATCCGCGGGCAGCAGCACGATGCGCGCATTCGAATCCTTCGCGACGATGTGCAGTAGTGAGTACAGCACTCCAATCGCCGTGCCGCGGTTGCGCGGCTGCACGATGACATTCCCGGCCGGCAGTTGATTCAGCCGTTCAATGCCGGTCCACCACTGCCGATGCTGCTGGGCGACGATGGTGCAAATGCGCTGCTGATCGGTGAACTGCTCGGCCCGATCGACGGCGTCCTCGAGCAATGACTGGCCGCCGCACAGAGAACAGAACTGTTTAGGCGCGACCGCTCCGCAGGGGCTGGTGGTCAGTGCACGCAGCCGACTGCCGTCGCCGCCCGCCAGCACCAATCCCCAGACATGCTGTCCATTCGCCATCTTTTTCTCCCACATCCCAACTTAATGACCCCGCGCCTATCGATGTTGTGATTTGTGTCGCTGCGCCGAGCTGAGATTCGGCGGTCCGCTGACAGCTCTCCTAAATACCCCACGGTGCAAGCGGGTTCCCCGGAACCTGAGGAAGCGCCGCTCGCGTCGACGACCCCGACCTTCCAGCGCCCCACTGGTCGAAAGACGGGGTTCGAAACGTGGCGAGGTAACGGATGGCGCTTGCGTGGAGGAACCATGTACGGCTGGCGCGCGTAATCAGGTACTCCACCTCCGAAGCGTGTGGTCGCGGCTGGGCATTCGTCGGCTGGCGCCCGGTCGCCTGCCAGACTTCTATAAACTTCAACAAGGACAAGCAGGAGCCAGTGGACTTCGGATGACCCCAGATTTCTCCAATGACAGTGTTTCCATCGACGGCGGTGGCGCGAACGTGCGGGCTTCTGCAGCAACCCGCCGAAATCCCCGGCCACTGCGCTGGTGGTGGACGCTGCTGCTAGCCGTGACGTTCAGCTGTGTTGCGGGCGCTGCCGCCACACGGACCGAACCTCAGAAGGCCGTGAAGCAACAGGCGTTTACCCCAGCCACGGTCATCGAGGCTGCGCGCCGGGCGGCGGCGAGTTCCTGGGCGCCCAGGAAGCTGGATGGCTCACCGGCCCTGCAGCAACTCAACTACGACCAGTTTCGCGACATCCGCTTCAACGCCGATCAGGGCGTCTGGCGTAATGAGCAGGTGCCGTTTCGCGTCGAACTCCTACCGGCAGGCTTCCTGTTCAAGACGCCAGTGAAGGTGTCGATCGTGGAAAACCGGATCGCGCGGGATGTCGCCGGGGCGCCTGGTATGTTTTCGCTGGGCCCGCTGGTTGCGAAGTCGCTCGCCAACCAGACGCTGCCTCTGTCCGGCTTTCGCGTCCGCACGCGCCTGAACTCGCGCTCCGTCTGGGATGAATTCCTGGTCTTCCAGGGCGCCTCTTATTTTCGTGCGGTAGACAAGGGGGGCGCCTACGGGCTGTCGGCGCGCGGTCTTGCGATCCGCACCGCGCACGCGATGGGGGAGGAATTTCCGTCGTTCACGCAGTTCTGGATCGAGCGGCCGGGCGCCAATGCCGCGGGAATCGTGGTGCATGCACTGCTCGACAGCGAATCGACGACCGGCGCCTACCGGTTTTCCATCATCCCCGGCAGCGAGACGCTCATGGATGTCGACGTCACGCTGTTCCCGCGCATCGCGCTCGACCACGTCGGCATCGCGCCGCTCACCTCGATGTTCCTGTTCGATGAGTCCGAGCGCACGCGCATCGATGACTTTCGCGATGAGGTGCACGATTCGGACGGCCTGCAGATCGTGCTCGCGTCCGGCGAACGCGTCTGGCGCCAGTTACGCAATCCGACGCAATTGCAGGTATCGAGTTTCACCTCGGAAGCGCCCAGAGCGTTCGGGTTGATTCAGCGCTCGCGCCGCGCTTCCGACTACCACGATTTCGAAGCTCGCTACGAAGATCGACCGAGCGCCTGGATCGAACCGACCAGCCAATGGGGCCAGGGTTCGGTGGAGCTCATCGAAATTCCAACCGACAACGAGACCAACGACAACATCGTTGCGTTCTGGCGCCCGAAGCACGTCATCCCGGCCGGCAAACCGTGGCATATCTCGTATCGCCTGCGCTGGAACTCGCAACCGAAACTGACGCCCGCATTGGGCAAGGTGACGGCCACTCGAACGGGCCCGAGCTTTGACGGCAGGCGGCGCATCTTCGTGGTCGAGTTCAGCGGTACGGGTCGTTCGATCGAGGGCCTCAAGCTCGATGCAGGCGCGTCCGCAGGCAAACTGTCGAATCTGGTCCTGCAATCGAATCCGCTCACCAAGGGTGTGCGCGCCAGTTTCGAACTCGATCCCGGCGACGCCGACGTAACGGAACTGCGGTTACGCGTCGTGAGAGGCAGTCGTCCCGCGAGCGAGACCTGGTTGTATCGATGGACAGCCAGCTGAAGTCATCGATCCCGCCGGAAGGCCGCGCTCCCGTCGGACAGGACGTCGTGCGCGGCGGCATGCCGTTCGAGCGTCCGCTCGACATGCCCGTGCAGGATTTGCGCCGCGCGCCCGCGGCGCTGCCGATGGAAGCGGCGCCGGCGCGTGCGATCTTCGCGCGCGCTCTGACGGTACTCGGCGCGGGAGCGATCACCGGGTATGGCGTTTACGAGATGCTCGGCATCGTGAGCTTTGCGAGCATGACCTTTCTGCAAGGCGTGCTGATCCTGTTCTTCGCGATCACGCTCGCCTGGATCGCGTTCGCGGCCGCCTCCACGATCACTGGGTTCCTCGTACCGCCGCCGCGCCCCGACCCGGACACGCCGATTGCCGGCAGCCGCACGGCGCTCGTCATGCCGATCTATAACGAGGACCCCTCGCGCACCACCGCCGGATTGCAGGCCATGGCCGAAGCGCTCGTCGAGAATGGCGCCGCACAGCATTTCGAAATCGTCATCATTTCAGATTCGACGAACGTCGATGCATGGATCAGCGAATCGCTGGCGGTCGATGAGCTGCGTCGAACGCTGCGCGAAAGCATTCCGGTCTGGTATCGGCGGCGCTGGCACAACGCGGGGCGCAAGGCCGGTAATGTGGAAGAATTCGTGAAGCGCTGGGGCGGACGCTACGACTACATGATCGTGCTCGACGCCGACAGTCTGATGTCCGCTGCGACGCTCGTCGAACTGGTGCGACGCATGCAGGCGGACCCGCGTCTGGGCATTCTGCAGACCGTGCCCATGCTGATCGGCCATGCGAGCGTGTTCGCACGCATCCAGCAATTCTCCGGCCGTGTCTACGGCGCACTGATCGCGCGCGGCGTCGCCGCGTGGTCGGGCAATGAAGGCAACTACTGGGGCCACAACGCAATCATCCGCGTCGCCGCGTTCGCGCAGGCCTGTGGTCTGCCGCAACTACCCGGTCGTCGACCGTTCGGCGGGCATGTGTTGTCGCACGATTTCGTTGAAGCGGCGTTGATTCGACGCGCCGGCTGGAAGGTGCGCATGGCGCCCGAGTTGGACGGTTCGTGGGAGGAAAGTCCCCCATCGCTGGTCGACGTCGCCGTCCGCGATCGACGCTGGGCGCAGGGCAATCTGCAGCACTCGAAGATCATCGGCGCCGACGGACTCGCGTTCACCAATCGCGCGCATTTCTTCATCGGCATCATGAGCTATCTGTCATCGCCCCTGTGGCTGATGCTGCTGATCGTCGGCTTCGCGCTCACGTTGCAGGCCACCCTGATTCGCCCCGAGTATTTCAGTCGTGCGTTCCAGCTCTTTCCAGACTGGCCGCGATTCGACGCCGAACGTATGACCGCCCTCTTCATCTTCACGATGATCGTATTGTTCACGCCGAAGGTGCTGGGACTCATTCGTGCGCTGTTTATTTCGAAAGTTCGCAAGGGCTGCGGCGGCTTTCTGGGCGTGACCGCCAGCACCGTGCTCGAGACGCTCATTTCCGCGTTGTACGCGCCCATCATGATGCTGGTGCAGACGCACCACGTGATTCACATTCTCACCGGCCGCGATTCGGGCTGGAATCCGCAGCGCCGGCACGCATCGATGACGGCGTGGGGCGAGGCCTGGAGCGTGCATTGGCCGCATCTGGTCATGGGCGTATTGATCGGCGTGGTCGCGTATCTGATTTCACCGACCTTGCTCGCGTGGCTCTCGCCGACGCTCGCGGGTCTGCTGCTCGCGGTACCGCTGTCGAAACTGAGCGGCAG
>JBOHZJ010000394.1:0-46884 GCA_050738395.1 Steroidobacter sp.
ACGTTGATCGACGATCTCAAAGCCGGTGGATTTCGCGGTAGGGTCAAAATCGCAACGTACGTGGGTGAGTTCTGCCTCATGGGGAACGGCATCGAAGGTTATTCGATGGCGGTCGACGATATGCCGATCAAGCGCTGCGATTTCTTCGGCAATCCGTTCGAAGACAGCCTGAGCTCTGCACAGCGGCAGTCGCTTGCCTTCGCCAATCTGGTGTCCTCACTGCGGCAGGACGCCGGTGATTCACTAATCATCGATGTCGAGCATGAGGGCCGGCGCCCCGTCGTGCCTTATCCGGAAGGTGCGCAACTCGCGAGGCTCACAGCGGGCGAATGGAACAAGATCGCGGCCCAGAACAATCGTGTCGAGTTCGCCGCCGAACCTGCAGGTTCATGACGGAACAGGGAAATGGGGACATTCCCTGTTTCTCCGTCGCGCTGGTTGCACGACTGAATACCCGAAATAAGGAATGTCCCCGTTTCCATGACGCAGTCCTGGCTCCTCTACGGTGCAAATGGCTACACAGGCGAACTGATCGCACGCGAAGCAGTGAAACGCGGCTTGAAGCCGACGCTCGCAGGTCGCTCGCGCGCGCGAATTGAAAAGCTCGCTGCAGAGCTGGATTGTCCCAGCGCCGTATTCGCACTCGACGACCACACCGCAATGGTGTCGGCGTTGTCGAATGTGCGCGCAGTCCTGCATTGCGCAGGGCCGTTCTCGCAAACTGCGCGATCGATGATGCAGGCATGTCTTGCGACCCATGTTCATTACTTCGACATCACCGGCGAGATCGACGTCTTCGAACTGGCGCACAGCGTGCACGAGAAGGCGCAGCGCGCCGGCGTTGTATTGTGTCCCGGCGTGGGCTTCGACGTCGTGCCGACCGATTGCCTCGCAATCGCACTCAAGCAGGCGTTGCCGGACGCCACGCATCTCGCACTGGGATTCGACGGCGCCTCCGGATTGAGCAAAGGGACGGCGAAAACAGCGATGGAATCCGCGGGCGGCGGACTACGAGTGCGCCGCGAAGGCAGGATCATCGAAGCGCCGCTTGGCTCGATAACGCGACGCATCGACTTTGGCGCCGGCGAGAAACTCGCCGTCGCCATCCCGTGGGGCGATGTCAGCACCGCTTATTACTCCACCGGCATTCCCAACATCGAAGTCTTCACCGCGAGTTCCCCGCATGCGCTCAAGCGCATGCAGCGTGCGGACCTGTTTCGCCCGCTCTTGCGGCAGCGCTGGGTCACGCACCTGCTCAAGCGCGGGGTCGATCGGCGCATACGGCCGCCGGATCAGACGCAACGCGACGGCAATCCGGGTTTCGTATGGGGTGAAGTGCGCAACCTCGCGGGTCAAACGAAAACCGCGCGACTGCGCACAGCGAACGGGTACTCGCTGACCGTATTGTCGTCGCTTGCATTTCTCGAGAGCATTCCGAACGAGAGCCCGTACGCCGGCTTCGCAACCCCGGGCATGCTGATGGGCGTCGAGTTCGTGACCGCCCTGCCTGGTTCATCTCCCATTCGCTTCGACCCATGACGGATATCGCCGCTTCATCTCCGCAGTTGACCGCGGGTGCGCCGCTCACCTTCTCCCCGCCTGGGTGGCTGGCGAATGCACACCTGCAGTCGATTCTGCCAAGCCTCAAGCTGCGTCGACCGCTGCTCGCGCGTCGTGCACGGGACATGCTGGCGTGCGCCGACACGCAGATCATCGATTGCGGCGAAGGCGTGCGGCTGATGGGTCACTACTCCAGCCAGAGCGCCGCCGGCCGGGCGCCCGCGCGCGAACTGGCCATCCTGCTGCACGGCTGGGAAGGCAGCGCCGACTCTTTATATGTGTTGTCGCTTGGCGCTCACCTGTTCAGCCTCGGCTGCGATGTCTATCGGCTGAATTTTCGCGATCACGGCGCGACGCATCACCTCAACGAAGACATCTTCCATTCCTGCCGGCTCGATGAAGTGATCGGCGCGGTTCGATGTGTGCAGAAGACGCTGGTCGATCGTCGACTCACCGTCGCCGGCTTCTCACTCGGTGGAAACTTCGCTCTGAGGGTTGCAGCGCGTGCGCCGGGCGCCGGCGTCAAGCTCGCGCGTGCAGTTGCGATCTGCCCGGTGCTGCGCCCGCACAGCACGATGGACGTTCTGGAGGACGGCTGGTCCGTCTACCAGCAGTACTTCATTGCGAAGTGGAAACGCTCGCTGAAATTGAAGCAGCAATTTTTCCCCGAGCGCTACGACTTCAGCACGATCCTCGCTCAACGCAGCATCAGGGCCATGACGCAGATCATGGTCGAGCGTTATAGCGAGTTTCCGGACCTGGATGCGTACCTGAGCGGTTACGCGATCATCGGCGACGTACTCGCGAAACTGGAGGCGCCGAGCCATATTCTGCTTTCGCTCGACGATCCGATCATTCCGGCGCGCGACCTGCACGATCTCGCGCGCAGCACGCAGCTTGAAGTCACCACAATCCCGCACGGCGGCCACTGCGGCTTCATGGATCACATCAACACGGAAAGCTGGGCGGATCGCCACGTGGCTCGGTTGATGGGACTGTCGGTGGGAAGTGAATAATGACTAGTGACGAGTGAATAGCCAGAGGCGCGCCGCAACCCTCTTCCTCTGGCTGGCTAATCACCAGTCACTGGTCACAAATCACTTCTGGGTCGAACTTTCACCCCGCGAAATTCCCGCAGCATCTCCCGGACGTTGGGCGTCGCGATCAGGCGCGCATCGCGCGCAGCGAGTTCGAGCGCGAGTTTTCGGGAGTTCACATCATAGATCGCCCAGCGCCACGGACCGCGCCACAGCTTCGATGCGCCTTGCGTCAGCAACTGGTGATCGCAGAACACATAGTCCGGCGCGAGCGCTTCGCACTTGAGCGCGGAGAGGGTCGCGTAGTCGGGCAGAATCCAGCCGATCCGGTACGACGAGATCCGCCGCACGTGATGTACGGCCGCGAGATCATGCGACACCACCACGCACTGACGCGCGGCCGATTTCAGCGCGTCGCACACTTTGCGAACCACGATCTCGCAGCCGAACGTTCGCAGACTGGCGCGCTTCAATTCTATGAACGCAGTCGCCGAGGAATGCTGCACGAGCAGACTTACGGCTTGCGCAAGGGTCGGAATGCCGACATCGGTGTAACGTTGATGAAAGCGCTGCTCTTCGTTGACCGAGACCTCGTCCAGTTCGCGCGCGGTCATCTCGAGTGCGCTGCGATCGATCCCCGCGGTCCGCTTCAGATTGGAGTCATTGAGCAGCACCGGCTGGCGATCGGCCGAGAGCTGCACATCGAACTGCAGAAAGCGTGCGCCCAGCTCGAGCGCCGAGCGCAACGCCGGCAACGTGTTCTCGGGGTATTCCGCGGAGTTGCCGCGATGTGCGATCAGTTGGGGGAGTTTGGGAGAGGACATCCTTGCCGCGATTGCGTATGACACGCGCGTATCTTAACCATACGATGCCATGTACGCGGATCCACAACAGCCCCGCACGCGTTCAGTCGCCATCAGACGACAGTTGTCGCGCCAGCGTCGGCTCTGATTCGATACTTCGCACGACACAGGCTTGGGGATATGTCGCAAGGTTCACAGCTTCGATCGGTAGTCGCGTTCGCATGGTTGGCGATCGCCGCGGTTGGGTTGCAAGGTTGCAGTAGCGGCGAATCGACGCGTTCGAACGATCCTCCAACTTCACCGCCGCCTCCACCGACGCCTCCGCCGGCTCCACCTCCTCCGCCGCCGCCGTCGCCGGACTCAGGACTCGATTCGCGTCCGACGAATGCGACTTGTCTGGCCTGGCCAAAGCCCGGCGCGGGTAGTGCGATTTCGCTGGCGCGCTACACCAATCTTTCATTTTCACTGCCGCTCGGAATGCTGCAGGCGCCGAACGACAGCTCACGCTGGTTTGTCGTCGAACAGGCCGGCGTGGTGCGCCAGTTCGCCGCCAGCAATCCATCCAGCGCCAGCGTATTCATCGATATCCAGGACCGCGTGCGGGATGGCGGAGAGATGGGTCTGCTCGGCATGGCGTTTCACCCGGACTTTCCGACGGACAATCGTGTGTTCCTGTCGTATACGAGCGGGTCGAGTCCGCTTGTTTCGAGAATTTCCGCATTTCGCTCGACCAATAACGGTGCGACGCTCGACCCCGACCCCGAAGAGATCCTGCTGACCGTCAATCAGCCCGAAACGAATCACAATGGCGGCCACATCGCATTTGGCCCGGACGGCCTTCTCTACATCGGTTTCGGCGATGGCGGCGGCGGCGGAGACCCGCATGGCGATCCGGGCAATGGCCAACGGCTCACGACGCTGCTCGGCAAACTGTTGCGCATAGATATCAATGCGGGCGCGCCGTATGCGATTCCCTCAACCAATCGGTTTGCACAAAACGCGGTGTGCCCAGCCGACGGTCGCGATAGCGGCGAATGTCCCGAAATTTACGCACGGGGCTTCCGCAATCCATGGCGCTGGAGCTTCGATCGCGACAACGGAGATCTGTGGCTTGCGGACGTCGGGCAGGGCAGCTGGGAAGAAGTGAATCAGGTGACGCTCGGCGGCAACTACGGCTGGCGTTGCCGCGAAGGCGCGCACGACTTCAACACGGCCGGCTGCAATATGAGCGGGCTCATCGATCCCGTCGCCGAATACGAGAACCCGCGGCTGGGCGAGTCGATCACCGGAGGCTACGTCTATCGCGGTTCGCAGACGACCAACCTTTCCGGCCGTTACTTGTTCGGAGACTACATCTCCGGGCGGATCTGGGCCTGGATCCCGGAGGAAGCCAGTGCACCGAGAGCGCCAACGCAACTGCTCGACTCGGATTTGAACGTCTCCTCCTTCGGCCAGGGCAACGACGGCGAACTGTATGTAGTGGACTACAGCGGCGGTTTGTATCGAATCGTCTTTGAAGCAGGGACGGGCGGCGGCGGCGCACCGGCGACGTTGAGCGCCACCGGCTGCGTCAACCCGAGCGACGCCAGACAGCCCGCCGCCGGCGTCATTCCGTACGCGATCAACGCGCCGTTCTGGTCGGATGGGGCCGAGAAGGATCGCTGGCTCGCCTTGCCCGATGGGCAGGGCGTCACCGTCGCTGCGAACGGCGATTGGGATTTCCCGAACCGCTCTGTATTGATGAAGAATTTCCGGATTGGCGCGCAACTGATCGAGACGCGGCTGTTCATGAAACATCCCGACGGCGCGTGGGGCGGCTTCACCTACGAATGGAATGCACAGCAGACCGACGCGACGCTCGTGCAAGGCGGTGCGACGCGCGATATCGGCTCCGGACAGCCGTGGATTTTTCCGAGCGAGTCGCAATGTCTGGAATGTCACACGAGCGCCGCTGGCCGTTCGCTTGGACTGGAGACGGCGCAACTCAATCGCGATCTCACTTACGCACAAACGGGCCGCACCGCCAACGAGTTGTTCACGCTGAATCACATCGGCGTACTGACGCCCGCGATCACTGATCCAGCGTCGCAGCCGTCCATGCCTGATCCGACAAATGCGAGCGCCGACCTCTCGGCACGTGCGCGCGCGTATCTGCATACGAACTGCTCGCAATGCCATCGTCCGGGTGGGCCGGGCGGAGGCGCGATGGACCTGCGCTACACGACTGCTCTGAGCGCGACCAATGCATGCAACGCGACGCCGCAGCAGGGCGACCTTGGCATCGGCGCAAGTGCGCGCCTGATCGCGCCGGGCAGCGCGACGAACTCACTGGTGGTGAATCGAATGAACCGCCGCGACGAGCACGCCATGCCGCCGCTCGGCTCCAACCGCATCGACGCCGCCGGCGTCGCGCTCATGACCCAATGGATCGACGGCCTGACGGGTTGCTAACTGGAATCGGTTAGCGGTTAGTGAAGACGAAGAACGGACTGCCGCGCACAGCACGGCTCGGATCCTGCGCAGCGCGCCTCTTACTAACCGCTAATCGCCAACCGCTAACCGCTGTCCCGCCTCTTCTCCTCATAGTGAACCACCGGCGCGCCGCTGGTGACGGCCATCTCGCCGTCGATGACGGCGCCTTGCGCGACCGCGATCGTGCGTGCGCGCACTGAACCGCGAATGCGGGCGGTCTTGCGGATCTCCAGCTTCTCGCTCACCGAAACGGACCCTTGCACCTCGCCTGCGATCACCGCGTTGGTCGCCTGGACCTCGCCTTCCCAACGGCCGCCCTCGGACAGTGTGAACGACCCTCGCACGTCGCCGTCGCCGCGGATCGACCCGCCCACGACCAGATCGCCGCATTCAAGATCGCCAGTAAATCTCGAGCCGGCGCCGACGAAGGTCGGGGCCGTGGCTAGACGATCGGTGACGCGACGGCGGGGTGTTTCAGACATGCGAAGCTCTCCGTGAATGGCGGTGCGATTATTCACTCGCGGCGCGCCTTTGTCAGATCCGTGGCCGGCCCGTGAAGCGGCGCCTCTCCTACCGGGAATTGCCCGGAACGTCCGAAGGTGACATTCCTTGTCAGCAGCTTTCTGCGCCGCCCGAACGTAAGGCGATGATTACAAGGACTCTTCTGCGATGGCATAGCCATTGCAAAGTATCTCTGCGAAGTTATGCGCTGAACCTCAAACCAGGTTCGAACTCCACGCCGCCACGCGTCTTCCCCGCGGGCGGCGTTTTTTTTGGCCGATGGCTAGTGACTAGCAGCTGTCGAGTAGTGATGATTCGGCCTCCCTGCGGAGGACACTGAATGTTGCGTCGATTGCTACTCCTGAGCGCTTTGCTGAGCGCTCATTCTTCAAACGCGCAAGTTCCGGGCGCCGACAGGATCGAGTCGGTCACGCTCGGCAACGGCATGCAGATCATCGTCTGGCCCGATCGCGACATTCCCAACGTCGCGCTCTACAACTGGGTGCGCGTCGGCAGCCGCAACGAAGCGCCCGGCATCACGGGCCTTGCGCACTTCTTCGAGCACATGATGTTCAACGGCACGAGCACGCGCGCACCGGGTGAATTCGATCGCACACTGGAAGCGAGCGGTGCGCGCAACAACGCATTCACGTCGAGCGACGTCACCGTGTATCAGGACTGGTTCCCGCGCAGCTCGCTCGAGACCGTGTTCGAGCTTGAGGCCGATCGCCTGCGTAATCTGGCGTTTGATCCAAAAGTGATCGAAAGCGAGCGCGGCGTCGTGCACTCCGAGCGTCGGCTGCGCGTCGACGACAGTCACTTCGGGCGTCTGCAGGAACAGGTGCAGGCAACGGCGTTTCTGGCGCACCCGTACGGCATCCCCACGATTGGCTGGCCTTCGGACATCGCGACATGGAGCCTCGAGGACCTCAAGACATTCTTCAAGACGAATTACGCGCCGAACAATTGCACGCTGGTGCTCGTCGGCGACGTTGATGCGAAAAGCGTGATCGCGCTGGCTCGCAAACATTTCGAACCGATCCCTTCCCAGGAACCGCCCGACCCCGTTCTCACCAGAGAGCCGCCGCAACAGGGCGAGCGCCGTGTGCTGGTCAGCGCTGATGCGCAAACCCCGCTGGTGCAGTTTGCGTATCACAGCATTGCAGGCTCGGATCCACGGCAGCCGACGCTCGATCTGCTCGCACGCATCCTGACCGACGGCGATGCGTCGCGACTGCATCGAGTGCTCGTCGAGGAACAGAAACTGGCGATCTCCGCGGACAGCTACACCGAGAGCGGTTTCGATCCGGGGCTGATGTGGTTCTTTCTTTCGCTGCCGGCTGACGGCGACTCGCAAAAGGCCGAAGCAGCCTTTACGCAGCAGATCGAGCGACTCGTCAAGGAGGGCGTCACGAGCGAGGAAGTGTCGCGAGCGCGCAATCAGGCGCTCGCGGACTTCTGGCGCGGGCTCGCGACGATCAACGGCAAGGCGCAGGCGCTCGGTGAATATGCTGTGCTGCGCGGGGGCTTTGGGCGATTGTTCGATGCGCCCAAGGCTTATGAGAGCGTGACGCCCGAGGACATTCAGAAGCTCGCCGGTGAAGTGCTGCGCACGAGCAATCGTACGGTGGGTCTGCTTGCAAGTCCCGCGGCGGATTCGAAGGAGCCGACATGAGGATGGCGACAGGCTACGGACTGCGGGCTGCAGCCAGAACGCTCGCCGCGGCCCTCCTCGCTATCACGCTGCTCGTCGCACCACATATCGGTGCAAGCAGCGACGATGTGCGCGGAGTGACGACACCGGCGTTCGAGCGAGTCCAATTGCCGAACGGCGCCGTACTGCTGCTGATGGAGCGACACGACGTGCCGCTCATCGCATTCAACGCATTATTGCGCGGCGGCGCTGCGAGCGATCCCGAAAATGGTTTCGGCAGCGCCAGTCTGCTGGCCGGCCTGCTCGAGAAGGGCGCAGGCAATCGCGACGCGCTCGCCTTCGCACAAACTGTCGCGTCTGTCGGCGGTGCGATCGAGACCGGCGCGAGCACTGAGAGCATCGCGGTCAGTGGATCGTTTCTCGCACGCGATCAGAAGCTCATGGTTGAGCTGCTGGCCGATTTGCTGCAACGGCCGCAGCTTGCCGCCGATCAGTTCGAGTCCCTGCGGGCGCGTCACATTGAGTTCATTCGGGCCGCGAAGGATTCCGATCTCGCCGCACTCACGCCGATCTATGGCGCGGCAAGTCTGTTTGCCGAACACCCGTATGGGAGGCCCGTGAACGGCAGCGAGGCCAGTCTCGCGACGCTCAGGCACGAAGATCTGCAGCGCTATTACCACGATCATGTCGGCGCCGACCGACTCATACTTGCCGTCGCCGGCGACTTCCAGACGGCGCAGATGAAGCAACTGTTGTCGCGCGCGTTCTCTGGATGGCGGAAGGCTGCCGCGCCAGCGCCCACGCCTTCGCAGCCGAAATCGGTCGACGCACGAAGCGTGTTGCTCATCGACGCACCGGACTCTGTCCAGTCATATTTCTGGGCAGGAACGCTCGGCGTCGCCCGAAGCGATCCGCGCCGCGCATCGCTGGATGTAGTGAACACGCTGTTCGGCGGCCGTTTCACCTCGATGCTGAACACTGAACTGCGCATTCGCACCGGACTGAGCTATGGCGCAAGTTCAAGTTTCGATCGTATGAAGCATGGCGGCCATTGGGAAATGACTTCATTCACGCAGACCTCGACCACGATCGACGCGATCGACCTCGCGTTCGAGACGCTTGAGAAGCTCCACTCCGGCGCAATCGATCCAGCGCTGCTCGCATCCGGCAAGTCGTATGTGCAGGGGCAGTTCCCGCTCGCGCTTGAAACCTCATCGCAGTGGGCCTATCAGCTCGGCAATCTCGAGTTCTATGGTCTCGATCGCAGCTACATCGATGGCTACGGCGCCGCACTCGAGTCCGTGCAGGGAGAAGACACGAAAAAAGTGATCGCGAGCGTCTTCCCGACGAGCAAGGAAGTCGTCATGGTCGTGATCGGCAACGCAGCCGCCATCCGCGAGGGGCTGCGCAAGTACGGACCGATCACGGAAATGAAGTTGTCCGATCCCGTGTTTGAACCCCGCTGAGGAGTGAATGGCGGACGCTCGGAGCGCACACGGCGCGAGAGCGGGTGGGGACTACGGGATACTCGCCTTGCGCCGCAATCACGGTTTGCGCATCGACCTGCTGCTGGCGAGCGGGGAACCGGCGAAATTGTGTGACGCGTGTCACATCGATAAAACGCCGCGGAGCCGGGAGCGTGCGTCGGACTACGCGCCAGCGATCGGCCGCTTCAAAATTTCGGCGTATTTTTCCGCCGAAATTCATCTTCGAGTGCGGGAAAACCGCAATGCCGCAGCCCGACTCTGGCAACTTTTCCGACATGGACAATCGTCGGCAAGGGCATAGACTCCGGTGCGTTGCGCGAAGAGTCCGCGCCGCCTTCCCAGAACAAATGCAGTACCGGCGCAGCGATTTCGACGTCACGAACACCGTGCAGGTCAGCTCGGCGGAAGCCGTGCGCCGTGCGGTCGTCGAGCTGTTCCGTCAGACCTGGCCGCACTACCCATTCGACCGCGCCGAATCGGCGTTTCGCGATTTTGAACGCCTCTTCAACGGACAGTTTCCCGGTTACTACGGCTGCGACACCGTCTATCACGACCTGCAGCATTCGCTCGACGGCACGCTTGCAGTTGCACGACTGATCGTCAGCTACGATCGCACGCACCTGGTGGATGAGCGACTCGGCCCGGAGCGCGCCATCCTCGGCGTCGTCACCGCGCTGTTTCACGACGCCGGCTATATCCGCCAGACCGACGATCAGACCCATCGCAACGGCGCCGAATTCACGCTCAGTCACGTCAGCCGCAGTGCAAATTTCATCGGCCGCTACCTGCCGACGATCGGCATGGCGGAATGGGCGCCGGTCGCGACCAAAATCGTGCACTTCACCGGCTATGAAGTGCAGTTCGAGCAGATCCGGCTGGACGACCATCGCGACCGCAAGCTTGGCCACCTGATCGGCACGGGCGACCTGATCGCGCAAATGTCGGATCGTTGCTATCTGGAAAAGTGCCGAGACCGCCTCTATCCGGAATTCGTCCTCGGCGGCATCGCAATGCCCAGCAACGCCGAGGGCAAAACCCTGGTGCGCTATAGCTCCGGGCTCGACGTGCTGCGCCAGACGCCGGAGTTCATCGAAGAAGTTCGTCGTACGCGCCTCGATGGAGAGTTCGGCAGCGCGTACCAATATCTCGAAGTGCTCTTCAACGGCCGCAATCCGTATATGGAAGCGATCGAGCGCAATGTGGGCTACCTCGCCGAAGTGCTGCGCACCGGGCGTTGGCCGATGCTTCGCCGCGACCCGCCCTGCTTCACCTGGGAAAGAAATCCGGTACAGAACATCCGGTCGCTGGTGATCGGACATCTCAAACAGGTGTGGAAGACCTGAGTCGGGATGACGGCCGACGTCGTCGGCCCCGCAGGATTTCCTTCGGGCGCGGGCAGGCCCGCGGCAAGTAAGCCGCCGACGCGTCAGGAAGTCCTTCGGCAGGACAGAAATGCCGCGCTCTGTTACGTCCCTGTCTTGATCTCTGGCTTGCCAACGGCCTTCCCGCCACTGGCCCTCCCGCCGAAGGCCCGCCTCGCAGCGGCCTTCCTTCCGTCGAGCGCCATGCGTAGCCTTGCGCCTCCCTCACGTCAGGAGTGGCAATGGCCGATCGCTTCGCCGGGCTCAATGCCCGCTTTCCCCGCAAGCGCGCGTTCATTACGGGCGCGAGCAGCGGATTGGGGCTTGAACTGGCGCGTGCGCTCGCCGCGGACGGCTGGACGCTTGGGTTGTTCGATCGGAATCTCGAGCGCCTCACGAACGTTGAAGGAACGTTGTCGGAATCGGGAATCCAGATCCTCGCGTATCCCGGCGACGTCACTCACGCGGATGAACTGACTGTCGCGGTGAATTCGTTTGCGGGCACGTATGACGGCCTGGATGTGATGATCAACAACGCGGGCGTGGCGGGCTCGGGGACATTGATGGAAATGCCGCTCGAGGACTGGCGCTGGATCATCGACATCAATTTCATGGGCGTCGTGCACGGCTGTCGCGCAGCCATTCCGCATCTGCAACGCAACGGCAGCGGCCTTCTGATCAATGTCGCAAGCGCCGCAGCGTTCGCCTCGGCGCCCGGCATGATCTCCTATAACGCCACCAAGGCAGCCGTATTGTCCCTGAGCGAAACGCTCGTCAACGAACTGCGGGATGCACGCACGCAGGTGTCGGTCGTGATGCCGACGTTCTTCCGCACGAACTTGCTCGAATCCTCGCGTGGCTCAGATGAGTCGCGAGAGATCGCCGCGCAGCTGATGGCCGCATCGAGCTATCAGGCGCCTGACGTCGCACGCGATGTACTCACCCTCGCGGGCGCCGGTCGAACCTATATCGTGCTACCGCGCTCCGCGCGGCTGCTATGGCGTCTGAAGCGCTGGATGCCAGGGACGTTTCTAAGACGGCTGGTTCAACTCAGGGAATGGATGAGGCCATAAGACGTGAGGTCGTGAGTCGTGAGCCGCAACGGTGAGTCGTGAGTCGTGAGTGGTGAATCGAAGGACCGAGGCCGACCGTCCGATCTTGCGACTCACGGCTCACGACTCACGTCCCCATCGGAGAGTCGATCGAGAGCAGGAATCTCGTATAGATCTCCGGCAGCCGCGTCAGTACCTGCGACTTGCCCTCGATAGCGCTCGCCTCGAGTACGCGCCGCAAGGTTGAAAGGCTTAGCGATTCGAGCGCGGACAGCGAGACCGGCGCATAGCTCAGGTGCCAGGGCTCCGGACTGACGCCGCCGCGATCGGTTCGATATGGCCGGAAAAATCCATATCGGTGCATGTGCAGATCGAGCCACCCGGAGAGTCGCGCAAACACCCCGTCGGCAGCGTATTCGGAAGGCAGCAACTGCACCTTGTATCCAGCGGGCGCGGCCGCAGCGTCAAATACATCGACATCGCTTCCCCAGTGATGCCGACTCCCGCCGGGAATCGCCGACCAGCACAGGATTGCTTCGACCGTCTGCGCGTCGCTCAGCTGGCTGCGATCGAGCGGTCCGCCCTGCCTGTCGTAGAGGGGCCGCTCGCCGGCCCACTTACGATTCCAGATCAGCAGCTGCGTGTCGAAGTCGCGGAAGCTCGAGCATGGCGTGAGCGCGATACCGTCCGCGGCGGCCGCATCGCGCATCGCCAGAAACGAAGCGGCCGCCTCGAAATGCACGGTGCACGCAGGATTCAGCAAATCCACGACGTGACTGCGCGCCCGACCAGTGAGCTCAAGCTCATTCATCCTGAAACCTCAATTCACAACTGAACATAGGACTGAATACCGTACGGATCGACTCTCGAAATCGACGCCCCTGAAACCATCCTCGATGAGTCCGCTGGCCTGTCGAGGCTGCGAGTATGTCAAAAAAACCGACACGCGCCGGACATGCATTCCCGCATTTTTGTAGTGCTAATCACGAGTATGATGCAAACAGAAAGCAGGGCAGGCTTGATAGCGCGGCGTCGAAGCTGGGGCCTGAAGACGTCGCACATGAAAAGACAGCAGCGGAGCATGCGTTGAGATCGCGCGGCCTCAAAATCAGATTACTCACGATTGCGATTGCGGCGGGCGTCTGCATTTCCGCGACGCTGTTCGTTCTCGAATACCTCGAGTATCGCAAGTCGAGCACGCTTGTTGGACAACAGGTCGAGCAATCGCTGCTGACCGCCGAGACCGATCGACTTGACCTGCTCGCAAGCCAGCTAGCAGGCTCGAGCGCAGCTGCAATCGAACAGGCTTTGCAGGCGGATGATTCCGCCGCCCTGACCCGCGCCCTGGCGCGGGTGCTCGAAAACCCGGACGCGATCGTCGCGAGAGTGCTGCGCGCGAACGGCGATGTCGTTCATGAGGAAAGACGGAATGACGCCTGGACGGCGGCGCTGGCGCCGGAAGAGTCACGTCGTTTTCGCCGCGAACTGGTCGATGTAGAACCGTCGAGCGCTGTCGAGATCACCGTTGCTCGCCCGGGACTACTGGCCTCCGCCAGCGCACTGCGTGAACAACTGGAACGCGTCGAGCGCACTGACTTCAATCGCGCGATCTGGATCATCGCCATCGCCGGCGCATTCATCACGGGTGTACTCGCACTCCTCTCATGGCTGCTCGCGCAGCGGCTCGAGCGTCCGATCGTGGAGCTGATTCGTTCCGCCGAGCGCATCGGCGAAGGCGACTATACAAAGCCGCACGAAATCACCAGCGATGATGAGATCGCGGAACTGGAAGTTGCACTTGATCGGATGCGTCAGCGTCTGCGGCAGACCACGATCACGAAGAACTACCTGACGACAGTGTTGAACAGCATGAACGACGCCGTGCTGGTCACCTCGTCAGAGGGCGTCATCAAGCGGATCAACGACGCGGCCGTGCGCCTGTTCGGCTACAGCGAGCAGGAACTCGGCGGCCAGCCGGTGCTGAATCTGATCGCCGAGAAAGAGCGCGCGGCGTTCTCTCTGGAGACAGCCGGCGTCGAAACGCGCGAGACCGTGATAGCAACGCGCAATGGACAGACGATTCCGGTATCGATCTCCGGCGCGCCGCTTGCTGCAGACGATCCGCAGTTCCAGGGCACGATCTTCGTCGTGCGCAACATCACCGATCGCAAGCGCGCCGAGCGCCGCATTCGCTATCTCGCGCGCTACGATGCTCTGACCAAAGTGCCGAACCGCATGCAGTTTCAGCACATGCTGCAGCAGGCCATCGCGCGCGCGCGCCGCAACGATCGCGGCATCGTGATGCTGTATCTCGATATGGACCGCTTCAAGGAGATCAACGATACGTTCGGTCACGCCGCCGGCGATCGTACGCTTGAAGTCCTAAGCGAGCGGCTGACGCGCGTGCTGCCGCGGGAGACCATCGTCGGCCGGCTGGCGGGCGATGAGTTCGGCGTCTTCGTCGAAGGCTTCGCCGATTCGGAAGACGAACGGGCGCAGGCGGCGAATCTCGCGCGCATGGTGCTGGCGGAAGTCTGCAAGCCGTACTACGTCGACCAGCAGGAAGTGTATTTGACGGCGAGTCTCGGCATGGCGTTCTGCCCGAAGGACGCTGAGAACGTCATCGACCTGATTCGCAACGCGGACGCCGCGATGTATCACTCCAAGCAGAACGGCGGCAATACCTTCGCCTTCTATTCGCCGGAAATGAATGCGGCCGCGGTCGAGCGGCTGATGCTCAAGAGCAAACTGCGGCGCGCGCTGGAGCGCGATGAGCTGATGATGTTCTATCAGCCGAAAGTGGATCTGCGAGACGGCCGCATCATCGGCGCCGAAGCCCTGCTCAGATGGCGCCTGCCGGGGCACGGGGATATCCCGCCCTCGCAGTTCATCCCGCTCGCGGAAGAAACGAATCTGATCCTCGGCATCGGCGAATGGGTGATGAATCGCGTGTGCGCCGACTATCGCGGCTGGACGGAGCACGTTCAGATCCCGGGACGGGTCTCGATCAATCTTTCGCTCAAACAGTTGCGGCAGGCGAGCTTCATCACTCGCTGTCAGTCGGTGTTCCGGCGGAACAACGTATCGCCGACCTGCTTCGAGCTGGAAATCACTGAAACGACGCTGATGGCGGATCCGAAGCGCACCATCAAGCTGCTGGATGAGCTGTACGCGATGGGCCTGCACCTGTCGATCGATGACTTCGGCACCGGCTATTCCTCACTCAGCGCCCTGCAGCAGTTTCCGATCGGCACGCTCAAGATCGATCAGTCCTTCGTCCGTGACGCTGCAATCAACTCCGACGACGCCACGATCGTGCGCACGATCATCGATATGGGCAAGGCGCTCGAAGTCGAAGTCATCGCCGAAGGCGTCGAGACCGAAGAGCAATTCAACTTCCTGCGCAGCCGCGACTGTCACTACGCCCAGGGCCGCCTGTTCGGCGACGCGATGAGCTCGGAGGAATTCCTGTCGCTGATCGTCGCCCAGGAGAGTGGGCGGGCGAAGGTGAGCAAACTGTTCGCCTCCTAGAACAAAGGGCGGTCGTTGGCGGAAGGCTTGCGGCAGGACAGAACACGATCGGAATTCTGACTTGCTGACGCAGTCAGCCGTCCGGCCAACGGCTTACTTGCCGCAGGCCTTCCTGCCAACCGCCTTCCGATCGACAATGTCGACCCATGCTGTCCTTCTCATCCCTCGCGCTGCGACGCGGCGCTCGTCTGCTCATCTCCGACGCTTCCTTCACGATCTATCGCAGTGAGAAGGTCGGCATCGTCGGCGCGAACGGTTGCGGCAAATCGAGCTTGCTCGCCCTGATCCTGGGCGAGTTGCAGCCGGACGGCGGTGTTTTCGAGATGCCCTCGCAGCTCATCGTGGCGCATGTCGCACAGGAGCTGGACGCCAGCGACCGGCCGGCGATCGAGTTCGTGATGGATGGCGACGAGGAACTGCGCGCGACCGAGAGCGCCATGGCCAGAGCCGAATCCGAGAACGCCGGCGTCAAACTCGGCGAGCTGCACGCGCGCTACGCCGCGCTGGGCGGTTACGACGCGCGCAGTCGAGCCGGGCGCCTGATGCACGGACTTGGTTTCGTTGCGACAGACGAAGTTCGTCCCGTCAACGCGTTCTCCGGCGGCTGGCGCGTTCGTCTCAATCTTGCGCAGGCGTTGATGTGCCGCTCGGATCTGTTGTTGCTCGATGAGCCGACGAATCACCTGGATCTGGACGCGGTGATCTGGCTGGAAGAGTGGTTGCGAACCTACAGCGGTACGTTGCTGATGATCGCGCACGATCGCGAGTTCCTCGATCGGACTGTCAACCGCATCGTACATATCGAAGCGGGCGCCGCACGCATCTACAGCGGCAACTATTCAGCGTTTGAAGATCAACGCGCGGCGCAGCTCGCACAGCAGCAATCGATGTACGAGCGGCAGCAGCGCGAAATCAGCCACATGATGGGTTTTGTGGAACGCTTCCGCGCCAAGGCGAGCAAGGCGCGGCAGGCGCAGAGCCGTCTGAAGGCGCTCGAGCGCATGGAGCGTATTGCGCCGGCGCACGTCGATTCGCCGTTCGAATTTTCGTTTCTGCCGCCGCGTAAGTTGCCGCAGCCGCTGCTCACGCTGGAGAAACAGTCCGCGGGCTACGGCGAGCGCGTGGTTCTCGAGTCGATCAGCATGACGATCTCTCCCGGCAGCCGTATTGCACTGCTTGGCCGCAATGGCGCCGGCAAATCGACCCTGATGAAGTTGCTCGCCGGCGAACTTGCAGCGAGCTCCGGAAAGCGCACCGAGGCGCGTGATCTCAACATCGGCTACTTCGCACAGCATCAGCTCGAGCAGTTGTCGGTGAATGATTCACCCGTTGGACATCTCAAGCGCCTCGACAGCGCGCAGCGCGCCACCGAACAGGAATTGCGCAGCTTTCTGGGCGGGTTCGGATTCAGCGGTGATCGCGCGTTCGAGCCGGTGGGGCCGTTCTCGGGCGGCGAGAAGGCGCGCCTGGTGCTCGCGCTCGTGTGCTACCTGCGACCCAATCTTCTCCTGCTCGATGAGCCGACCAATCATCTCGACCTCGAAATGCGCCAGGCGCTCGCGGTGGCGCTGCAGGACTACGAGGCGGCGGTGGTGCTCGTCTCGCACGATCGTCACCTGCTGCGCGCGGTCGCGGATGAATTGATCCTGGTCGATCAGGGCCGCGCCGCGCCCTTTGACGGCGACCTCGACGACTACGCGAAATGGTTTACGACGCGCGAGCAGACCGAAACAGGCGTCACGGAACTCTCAATGGGTGCGGAGGAAAAGAAGCGACGCAAGCGCGAAGAGGCGGAGCGCCGCAATCGCCTGAGTCCTTTGAAGAATGAAATTGCGCGTATCGAGACCAGGATCGCCGCACTCGAGCAGGAACGTACTGCGATGGAAAAAGAGCTCGCGTCTCCCGATCTGTACAACGCAAATGCGAAGAATCGGCTGCAGGAGCTCCTGCAGGCGCAAACACGCGTGAAGCGGGACATCGAGGACAGTGAAGCCAGGTGGCTTGCCGCAAACGAACGGCTCGAGGCGGCGCTCTCCGAATAGCGCTTATCGCTGCGATCTCGCGGCGAGATTTGTCGAGATGCGTGAGCTTCGTTCCGGGGCCGGATGCTTTGTGCTCTACTGGCCGCGCGCATCGGGCAGGGCGTTGCGCAATGAGAACAACCAACCGATCGGGCGACACATGACTCAGACGTCGGGGATCGACCGCACGCATCGGCGTGTGATCGTGGCTTCATCGCTAGGCACGATGTTCGAGTGGTACGACTTCTATCTGTACGGCTCGCTCGCTGCGATCATCGGCAAACAGTTCTTCTCCGGCGTCAACGAGACGACTGCGTTCATCTTCGCGCTGCTCGCCTTCGCCGCCGGGTTCGCTGTCCGGCCGCTCGGTGCGATCATCTTCGGACGCCTCGGCGACATGGCCGGTCGCAAACACACCTTTCTGATCACGATCGTGCTGATGGGCGTCGCAACCGCACTGGTCGGCGTGCTTCCGACGTATGAGTCCATCGGGCTCGCAGCGCCGATCATGCTCATCATCCTGCGGCTGTTGCAGGGGCTGGCGGTCGGCGGTGAGTACGGCGGCGCAGCGACCTACATTGCGGAACATGCGCCGCCCGGACGCCGCGCGTACTACACGAGCTGGATTCAGATCACCGCAACGGCGGGCATGATCCTGTCGCTCCTGGTAATTCTCGGTTGCCGCTGGGTGCTCGGGCCCGAGTTCGACGCGTGGGGTTGGCGCGTTCCGTTCCTGCTTTCCATCATTCTGCTGTGTATCTCGGTGTACATCCGGCTGCAGCTTGAAGAGTCGCCGGTATTTCGGCAGATGCGCGCGGAAGGAAAGCTGTCGAAAGCGCCATTGCGCGAATCCATCGGACGATGGAGCAACCTGAAGCTCGTGCTGCTCGCGTTGTTCGGCGCCATGGCGGGCCAGGCTGTCGTCGGGTATGTCTCGCTCGTCTACATGAATCTGTTTCTCACGCAGACGTTGAAGGTCGAGCCTGCAATGTCGAATCTGCTGGTCGCTGGCGCGCTCACCGCAGCGACGCCGTTCTACATGCTGTGCGGCAAGATCGCCGATCGCATCGGCCGCAAACCCCTGGTGATGATCGGCTGTCTGCTGGCGGCGCTCACGATGTTTCCAATCTTCCAGGGGCTGACGCATTTCGCGAACCCGGCGATCGAAACGGCGCAAGCGAATGCGCCGGTGGTCATCATCGCGGACCCTGCGCGATGCAGCCTGCAGTTCGATCCGGTCGGCGCAGCGAAATTCACGAACTCATGCGACGTGGCGAAGACGGCGGTCGCCGGCATGCGCATCCCATACGTCAATCAGAGCGCGCACGCGGGATCGATCGCAATGGTGCGAATCGGTGGAACGACGATCGCGGCGTTCGATGGAGCAGCGCTGTCTTCGGAGGAGTTCAAGCGGCGCAGCGCTGAATTCAGGAGCAAACTTGGCAGTGTGCTCGATGAGGCGGGCTATCCACTGAATGCGGAGCCATCGCAGATCAACTACCTGATGGTGTTTCTGCTGCTGTTCATCCTGTCGGTGCTCGGGGTAGCGACCTACGGGCCTATCGCCGCCTGGCTGGTCGAACTCTTTCCTGCGCGCATTCGCTACACGTCGATGTCGCTGCCGTATCACCTGGGGAACGGCTGGTTCGGCGGATTCCTGCCAAGCATCGCGTTCGCGATGATCGCCTACACCGGCAACATCTACTCAGGCCTGTGGTATCCGGTCGCGGTCTGCCTGATGACCGTCGTCGTCGGCACATTCTTCCTGCGGGAAACGAACGGCGTGGAAGCAACGGACTAGCCGCAATTCGCGTGGCCAGGCGCTCATCGCTGCAGCTGCAGCTAGCTTCGTCCCGAACTGCCGAAGCCGCCGGCGCCGCGCTTCGATGCCGCGAAGTCATTCACAACTTCGAATTCCACCTGCACGACCGGAATGACGACGAGCTGCGCAATGCGCTCGCCGGGCTGGATAGTGAATGTCGTCTGACCGCGGTTCCAGCAGGACACGAAGATCTGCCCCTGATAATCGGAGTCGATCAGGCCGACGAGATTGCCGAGCACAATGCCGTGCTTGTGCCCGAGACCAGAGCGCGGCAGAACGATCGCGGCATACCCCGGATCGTGCAGGTGAATCGCAATGCCCGACGGAATCAGCTGCGTGTCGCCCGGCTTCAATTCCAGCGCGGCATCGACGCACGCGCGCAAATCGACGCCCGCCGACCCGCTCGTGGCGTGCTGAGGCAGCGGGTAGTCGCGACCAATACGCGGATCGAGGATGCGGACTTCCAGACGGCGCCGCGCCGATTCGCTTGTGGGATGCATCCCGTCAGCGGACATGAATCGACTTTGCGACGTTGGACGGAGAGACTTCGCGCGCCCTATAGCGCTCCGCAATGAGTTCGACGAGCTGCTGCGCCAGCGCCGCTTTGCTCGCGAGCGTCAACTCCCGCTTGCCATCGCGCCAGTACACCGTGAGCGCGTTGTCGTCCTTGTCGAAGCCGAGCCCGTCGCCTACCTGGTTTGCGGCGATCATGTCGAGATTCTTGCCGCTGAGTTTCGCAAGTGCGTTGCGCTCGACGTTTTCGGTTTCCGCGGCAAAGCCCACCAGAAAGGGCGGCGACTGCGAACGCGAGATGGTCGCGAGCACATCGGGGGCGCGCGCCAGCGCCAGCGTGAGCGTGTCGCTGGTCTTCTTGATCTTCTGACAGGCGATGTCGTCGCAGCGATAGTCCGACACCGCCGCGGCGGCGATCAGGATGTGAGCGTCCGCAACGCTACGCTGGACTGCGCTCAACATGTCCTCGGCGCTCTCGACGTCGATCCGCTCGACGCCGAGCGGTGTCGCAATCTGCACTGGGCCGCTGACGAGGACCACATGCGCCCCCGCCGCCCGCGCGGCGTCGGCCACCGCATAGCCCATCTTTCCGGAGCTTCTGTTACTGATGAAGCGCACGGGATCGATGCGCTCGCGTGTCGGGCCTGCCGTCACGACCACCTTCAGGCCCTGCAGGACGCCGGCGCCGCCGCGCACGGTTAACAACTCATCTGCGATCTGAGCCGGCTCGAGCATTCGCCCGACGCCAACTTCTCCGCACGCCTGTTCGCCGCTGGCAGGGCCCAGCACCCGAACGCCGCGCTCTTTGAGAACGCGCACATTGGCTTGGGTGGCGGGGTTCGCCCACATCTGCCGGTTCATTGCGGGCGCGAGAGTGATCTGTACGGTGGCAGCGAGACATATCGTCGTTAACAGGTCATCGGCGAATCCGTGCGCGAGGCGTGCGATGAACTCGGCGGTCGCCGGGGCGATGATGATTTCATCCGCCCAGCGCGCCAGCTCGATGTGCCCCATAGCGGCCTCGGCGGTCTCATCCCATAGGTCGGCGCGTACCGCATTGCCCGATACGGCCTGAAACGTCAGCGCGGTGACGAACTGCTGCGCGCCACGCGACATAACGACCTGAACTTCTGCGTTGCGCTCGACCAGGCGACGCACAAGATCGGGGCTTTTGTAGGCGGCGATGCCGCCGGTGACGCCGAGCAGCACTTTGCGGGGCTGTGAACTCATGACCACGGATTATGGGCGCGGCGCCTGAAGGCGGCAAACGGCGCGGGCGCATACCCGGATTCCACGGAGGAATGGTCCGGGCGCCCGAAAAAGGCGTCATTTTCCGTGCAAATCAGCCGCTATGCGCCGCGCGTCTGCGCGATCCGCCGCTCACAATGCGCTGCGCACGCAAGGAAAGCGGAGACAAAGGAATGTCGATACGCGACTGGCCGAAGGGTGAGCGGCCGCGGGAAAAGCTGCTACAACTGGGATCCACCTCGCTCAGTGAGGCGGAACTGCTCGCGATCCTGCTTCGAACCGGAACTCGCGGACAAAGCGCTCTGGACGTCTCGCGCGCGTTACTGGTCGAATTCGGCTCGCTGCGCGGGCTGCTGACGGCGGATCGCGACCGGGTCTGCGCCGCGCGCGGCCTTGGACCGGCACGTTACGCAGCCCTGCAAGCCGCGCTGGAGCTGACGCGCCGGCACTATCAGGAACTCATGATGACCGGGTCGGCGCTGGCCAACCCGCGTGCAACCCGGGAATTCCTGCGAATGCGGCTGCGCGATCTGCGGCACGAGGTTTTTTGCTGCGTGTTCCTCGACAATCGCCACCGCGTGATCGCATTCGAAGAGTTGTTCCGGGGCACGATCGACGGCGCCAGCGTCCATCCACGCGAGGTCGTGAAGCAGGCGCTGGCCCACAATGCCGCGGCGGTCATCCTGGTTCACAATCATCCATCCGGACTGGCCGAGCCGAGTCAGGCCGATGAGTTGATCACGCGCCGACTCAAGGAGGCCTTGGGCCTGGTGGACATCCGGGTGCTGGATCACCTGGTGGTCGGCGATTCGGTCTGTGAGTCTTTTGCCGAACGCGGGCTGCTGTAGGCCAGCCGGCTAACTGGCTGACTGGTGTATTGGCAGATCCGTTCTTCTTCGGCCGGTTAGCCGGTAAGCCAGTCGCCGTTGACGCGCCAGCCGGCTCACGTCCTTGCCGCCCCGGCGACCGGCTGGTATAAAGCGCGACTCGTTTTTCCGCCGGGCTGCTGCGTTTCTCGCAATTGCGGCCTGGCCTTCAAAGGGATCAGTCATGTCCAGAGTCTGTCAGATCACCGGCAAGCGGCCGATGACCGGCAATACGGTCTCACACGCCAACAATCGGCGGCGGCGTCGTTTCCTGCCCAACCTCCACGTACATCGGTTCTGGGTGGAAAGTCAGCGTCGTTTCGTCAGCCTGCGTATCTCAACGCGCGGCCTGCGCACGATCGAGAAGAAAGGCATCGATGCGGTTGTCGCCGAGCTGCGCGCCCAGGGCGTGGAAGTCTGAGCCCTCCGCCCAAGAGGAACTGAATCATGCGCGAAAAGATCAAGCTCGTTTCCACGGCCGGGACCGGTCACTTCTACACCACCACCAAGAACAAGCGCCTTCACCCCGACAAGATGGAAGTGAAGAAGTTTGATCCGAAGGTGCGTAAGCACGTGTCTTACAAGGAAGCGAAGATCAAGTAGAGCGTTAGCGGCTGACGGCCTGCCGTCGGCGCCCGGACGAAACAGGAAAGCCCGCCGCATGGCGGGCTTTTTTATTGGCGCGTGATGCGCATTCCACAGGCTCTGGCCGCGCCACGCTCTTCATCGGAGCTGCGCGAAGCGGATCAAAAGCTGCGCTTGGTCTCGACCAGAAACTGCACGTCGTCGATCGTCGAGTCACCGTCGAACGGGAAGGCGAGATCCATGTGAATGACGCTGCCGAAAGAGGAACGGCTCGACCCGAGACGCAGACCGATCCCAGCATCCTTCAGCCATTTCTCGGTGGGCCCGCTGACTGTGCCTCGCCCCCAGGTGCGGCCCACATCGAAGAACACGGCGCCGCCGACGTGGAACAGCCGAAAGAGGTAGTACTTCGTGTAGACGCGATGCTCCAGCGTCAGAAGGGCGCGCGCTGAACCATCCTGATAGCGCAGCGGATAACCGCGCAGTCCGTTATCGCCGCCCAGAAGGATCTGCTGATCCGCGTCGAGGTTCTCGCCGACCGTGCCGCTCAACGATGCGTAGAACAACTGTCGCACAGCCATTCGCCAGTAGTAACGCGCCTGCGCCGTGAACAACGCGTTGCGCGGATCGCCGTCTTCGATGCGCGCTTCGCCTTCGGTTTCGAGCAGGAGCGTGTGCCTGCGTTCTTCGCTTTCAAAGGTCGTGCCGGCCGCCATGCCGAGAATGATCGCGTCGCGATCCGACCCCAGCGCTTCCGCCGCGTAGCCGACGCGCGCCGTCAGGAACGTGCCAGCGTAGAAGTCTTCGGTCCGTTCGATCTGATCCTGGTTGCGGCGCTCTTCGAAGGCGTCCTGCAGAAACTCGATGTCCATATACGGGTAAGCCAGCGTCCGGCTGCCTGGCAAGATTGCCGCGCTCAGCGGGTCCGCAACACTTTCGAATCCATCGTGCTCATAGGCGGCGCCGAACACCAGCCGGCGCACCCAGTCGTTGGTGAGTCCACTTGACCAGCCGCCGAACACTTCCACCTTCTCCTCGACGTGGCGGTACTTGTCCACCACCTCGCCCAGGTTGTAACGCGAGTCGACGCGATTCCAGTCCGTGAAGCCGACGCCGGCCGCCCGCTGAGCTTCGAGCGAATAGAACGGGCGATCGAAGGAGAATTCGCGCAGCTCGCCATCGCTATTGTCTTCGTATTGCACTCCAAGCCGATTCCAGGTGCCGGCCAGGTGTGGATCGAAGTAGCGGACCCGCTTCGTTTCGCGATCCACGTCCTTCGTGTAGGCGAGTTCAAACTCTTTGCCGCGGCCGAGCAGATTGGACTCTTCGAACTCGAAGCCAGTGGAGTCCTCCCCGCCGCTGCGGCCGTAGCTGATGCCGGGTTTGAGCGTCCACACGTCCTTGGTGCGCACGATCAAGTCCACCTTGCCGTCGTGTACGCGCGCCGGCGTGATCCTCGCATCGAACAGATAGTCGTTCCTGCGCAGAATGCGCTCGCTCTCGCGAACCAGCCGCGCAGAGTACCGATCGCCCGGTTTGAACAGCAGCTGACTGCGAACTATCTCGGGCTGCGTTTCTATGTGCAGCTTGTTGGCCAGCCGGAACAGCAGATTGTTTTCTTCGGGCAGATCCGTGTCGAACACGTCGCCGTTGATGATGATGATTTCGCCGATGACGACGCCGGCGGATTCGAGTTCCGCGGGTGTGATTGAGGGAGGTTCTGCGACCGGCAGCTTCGTAGGCGGCGCGCCCTCGCGCGGCAACTCGTCGGTTTCGGAACTGTCAGCGGGCGGAAGCGTATCGGCGCACGCCGGCGAAATGCACCATGTCGCGCCCGAGACGGCGATCGCCCACCCGCACAGCCACCCACACGCGATGTTCACGGCCACTACGCCCCGCTGAACTGCAACGATGGCGCGCGTCGTCCATCAACGCTACGCGCCGCTTGTTGTAATAGTCCTCATGGCGCCAACACCGTCGAGCCTGTCGTCTGTCGGGCCTCCAGTTCACGATGGGCGCGGGCGGCATCCTGCAGGGAATACGTCTGGCCGACGTGCACATTGATCACAGAACGCGCTGTCAGATCGAACAGTTCCTGGGCGGACCGGACCAGCGCGGCCCGGGTGGGGATGTAATGAAACAGTGTGGGTCGCGTGAGGAACAGGGAGCCGCGCTTGCTGAGTTCCAGCGGCGCGACCGGGGCGACCGGGCCGGACGCATTGCCGAAGGTGACCATCATGCCGCGAGGACGCAGGCAATCGAGCGAGCGGATAAAGGTGTCCTGGCCCACCGAGTCGTAGACGACGTTGACGCCCCGTCCGCGCGTAAGCGACTTCACTTGTGCAACCCAGTCATCGCCCGAGAGCAGCACATGATCGGCGCGCAACTCACGTGCAAGCGTCGCCTTTGCATCGGAGCCCACGATCGCAATCACCGTGGCGCCGATGTGTTTGGCCCATTGCACGAGGATTGAACCGACGCCGCCAGCAGCAGCATGCACGAGAAGTACGTCAGTCTTGCGGACGCGATAAACCTGACGCAGCAGCGCCTGGGCAGTAAGTCCCTTCAGCATCATTGCGGCTGCATGCTGATCATCGATCGCATCAGGGATGCGGATGAGCCGCTCGGCTGGCATGACGCGCATCTCGCAATACGCTCCGGAGCCTTGCGACGTATAAGCCACCCGATCGCCCACCCGCACGTGTTTGACGGAGTCGCCGATGGCTTCGATCACGCCCGCTGCTTCTCTGCCGGGAATCAGCGGGAGCGTGGATCGATAAAGACCGGTGCGCTCATAGATATCGATGAAATTGAGGCCGATTGCGGTGTGTCTCAGGCGGACTTCACCGGGCCCCGGCTCACCCACCTCCACGCTTTCCCACCGCAGGACTTCAGGGCCGCCGTACTCGTGAATCCGGATGGCGTGGGGCATTGGGAAGTGACTAGTGACTGGCGACTAGTCGGAGAAGATTAGAGGCATGAGGCGGATTCTAACCCCACCGCCGTCTCAAGCCTCCATCTGACAGTTTCGCGGCTCGCGTCCAGCGCCTCGCGTCAAGGCCGCTCTGGTGCGGGCCGCGAGACTCTCAGAGCGCCTGATCGTCTGCTTCGCCCGTGCGGATGCGCAGGACGCGCTCGAGATCGGTAATGAAGATCTTGCCATCTCCGACTTTGCCCGTTTTGGCCGCGTTGATGATCGCTTCGACGACCTGATCGACGAGCGCATCCTTGACGGCGACTTCGATGCGGGTCTTCGGGACGAAATCCACGACGTACTCGGCGCCGCGATACAGTTCGGTGTGGCCGCGTTGTCGCCCAAAGCCTTTGACCTCGGTGACCGTCATACCCGAGACGCCGATCTCCGAGAGCGCGGCGCGCACGTCGTCGAGTTTGAAGGGCTTGATAATTGCGCTGATGAGTTTCATTCCCCTAAGGCTCCTGTCTCGAAGTGCGGGACCGTATGTACGTCAGGTTCTTCTTGCGTGCCGGCGCCGATGACTCTGGCCAGCATCGCGGCGCCGTGCGCGGGCATTGCAGTGCACGTTTTGTGCCGCGTTTCCAACCGGGTCGCCGCCATGCAGATACTTCGGTGTGTTCGAAGCTGGCGGTGCGACTCGCACCAGTTTAGCGCGCCAGATCAGGCGACGCGCGCGTGTTTGGTGCGCCTGCGCGTCCGCTATCAAGCCGCGTGCGAAGTGCATGTGGCGATCGAAAAGTCGCGCTGACTTCCGGTTCAATCGCGCGTCGCGGGTTAATCCGATCGAAGTTCCGTTCGTGGAGCGTTGCCGCGACAAGTGCGAACCGCTGCTCATTGCTCGGCCGCTCAGCATGCTCGGCGATGCGCGCGGACTGCCTGAAAACTGACAAGTTTTCCGACATCGCGTGATGAGCGTCGCGTCCTGACGACGGGTGTGCCGCGGTTCCTTGTGGTCGCCTCCGGCCTGTGAGAAAAAGCTACAAATCGTGTGAGGATTGGGTAAATGGGGAGCCGCGGGGGAATCGGGGCTGGTTTGCGAATCAGCTGGCTGCTTGCTGTCGTCGTCACAGCCGCGGCCGTCCCGTGCGTCGCAGCAGCGCAAGATGCGCGCATCCTCTATTTCGAGCCATTGCGCTCGTTCACACCCGATCGCGATAGCGTGCTGCGTAAATCTGCGGCGCCCCAGTTGCGCGAACTTGGTTTCGACGCCTTTGGCCGGCGCTTCGAGATGTCGCTCGATACGAATCACGCGCTCATAAACCAACTGCAGTCCAAATCTACCGCGTCCTCGCTGCAGCTATATCGAGGTCGGCTCAAGAATGCTAGCGACTCCTGGGTCCGGATCGCAGTCAAGAACGGAGCGGTGCAAGGGATGTTCTGGGACGGCGCCGATCTCTATGTGATCGAACCCGCCGCGCAAATTCGCGACTCCCTCGTTGCGCCGCTGGACGCCGGCGCTGCCGAAACGATCATCTTCCGACTCGCCGACGTTAGCATCGCTTCGAGCGAAGCATCCTGCGCGGTCGAGGCAGCCGACGATGCGCGCCAGGGTTCGCAGGAGTACGAGTCGCTCGTGCGCGAACTGAAAACTGCGCCGGCCGTGATGCAGGCCGCGGGCGCCGACGTGCGATTGCAGCTGTCCGCGATGGGCGATGCACCTTTTCTGCAGCGTTATGCGAACCAACAGGATGCGCGCGACGCGATCCTCATGCGACTCAACAACGTCGATGGAATCTTCAGTTCGCAGCTAGGCGTGGAGATCGAAGTCTCCGCTGTATTCGTCAATGACGCGAACAGCGATCCGCTTTCCGATGCAACCTCGGCAAACACCCTGCTGCAGGAACTCGGCAAGGTGCGCAAGCGCTCGAGCGGACTGCTCTCGAGCGGGCTGACGCACCTCTTCACCGGTCGCGATCTGGACGGAACGACGGTCGGCATCGCTTATCTGAATAAACTCTGTCACGCCGAATACGGCGTGGGGCTCACGGAAGTCCGCGCTCAGAACTCCTGGCGCGACTCCCTGATCGCGGCGCATGAGATCGGTCACAACTTCGGCGCGAGCCACGATGGCGACTCCGCAGGCGCGTGCGCGGCGGCGCCGACCGGCGCCTACCTGATGTCGTCCAGCGTCAGCGGCAGCGATCAGTTCTCGCAGTGCAGCCTTGACGTCATGCGACCGAAGGTGCAGAGCGCAAGCTGCATAGCGCGCCTACCCGGCGCGGATATCTCCCTCGCTGCCGATCTGGGCGATGTGCGAGAAGCGGTCTCGCAGCCCTTCGAATGGGCGCTCGACATCTCCAACATCGGCGGCGTCGCGGCGGAACGCGTCCGCGTGGAAATTCTCGTTCCTCCGGCGGTGATGGTGGATGACGCCTATGTGATCGGCGGCTCGTGCACCAGCGGCGCCGGCGTCATTTTCTGTCAGCTGGGCGATGTGCCCGGCGGGGCGATGCGCGCCGTCAACCTCACTTTGCGCAGCGACGTCGTCGGCTCCAACTCGATCTCCGGACGCGCCGCATCGGACAATGACGCAGCGCTGGGCAACAATGACGGCGATGGTGCGCTGATCATCGAACCCGAGGCGGACCTCGGTGTGACCTTGCAGGCGCCGGCAGCGGCGGTCGTCGGCGGCGCCTTCAACGTAGAGTTCCTGATGACGAATCGGGCCGCCATCGACGCCGCCGACCTCGTGATCGGAATTGACTTGCCGCCCGGCGTCGCGGTTTCAAATGCGGTCCTGTCGAATGGCTCCTGCAGCGTTGCAGCGGCAACCGTGCAGTGCATGTTGTCGTCGTTGAGCGCAGGCGGAAGCGCTGCCGGCGCCCTATCGATGACCCCTGCGTCCTCCGGAACTGCCACGGTGCGGGCGCGCGTCTCCGGCGCGTACGTTGATCCGCACCCCGCAAACGACGCTGTCGAGCACACCATCAATGTGGCGGCGGCGCCAGTCGTTGTACAGAGCGCATCGACGGACTCAGGCTCGAGCGGCAGCGGCGGCGGCGGCGCGGCTTCTATCCTGTTGTTCGCTCTCGCCGGTCTGCGCCTCCTGCGCCGTCCAGCTCCGCCCTTTCGCTCGTAATCCTTCGCCCTCCAGTCTGGCCGTCTTGATTTCGGCGACGCGCGCCTTCAACTTCTCCGGCTCACGGTCCGTTGGACCCTCCGCCAGCTTCGAACGGTCGTATGGATTTCAAGGACTATTACAAGATCATGGGCGTCGCTCGCGATGCGAGTCAGGACGAAATCAAGCGCGTCTATCGCAAGCTCGCGCGTAAATATCATCCTGACGTCAGCAAGGAAGCAAACGCCGAAGACAGATTCAAGGAAGTTCAGGAAGCCTACGAAGTCCTGAAGGATCCGGAGAAGCGCGCTGCCTACGATCAGTTGGGTTCGAACTGGCGCTCCGGTCAGGAGTTTCGCCCACCGCCCGACTGGGGGCGCGACTTCGAATTCTCGGGTTCCTTTGGCCGCGACCAGGACGGCGGCTTCAGTGACTTCTTTTCCTCGCTCTTCGGTGCGCGCAGTCCCTTCGGCCAGACCAGTGCAGGTCGAGGACGGGCCTATTCGCCCGCGGGCGAAGATCACGTGGCGAAAATCCAGATCGACCTGGAGGACGCGTTTCGAGGCGGCGCGCAGACGATCGAACTGAAATCGCCGCAGCTGAGCGAGGGCGGCCGCGTCGCGTTGAGACCGCGCACGCTCAAGGTGACGATCCCCGCGGGCGTGATCGAAGGTCAACGCATCAGGCTCGCGGGTCAGGGCAGCGCGGCCCTCGGCGGCGGGCCAGCGGGCGACCTGTATCTCGAAATCGGCTTTCGACCGCATCGAGTGTTTCAGGTGGACGGACGCGACGTTACGCTCACATTGCCGATTGCCCCCTGGGAAGCAGCGCTCGGGGCGACCGTACAGACGCCGACGCTCGCTGGACCCGTTGATCTTCGCATTCCGCCGAACGCGAAAGCGGGACAGAAGATGCGTCTCAAGGGGCGCGGCCTGCCCGGTTCGACGCCCGGCGATCAGTACGTCGTGCTCAAGATCGTGCTCCCGGCCAATGACTCACCGAAGGCGCAGGCGCTCTATGAGCAGATGAAGCAGGAACTTGACTTCGATCCGAGGGCGGAAATGTAGGTCGGACCTCAGTCCGACTCAGTGCACCACTTCGGGCTGCGCATGATCGATGAGGTATGCAACACGCCGCAGGATCGAGACGTCCATGTGCGGCTTTTCGATGAAGTCCACTGCGCCCTCGCGCATCGCCGCGACCGCGGCGCGCACGTCAGCCTCTTCGCCGAGCAGGATCACCGGCGGCGAAATATGCGCTGAGCGCAGCAGCCGCAGCAATTCGAGACCTGACATGCCGGGCAAAGCGACGTCGGTGATCAGACAACCGAGGATATCGACGTGCGCGGCGAGATAGCTCTCCGCGCTGTCGTAATCATGTACGTCGGCATCGAGTGGACTGAGCAGTGAACAAAGCGTGCGGCGATCCCTTGCGTCCGCTTCGATCACTGCGATGATGGGGCGGGTCGCGGACACGGTGAGCAGTAAAAAAAAGCGGCCACGGCCACTGTACAAGGGAAGCCCGGGCCGCAGGGAGGATTGGGAGCGGTGAACTCGCCTGTGGGCCGTGGTCGCATGGACGTTATTTTTCTTCTGCGAACCCTTCGCGAGAAGCCGCACTTGTACCTAAGTTTCTCGGCCGCGGCGCAATGCGACCGCTGTTTATGCGTTATGAGTTGCGCGTTGTGCGCAGAAGGATTCTGCGTGACGGTCAACTCACAACGGGCAACCGACAACGCGCAGGCGCTCCGCTCACACCTGTCCGACTTCGAGCACCATGCGCACCAGATGGGCAAGCGACGACGCCTGCATCTTCTCCATGACGCGCGCGCGATGAATCTCGACGGTTCGCTGACTCAGTTTGAGATCCCCGGCGATCACCTTATTCGCCTTGCCGTGCACCACGAGATCGAGCACTTCGCGCTCACGCGGAGTCAGTGTTTCCAGACGACGCCGGATATCGTTGCGTTCGCCGAGCGCAGCGCGATTGCTGCTGTCTTTCTCGAGCGCCTGATTGATGCGATCGATGAGATCCTGATCGCGGAACGGCTTCTGAATGAAATCGACCGCGCCCGCCTGCATCGCTTCCACCGCCATCGGCACATCGCCATGACCGGTGATGAAGATGATCGGCAGGATCGAGTGCTTCTCGTTCAGCCGTTGCTGCAGCTCCAGGCCCGACATTCCCGGCATGCGGATGTCGAGGACCAGGCATCCCGGACGATCTTCGCTATAGGCGTCCAGAAATTCCTGCGCCGAGCCGAAAGTCTCGACAGCCTGCCCCACCGAGCGCAGCAGCAACTTCAGGGCGTCGCGTACCGCTGAATCGTCATCGACGATGAAGATAGTGGGACGTGCATTATTGGTATTTCCCCGCATCGCTGACTCCCGTCTAGGTGAACGCCGACCGAGCTTCTCTAGGCCGGAACTGCCGGCAGAGTAAAAAAGAATCGTGCGCCGCCGCCCGGATTGGCGCTACACCACAGTTTGCCGCCATGTGCGCGCACGATCGAGCGACTGATTGAAAGCCCAAGCCCGGTGCCGCCCGGCTTCGTCGTGAAGAACGGATTGAACAACTCGGCCATCGTAGCCGCATCGACGCCGGTTCCCCGATCGGCGACCATGAATTCGACATCGCCTTCAGGATCGACATGCGTGCGCAGCACGATTTCGCGCCGCGGTTCGGGCACTTCGAGCATGGCGTCGATGCTATTGCGCACCAGATTGAGGATGACTTGCTGAATCTGCACTGCATCCGCCTGCACCTGCGGGCCCTGCGGTGAAGGCTGCAGAATGATGCGCACACCGTGATGACGCGCATCCGTCTGAGCCAGCGTCTGCACGTCGTCCAGCAGGCGGTTCGCTTCGATGAGTTCGCGTCGCACTTCCCGATTCTTCACGAACGTACGCAAACGTCGAATAACTTCGCCGGCGCGCAGCGCTTGCGCCCCAATATGCTCGAGCGCCGAGGCCACCTCTTCCTGCGAAGAATTCTTCGAGCCAATCAGGCGCTGACAGGCCTGCGCGTAGGTGGCGATCGCAGTGAGCGGCTGATTGACCTCGTGCGCAATGCCGGCGGCCATCTCGCCCATCGTGGAGATGCGGCCGAAGTGCGCGATGCGATCCTGCATCTGTCGCGCTTCGTCTTCCGCGCGGCGCCGGTCCGTGATGTCGTGCAGCGTACCGACCTGCCTCAGGATGCGCCCGTCGGGTCCGCGCGTGGTGTGCGCGATGTGATGAACGTAGCGCAGTGACCCGTCCGGGTGGGTCACGCGGTATTCGATGTCCATGGAACGTGCGCCGCTGTCGAGTTCATTGCGCGCCTGTTGCCAGTGCGAACGATCCGCCACATGCACCATCGGTTCCAGGTAATCGTACACGCCGATGTACGGCTCCCCGTAGCGGCGCCCGAGCACGCGATACAGGTGCGGCGACCAGTAGTCATCGAACTTGCCGTCGAAATGCACCACATAGTTGCCTAGATTGGCGATCTCCTGCGCAACCGTCAGCTGGGCCTCGCTGCGACGTAGCGCTTCCTCGGAGTTGCGACGCACAGTGATGTCGCGAATAAAGCCGACGAAGCGCGGCGGCTCCGTGCCCTGAACGCGACCGACCGCGAGCTCCGCGGAAAACTCGCTGCCATCGCGACGTTTCGCCAGCAACTCACGACCGATCCCGAGGATGCGCGGCTCGCCGGCTTCGATGTAGTGGCGCAGGTAGTCTTCATGCTGCGAGCGATAGGGTTCGGGCAACAGGATGTTGACCTTGAGCCCGATGACTTCCTGTTCGTTGAAGCCGAACATGCGCTCGCCCGCGTGATTCAGCAGTTCGATCCGGCCCTCGTGATCGAACAACACAACCGCATCGACTGCAGCATCCAGCACCGCCTGGAACTCTCGCTCCAGTCGATGCGCGCGCTCTTCCTGAGGCTCGGCGACTCGCAGTAGGGTCATAGGAGGATTCTAGCTGGCTAACTGGCGCATCGGCCAACTGGGCGACTGGCTAACTGGCAAATATCCTGAAAGAGACAGATGAAGCTCATCTCCGGCCAGTTTGCCAGTCGGCCAGTCAGCCAGTTAGCCTGCGCGCCGCATGCCCAACACCACCGTCTTGCTGATCGATGCGAATCCGGACGACGAACAGTTGCTTCGCGAGGAGCTTGCCCTGATTCGCGACTGTCCGTTCACTCTCGAAGTGGTGCGGACGCTGGCGGACGGCCTCGCGCGCATCAGAACAGGCGGTCTCGACGTGATCCTCGCGGATCTCAACCTGCCGGACAGTCTTGGACTCACGACTTTTCTACGGCTGCAGCCTAAGGCGGGACATCAACCGATCATCGTGCTGGTCGGCCAGGCCGATGAGGAACTGGGCGTCGAGGCGGTGGAGCGCGGCGCACTCGATTATCTGATCAAGCAGCAGATCGTCAGCAACCTGCTGGGCAAGGCGCTGCGCTATGCAACGGAACGCACGCACACGCTGCTCGCACTCAAGGCCTCGGAAACAAGGTATCGGGAACTCTATGAGAACGTCGTCGCGGGCGTGTTCCAGACCACACCCGACGGCAAATTCATGGCGGCGAATCCGGCGCTGGTGCGCATGCTCGGATATTCCAATGAAGATGAGCTGCTCGAGCTCAGCATCGCGCGCGACCTGTACATGTATCCGGAGGAGCGCGAGAACTGGCTGCGGAACATGGCCCTGGCAGGCGAGATCCGCAACGCCGAGCTCGCTCTGAAGCGCAAGGACGGGAGGAAAATCGTGGTGCTCGAGAATTCGCGCGCGGTGCGCGATGAACAAGGCCAGATCATGTACTACGAAGGCACGCTCACCGACATCACCGAAGCGCACGAGCTGTCGCAGCAGCTGTCGTACGAGGCGAGCCACGACGCATTGACCGGCCTCATCAACCGGCGCGAGTTCGAGATTCGCCTGCAGCGCGCGCTCGACTCATCGCAAGCGAGCGGCGCGACGCACGGCGTGTGCTATCTCGATCTCGACCAGTTCAAGGTTATCAACGACACCTGCGGTCATATCGCGGGCGATGAGTTGTTGCGCCAGCTTGCTCAGGTGCTGCAGGGTCGCGTGCGCAGCAACGACACGCTCGCGCGCCTGGGCGGTGATGAGTTCGGTCTGCTGCTGCACGATTGCGCGCTCGATGACGCCATGAGCGTCGCCGCGGGACTGCTCAAAGCCGTGGAACAGCATCAGTTCGTCTGGGGCGCAAATATGTTCTCGGTGGGCGCCAGCATTGGCCTCATTCCCGTGACCGCGAGCTTTCGGCGCATCACACAGGTGCTGCAAGCCGCGGACGCCGCATGCTACGCAGCCAAGGATCAGGGTCGCAATCGCATCCACGTGTACGAGGAGGACGATACCGTCGTGACTCAGCGCCACGGCGAAATGCAGTGGGTCGCGCGGGTCAAGCGTGCGCTCAACGAGAACCGGTTCTTCCTCGAAGCGCAACCCATTGTCCCGATCGCAGGCAATGCGGACGCACCGCGGAACTACGAGTTGCTGGTGCGCATGCGCGATGAGTCCGGCCGGGTCGTTCCGCCGGGCGCCTTTCTGCCTGCGGTCGAGCGCTACAACCTGTCGCAGCGACTCGATCGGTGGGTGATCAACGCGGCGATGCAGTGGCTGGCCGCGCATCCACAGCAGATGCAACGTATCGATCGCGCCTTCGTGAATCTCTCGGGGGACTCAGTCGGCGATCTGCAGTTGCTCGAGTACATCCGCAACCTGCTTGCCGAAACGCGCATACCGCCGGCCAAGCTCGGCTTTGAGATTACGGAGACTGCGGCGATCGGCAATCTGACCCGCGCCAATCAGCTCATCGGCGATCTGCGCAAGATCGGTTGCGCCTTCGGGCTCGATGACTTTGGCAGCGGCGTTTCTTCCTTTGCCTATCTGAGGGCGCTCACCGTCGACTTCCTGAAGATCGATGGACTGTTCATTGCGAACATCGCCGAGGATCGCATCGACTACGAGATGGTGCGTTCGATCACCGACATCGGCCACGTGATGGGCAAAAAGGTGGTCGCCGAATCAGTGGAAAGCGAAGCGGTGCTGGCGAAGCTCAAGGAAATCGGGGTGGACTACGCGCAAGGCTTCGCCGTCGGCCCTCCAGGCTCGCTTGATCTCATTGGACGTTGAAGAGGACGGAGGGGAGAGCCGCGAAAGACCGCAAAAAGGAGGTACGTATGTAGAGATCTGAACGCACATGTTCGCAGTCAGCGCATACGGCGGATCGCTTCTCTTGCTCCTGCATACGAACTCACTCTTTTTTGCGGTCTCTCGCGGCTCTCCCTCTTGCCTCTTAACCAAGCACCACCAGCAGGTCCTTCGCATCCACTGACTCGCCGGGGCGCGTTACGATTTCGGCGATGGTCGCGTCGCGGTCGGCGCGGACGGACGTTTCCATTTTCATGGCTTCGATCGTGAGCAGGACATCGCCGCGAGACACCTTCGCGCCCTGCTTCACCGCCACCGTTGCGACCGTGCCGGGCATCGGCGCCGCAATGTGATTGGCGTCGGCTTCGTCGGCCTTGCGGCGCGGCGGGCGCAGGGCGACCTGGCTGCGATCCGGGACCTTGACTGAGCGCGGCTGACCGTTCAGCTCAAAGAACACGGTGCGCGTGCCGTCCTCGTGCGCATCGCTTACCGCGAGGAAGCGCACGATGAGCGTCTTGCCGCGCTGGATATCGACGCTCACTTCATCGTTCGGCTCCATGCCATAGAAGAACAGCGGAGTCGGCAGCACACTGACGCGACCGTAATCCAGGCGATCCTGCAGATAGTCGAGGAACACCTTCGGATACATCAGATAGGAGGCGAATTCCTGATCCGTGATCTCTCGCCACGTCTTGCCCTCCGCATCCTGGCGCGCTTTCCTGAGATCGATCGGCGCCAGCACTTGTCCAGGACGCCCGGTCAGCGGCGGTGCGCCTTTCAGCACCTTCCGTTGCAGCGCTGGGGGGAAACCGCCATAGGGCTGTCCCAGATCGCCGCGGAACAACGATATGACGGATTCCGGAAACGCGATCTCCAGCTCGGGATCGAGCACTTGTTCGCGGGTGAGGCCGCTCGTCACCATCATGAGCGCCATATCGCCGACGACTTTGGAAGTCGGCGTGACCTTCACGATGTCGCCGAACATCTCATTGACCTGGGCATAGGCGCGCGCGACTTCAGGCCAACGCACATCCTCGATGCCGAGCGAACGCGCCTGCTCGCGCAGATTGGTGAACTGCCCGCCCGGCATGCCATGAACATAGACTTCAGAGGCGCCGGAACGCAGATCGCTTTCGAAGGCGCCATAGCAGCGTCGCACCTGTTCCCAGTAGCCGGACAAGATTCGCAGGTTGTCCGCATTGACCCCCGAGTCGCGCGGACCATGCCGCAGCGCCTCCACGATCGAGCCCAGATTGGGCTGCGAGGTAAGTCCGCTCATCGAATCCATCGCGCCGTCGACGGCGTCCGCGCCCGCGTCGATCGCCGCCAGCACGCTCGCCGCTGCAAGCCCGCTGGTGTCGTGAGTATGGAAATGCACGGGCAGGCCGATCTCCTCCTTCAAGGCCTTCACCAGAGTGAAAGCAGCGCGCGGCTGACACAGGCCCGCCATGTCTTTCACGCCGAGAATGTGTGCGCCCGCCGCCTTCAATTCACGTGCGATGCGGAGGTAGTACTTGAGGTCGTATTTCGCTTCGCGCGGATCGGAGAGATTGCCCGTGTAGCAGATTGCGGTCTCGCACAGCTTGCCTGCTTCGCGCACCGCATCGATCGATACGCGCATGTTCTCGACCCAGTTGAGCGAATCGAAGACGCGAAACAGATCGACGCCGGACTGCGCGGCCTGCCGCACGAAGTACTGCACGACGTTGTCGGGATAGTTGGTGTAGCCGACCGCGTTGGCCGAGCGCAGCAGCATCTGCAGGAGCAGATTGGGCATCGCCTCGCGAAATTGGTGCAGGCGCTCCCATGGACACTCGTTCAGAAAGCGCATCGACACATCGAAGGTCGCGCCGCCCCAGCATTCGACCGACAACAGATCCGGCGCGAGACTCGCGTAGTACGGCGCAATCGCAGCCATGTCGTACGTGCGAAAACGGGTCGCAAGCAGCGACTGATGCGCATCGCGCATCGTCGTATCGGTGAGCAGTACGCGCTTCTGCTCGAGCATCCATGCAGCGAACCTGTCTGGTCCGAGTTCGTCGAGCCTCTGTTTCGAGCCTGCAGGTGGAGCGGGCAGATCCACCTTCGGGGGTCGCGGCTGAATTTGTCGCACGGGCTTCGGTCGACCCTTCACTTCCGGATTGCCGTTCACGATGACATCGCCGATGAAATTCAGCAGGCGCGTTGCGCGATCACGCTTGCGAGGGAAATGAAACAGTTCCGGCGTCTGATCGATGAATTTGGTGGTGTACTCCGCGGCGGCAAACCGCGGATGCATGATGAGTTGGTCGAGAAAGCGCAGATTCGTGACAACGCCGCGCACACGGAATTCCCACAGCGCACGATGCATACGAGCGATGGTTTCGTGCGGCGTCGGCGACCACGCCGTCACTTTCACGAGCAATGAGTCGTACGATCGGGTGATGATCGCGCCGGCATAGGCGGTGCTCGCATCGAGCCTGACGCCGAAGCCCGCGGGACTGCGATAGGCCGTGATTCGACCGTAGTCCGGAACGAAGTTGTTCTCGGGATCTTCGGTGGTGACGCGACACTGCATCGCGTAGCCATTCAGACGGATGTCTTCCTGTTTCGGCACGCCGCTGTCGGGGTCGCCGATCCGTGCGCCTTCGGCGATGCGGATCTGCGCGCGTACGATATCGACGCCGGTGACTGCTTCCGTCACCGTGTGCTCGACCTGCACGCGCGGGTTGACTTCGATGAAGTAGAACTTGCCGGTCTCGGCGTCCTGGAGGAATTCGACCGTGCCAGCGTTCAGATAACCCACGGCGCGGCCGATCTTGAGCGCTTCCTCGCACAATGCGCGGCGTTGCTCGTCGGTGAAGAACGTCGCCGGCGCTCGTTCGATGACCTTCTGGTTGCGCCGCTGCACAGTGCAGTCGCGTTCGAACAGGTGCACCAGATTGCCATGCGAGTCGCCGAGCAGCTGCACTTCGATGTGGCGGGCGCGGCGCACCAGCTTTTCGAGGTACACCTCGTCGTCGCCGAACGCCGCTTTGGCTTCACGGCGCGCGGCGGCGACCATTTCGATGAGCTCGCCCTCCTTTTCGAGGACGCGCATGCCGCGGCCGCCGCCGCCCCAGCTTGCCTTGAGCATTACCGGAAAACCGACATCACGAGCGAGCCGCAGCACTTCCGCATCGTCGGACGGCAGCGGCGGCGTCGCCGGCATGACGGGGACGCCCGCCGAAGTCGCCAGCTCGCGCGCCCTCACCTTGTTGCCGAGCCGCCGCATGATTTCGGGCGTCGGGCCGACGAAGATCAGTCCGGCCGCAGCGCAGCTTTCCGCGAAGCCGGGGTTTTCAGACAGAAATCCGTAGCCAGGATGAATCGCATCGACATGCGCCGCTTTGGCGATCCGCACGATGTCCTGAATATCGAGATACGCCTCCACCGGCGTCTTGCCGGCGCCGACCAGATAGCTCTCGTCCGCCTTCATCCGGTGGAGCGAGAAGCGGTCTTCCTGCGAGTAGATCGCCACAGTACGGATGCCGAGCTCGGTGGCGGCGCGCATGACCCGGATTGCGATTTCGCCGCGATTGGCGATCAGGAGGCTCTTGATTCGGTGGGGCATGTCGGATTCGGCGCTGGGAAGACAATGACGGCCGACGAGACGCCGCCGGGCTTGGAGGATCGAGACCTGAGGATCTGCGCGCGCGCAGCAAGGAGTCGAAATGATAGCGGCGCACCGATCGCCCGCAAGCGCCGGGTCGATGAGCGGAGACGATGGAGATATCGTCCGGACCGATGCGTCAGCCCGATCAGGCGTTCGCGGCCGCGGCGCCTTTGCGGAAGGAGCCCGTGGTGAGCTGGTCGTACTCCTTATCCATGATGACGACGCAGTTGCGCCCGCGCTCCTTGGCGGCATAGAGCGCTTCATCGGCGAGCTGGATAAAGCCGAAATGCGTGCGCCCTGCGGAGGGCTGGATGCAGGCCGCGCCGATGCTGACTGTGAGCCGTCTGGCCGGCGAGGGCGAGCCCATATGCTTGACCGCGAGCGCCTCGATGCCCATCTGAATGCGCCGCGCCGCGTCCTCCACGTGAGCCCGCCCGGCGTCGTACAGCACGATGGCGAACTCCTCGCCGCCGTAACGCGCCGTGATGTCGAGCGGCCGGCGTGCGCTGCGGCTCAGACTCCAGGCCACGCGTTTGAGGCATTCGTCCCCGGCCTGGTGCCCGTAATAGTCGTTGTAGGCCTTGAAGTGATCGATATCGATCAGCAGCAAGCCAAGCGGCGCCTTATCCCGGATCGCCTGCGGCCAGATGCGATCGACATGCTCATCGAACAGCCGCCGATTGTGGATGCCGGTGAGTCCATCGCGGCTGGCGGTTTCAATCAGCAGCCGCTCCTCGAGGAAGTTCGTGCGCGTGGCGCGCTCGAGCGAATAGCACACCATGGCGCCGATGATGTTGGTGCACACCAGCACGCCGATGTCGACCACCATCGTGGCTCCGGGCGCGCCGGCGACCGCCGCTGAGATCAGATAGGACGCGAATACGGCGAGCGCCGCGCCAAAGGCCGCGTAGAACAGCATGCCCAGCATGAAATAAATGTAGATCGTGGTGATGACCACGGTCGCGATCAGGTTGACGCCCTGCAGCGCCGCTATGACCGCAAGCACCACGATGCCGGCGCCGAAGAGCGGCGCAGCGATGATGCAGACCGTCGGATACAACCGGTCATAGAGGCGCGAATGCACCAGCACGATCCCGAGGAGCAGAATCGGCGCAAGGGTGACCAGGCGGACCAGATCCATGAGCCGATTCACCGCCGGATCCAGCACGATGTGCGTGATCGCGGAAAATCCAATGACGAACGCGACCGCCAGCCAGAGATTGCGGCGGACCTGCTGCAGAGATTCGGCGCGGAAAACCTGGCGGAATTCCGCCTCGAGCGGCGGCTCGAATCGCAAGCGCGGAAAGCCGCGCCGGAGCTGCAGCGCGTGCGGAGATTCGGGTGGGGCCCCGGTGGAAGTACTCGCGTCTGTTTCGCGCATGCAGTTTTCCCGCGACGCGCCGGCCTGGAATGGTGTTGAATCGGCGCGCGCGAGGGCCGAACGGTAGCGGGAAAGCTCGCTATCGTTCAAGCATTTGGCTCGGACGCTCCGGATAGGGTCGATGGAATGGCCCGAGAGGGCGACTCAAACTTCAGTGGGGTCTAGTTGGAGTCCGTCTGACTCTTGCGGCGATCGCGCGCTTCCTTGATGAAGCGCCGCCACACGTCATACGCGTCCCAGCCTCCCGTCGCCTCGATGCTCCCTGCCCCGACCGGTCGCGTTTCGCCGAGCTGATCGGCGTTTGCTGCCGATCCGGCGTTCAACATCTGACCAGTTTTTGTTTTCGAGGCGGTATTCATAGAGTCGAGAGGAATCCCTGTGCGGTGATCCGGAGGAAAGAAAACAGTGTCCATGGTAGTTGGCGCGGCGCCGCAAAGTGCGTGCGCAGTTCTCAGTTCGTTAATTTTCAGTCGGTGTCTGAAGCGCTTTAGCGCCTTCGGATGCTCGACCGACGAGTGTGATCGTGGTGATCGCTTGATTATGGTCAAGCGATGCGCGGTCGCGCTAGCCAGATCGTGAAGGTTAGTCCTCGTAGTTACAGTTCGCCAGCCATTTACAGAAGAAATTCCGGCCTTTCATCGAAGCGATCCGAGCTTACGAGCGGAAGTAGTTCGCCAGAAATTGGTCAAAAGTCACAACGTCGCTTGCCTCGATGGCGGCCTGCTTCTGCAGCGACTCCTCCGCTTCCGAGGCGAACTCGGCCAGTCGCTGCTCATTGGGCGGATACAGGTCCAGAAAATACGACTTGTGCAGCCGCGACATCCGTAGCGCGAGCTCGGCAAAAGGCTCTCCGGTCGCCTGCATTTCCACCAGAGTGCGCGCCGACGGCGTCAGCTCAGGGTTGTCGATCTTGGAGGCCTGCAGATCCAGCGCCGCCGTGTATGGCCGCGAGTCATCGCCCTGATCGAGCAGCTCGCATACGCCGCGCATCGAATCGATCAGCTCCCGCGCCCACACACGCAACTCTACGCTTGCTCCATTGCGGTTTAGTTTCAGGCCAGGCTCACGACCGCGATGCGCGACCACTGCATGATTCGCGTCGAGCCGCTCCTGTTCGCTCGCGCCGATCGGATCGCTGCCTTTGAGGATGCATAGCGCGGCGAACGCCTCGAGGAAGCGCAGCTTGTTCTGATTGACGCCGACCGGATCGAATGCGCTCACATCGAGCGCGCGGAATTCCACGTATTCGACGCCGCCTCGACGCAACGCCTGCGACGGATGTTCTCCCATGCGCGCGACTCGCTTCGGGCGAATGTAGCTGTAGTACTCGTTTTCGATCTGCAGCAGATTGGTGTTGAGCTGACGATATTCGCCGTCCACTTTCACGCCGATGTTTTCGTACTCGGGATGCGGAGTGCTCACGGCCGCGGTCAGATCGCGCACGTAGTCATCGAGGCTGTTCACCGAAATGTGCACACCGGCCTGGCTCTTGTTGCGATAACCGAGATCGCTCATACGCAGCGAGGTCGCATGCGGTTCGTAGTACGTGCCCGGCGACAGCTCGCGCAACGAATGCTCGCGTCCTTTGACGAACGAGCCGCACAGCGCAGGGGAGTTGCCGAACAGATACAGGATCAGCCAGCCGTGACGACGATAGTTGCGCAACAGTGCGAAGTACTGCGCCGAGATAAAATCCTGATCGCTCTTGCGAGCCTGCACGGCCTCGGCGAACACGGGCCAGAAGTGCGCCGGAAACGAATAGTTGAAGTGCACGCCGGAAATCGCCTGCATCATCCGTCCGTAACGGTAGCCCAGCCCGAGTCGATACACCTCTTTCATTCGTCCGATGTTCGACCGGCCATAGCGTGCGATTGGAATGCTCGCATCGCCTTCGATGATGCAGGGCATGCTCGTCGCCCACAGCAGCTGGTCTTCAAGATGTCGATAAACGAACTGATGCAGGTCGCACAGGTACTGAAGCAGTTCCCACGAATGCGCAAACGCGGGCGTGACCAGTTCGATCAGCGCTTCGGAGTAATCGGTGGTGATGTGCTCGTGCGTCAATGTGGAGCCCAGCGGCCTGGGATGCGCGCTCTGCTCGATGCGGCCGTCGGGCGAGACGCGCAATGATTCCTTCTCGACGCCCTTCAAGCCGCCTTGCAGGACGCGGGATTCGCGCAGGTTGACGATCGTCGAAAGGCGCCGCTCGAAGAGGCGATCCACGGAAGCTCCGCTCATAGCAACTACCCTGACTGTTAGAAGCGGATACGGCCGATGAGCATGTCGCGGTAGAGAACGAAGTCAGCCGCCAGGCTGTAGAACGGATGGGAAAAGGTCGCGGGGCGGTTCTTCTCGAAGACGAAATGCCCGACCCACGCGAACCCGTAGCCCGCAATCGGCGCCAGCATTAGCAACCAGGCGATGCCTGCGACGAGCGCGATTGCGAGCACCGTCAGCACCAGAGTCGTGCCGACGAAGTGCAATCTGCGACAGGTGCGATTGCTGTGCTCGGACAGATAGTACGGATAAAACTCACGAAAACTCGCGAAGCGGCCGGACGATGCGGAATGATCGGTGAGCGGTCGCATCGGTCGCGCCTTGGTTGATGTGCGTGCGAAGAGTTTGCTGAATCTGACGGGCGGACCGCGCCGTCAGGGAGCGTCGCCAGTTTCCGTAAGCCGATCAAGGGCGTCAAGCGCGACGCTGATCGAAATTACGATGTTCGCTTCATTTCAATCATGCCTGACCGCTCGTCGGTCGCACATAGCGTTTCGTCAAGTCCGATACCAACCTGCGCGCGACTGTGTTCTGATCCGGCTGCCCGCGGCCGATCTCCTGAGCGTCAGCATAGGCGCTGTTCGAGGAACCCCTCGCCGTTCGTAGCTCTAAGTGTTCAACCCGCTTTGCAGGCGTGGGCGGACTTTTCCGCCCTCTAGAGGACGCGATGGACCTCCCGATGATGTCCGCTTCTCAATTCTCGACGTCCTCATGGCTGTCGGCTGGGCTGTCCGTCGGAGTCGTTGCCGCGCTCGCCGTTACGGTCATGGCCGCACTCGCCCGCACACTCGTTCTGCACTCCCGGATCGCGCGACGCACACGCGAACTCGAAGGCGAACTGATGCAGCGGCGACGCGTCGAGGCCGAACTCGAGGCCATCCGTGACGACCTGGAGACTCGCGTGCGCGAACGCACGCATGCGCTCGAAGCGCGTAACGAGGAACTGACCCGCTTGCGTCTCGCGCTGGAGACCGCCAATCAGCGACTCAGGCGACTGGTCGCAGAGGACGGTCTTACGGGCATCGCGAACCGGCGACACTTCGACCGTGCGCTCGATCGCGAACTACGCCGCGCCCGACGCGACGGTCAACCGTTGTCGCTCATCTTTCTGGATCTCGATGAGTTCAAGCGCTTCAACGATACGTACGGGCATGCGCGTGGGGATGAAGTGCTGCGCCAGGTGGCGCAGACGCTCGATGAGACCTTCCGTCGCGGCGGCGATCTGGTGGCGCGCTATGGCGGTGAGGAATTCGCCGTCGTCCTCCCCGGCGTCGATGGTCGTCGCGCGGGTCTCTATGCAGAGCGTTTGCGTCGACGCATCTGGCGCCTCGCGATCGCCTACGACGAGTCGCCCGTCACCAACCGCGTGACGATCAGCGGGGGCGTCGCGACAGTGGTTCCGCCGGCGATCGTCTCGCCCGATGACCTCCTCAGCGCCGCCGACAAGGCGCTCTATCGTGCGAAATGTCTCGGTAGAAACCGCATCATCACCGCCGGCGTCGAGACAGAGCAGCAGCAAGTGGTGGGGATAGCCTCTTAAGGAAGGCTACGGGCGACGGGCTACAGGCGGCAGCCGGAATCAGATCGCTCCGCTACGCCCCATATCTTGTGTCTAGCCTCTCGACTGTAGCCCGTGGCCTGTTGCCTGTAGCCTTGGAAAAGCCATGCTCATCGCCGTCGGCGGCTTTCAACACGAAACCAATACCTTCGCGCCATTGAAGGCGACGTATGCTGATTTCGAAGCGCCGGATGCGTGGCCGGGACTGACGCGCGGCCCGGCATTGCTGGAGGCGGTGCGCGGCATCAACCTGCCGGCCGCCGGCTTCATCCATGAGGCGCGGTCGGCAGGTCACTCGATCGCGCCCCTGACCTGGTGTTCTGCGACGCCCTCTGCACACGTCGAGCGCGATGCATATGAACGAATCGTCGCGATGTTGCTCGAGGATCTGCGCGCGTATCGGCGGCTCGACGCCGTGTATCTCGATTTACACGGGGCGATGGTCGCCGAACACATCGACGATGCGGACGGCGAACTGTTGAAGCGTGTGCGCGAAGTGGTGGGTCCCGGCGTGCCGCTGGTCGCGAGTCTCGATTTCCATGCGAACGTCTCGCCACTGATGGTCGACCAGGCGAGCGCGCTCATCGCCTACCGCACTTACCCGCACACGGACATGTCGAGCGCCGGCGCTCGAGCACTGAGGTTGTTTTACGAACTGCGTGACGGACCGATGTCGTCGGCCTTGCGTAAGGCGCCCTTTCTCATTCCGTTGACTTCGCAGTGCACCCTCGTCGAACCGCTCGCCGCCCTGATGCGGGAAGTGGAGCGTCTGGAAAGCGGACCCATCGTGTCCATGAACTTCACGCCCGGATTTCCGGCCGCGGACGTCGCTGAGTGCGGGCCCGCGGTGTTCGCATACGGCGTGGACCCGGCGCGGGTCGGGCAGGCTGTTGCGCAATTCGCCCAGCATTTGATCGAACGCGAAGCCGAGTTCGCTCTCGACGTGCGCTCCATCGAGTCAGCGCTACGCGAGCTCTCCTGCATTCCGCATGTCGGCGGCCGCCCCGTCATCCTCGCGGACACCCAGGACAATCCCGGCGGCGGCGGCACGGCAGACGCCACTTCGCTGCTGAAAGCGCTGATTGCACACCACACGCCGCGCGTCCTTGCCGGGGTTCTGTGGGACCCTCTCGCCGCGGCGCATGCGCATGCAGCCGGCATCGGCGCTCAAATCGATCTGTCGCTCGGCGCCCACGCGGGCACGCCGGCCGAAACGCCGCTCACCGCTCGCTTCACCGTCGTTGAACTTGGCGATGGCCGATTCACGGCGACGGGTTCCTTCTACTCAGGATCGCGCATGGACCTGGGTCCGATGGCGCTCCTGCGTGTCGATGACGTTTATATCGCCGTGGCGAGCCGTAAACAGCAGGCGGCGGATCAGGCCATGTTCCGCCATCTCAAAGTCGAGCCCGCCTCTTTCGCTGTGCTGGCGCTCAAAAGTTCGGTGCACTTTCGCGCCGACTTCGGCCCGATCGCGAACCGCATCCTGATTGTCGCCGCACCAGGAGCGAACATTGCGGATCCGGGGGAGCTGCCGTTTACCAGGTTGAGACCGGGCGTGAGGCTCAGGCCGAAGCGATAGTCTCGGAACGCCTCGAGTCCCGCGCCTCGCGTCTTACGCCAGAGGGCGACCGCCGCGCAGCGAGACTTTCCTGCTCTGAGGGACTCGAGGCGCACATCCCATCCGCACTTCTGCGTACGACAGCCGCGCGCCTGCACGGGCGTATAGTCCGCCTCGTCCTTCAAGCTCGATCACAAGAACATTCGGGGAGCTTCGCATGACTGACAAGAAGACCGTCGGCGGCGTGACGTATCAGAATGCCGGCAAGGATTACTTCGAAAAGCGAAAACTGAGACGTCACGCGCGCGTGTGGTCCTTGTGGGCTCTGGGCGTGGGCGCGGTCATTTCGGGTCATTTCTCCGGGTGGAATCTCGGCATCGGCGCCGGCGGCTGGGGCGGTCTGTTCATCGCGGCGGTCATCATCGCCATCATGTATCTCGGCCTCATCTTCAGTCTCGCGGAAATGTCGCCGGCGCTGCCGCATACAGGCGGGGCGTATTCCTTCGCACGCAGCGCGATGGGTCCATGGGGCGGCTTCATCACCGGTCTCGCTGAAAGCATCGAATACATCATGACGCCGGCGGTCATCGTGTTCTTCATCGGCTCCTACCTGACCGGCATCTTCGAAACCTCGACCGCGGTGCAACCGCTATGGTGGATCGGCTGCTACTTCCTGTTCGTCGCGCTGAATTACTGGGGCGTCGAACTCTCGTTCAAGATTTCCGTCGCAGTCACGCTGCTCGCGCTCGCCGTACTCATCGTGTACTGGGTCAGCGCAATTCCCTTCGCCGACTTCTCGCGCTGGGCGCTCAACATCGGCGTCGCGGCAGACGGTTCACTGATCGAGCTTCCGAACGGAGGCGGTGATTTTCTACCGAAGGGCTGGATGGGCGTGCTCGCCGCAATGCCGTTCGCCGTATGGCTGTTCCTGGCGATCGAGGAATTGCCGCTCGCGGCCGAGGAATCCGTCGACCCGAAAAAAGATATGCCGAAAGGGCTGATCTTCGGCATGTTCACGCTGATGTTCTCTGCCCTGATGATCATGTTCCTGAACGCCTCCATCGGCGCGCCTGAAGAAGGCAAACTACATGGCGCGTTCTCGCTCGCGACATCCGCGGAGCCGCTGCTCGACGGCTTCCGCGTCATCTACGGGGCGGACATCGCGAAGCTGCTGTCGCTGTTTGCGGTCGTCGGTCTGATCGCAAGCTTCCACACGATCATCTTTGCCTTCGGCCGCCAGATCTTTTCATTGTCGCGCGCGGGGTACTACCCGGCCGCCATGTCGATCACGCACGGCTCGCGCAAGACTCCGCACATCGCATTGCTGACCGGCGCTGCGATCGGCCTCGCCGTCATCATGGCCGTGTGGTTCTCGCTCGGCGCCGAGCAGGGCGGCGCGGTCATCGGCGCAACGCTGCTCAACATGGCGGTGTTCGGCGCGATGCTGTCGTACGCGCTCCAGGGTCTGTCGTTCATCCTGTTGCGCAGGAACATGCCGGGCATCGAGCGGCCCTATCGCAGTCCGCTCGGCATTCCCGGCGCCGTCGCGACTGTCGTGATCGCAGTCGTCACACTGTACTTCCAGCTGCAGGATCCCGTGTATCGCGCCGGCGTCTATGCCGCGGTCGCCTGGTACGTCGCTGGCGTTCTGTATTTCGCGCTGATCGGCCGCCACAGACTCGTGCTCTCCCCCGAAGAAGAGTTCGCGTTGACGCACGGCGAACACGGCCATCCGGAGCGCGAAGGATACGGAAC
>JBOHZJ010000395.1:0-1860 GCA_050738395.1 Steroidobacter sp.
CTGCTGGAGCGCGTCGGGCGACGGGTACGTCTAACCGCGGAGGGTGCGCGGCTGGTATCGCATGCCGAAGCGATTCTTCAAGCGGTCGAAGCGGCCAAACTGGATCTCCGGGCGACCGGCGAAAGACCGAAGGGCGAACTCGAGATTGGCTGCTTCTCGACCTTCGCGAAGGTGCACCTGCTTCCGGCTGTGATCCGGGCCCGGGATCGTTTTCCGGAGATGCGCGTGGTCATCCACGAGCTCGAATCGGCGGATGCGATCGAAGCTGTGCGCGACGGGCGCCGTCATCTTGCGGTGTGCTTTGACTACAACCTCGCGCCTCGGCCAGATGTCGCGGGACTCGCCTCGCAGAAGCTCATGGAAGAGCCTGTGCTCCTGGCGCTGCCAGAGTCGTGGCGAACCGAGCGCGACCCGATCGACCTGGAGCGTCTCGCGCAGGAGGATTGGATTGTCGGGTCGCGACAGACGGACGACCGCCTGTTGGCTGAGCGCGCCTGTGCTGTAGCGGGCTTCGCGCCGCGGATCACCCATACCGTCGATGATTACGACCTGCTTCTCAGGATGGTTTCGGCAGGGCTCGGCGTGGGGTTCGTGCCGCAGTTGGGACTTGGTTTTCCGAGCGCCGAATCTGTGGTGGTTCGCACACCCGACGGCGCGCCGCTCAGCCGGCGCGTCCATGCGATAACGCGGGGCGCGCTCACCACCTCAACGTTGGTGCGGGCTCTGCTCTCGGAGTTGGCGAACACAACGCAGTACGCAGCGGCGTCGAAGCTCCTGAGCTGACGAGTCGCTGCACGCGGAAAAGACATGCGACTCTGGACGCTGCATCCCAAATACCTCGATTCACAGGGCCTGGTGGCGCTCTGGCGGGAGGCGCTGCTGGCTCGCGCTGTGATCAGAGGCGAGACAAAGGGCTATCGGCAGCACGCGCAACTTCATCGGTTCCAGGCGCTCGGCGCGCCGCGCTCGGCTATCAATGCCTATCTCGCGTCCGTTCTCCTGGAAGCTCAGTCGCGTGGCTACTCCTTCGATGAAAGCAAGGTAGGGCCGATTCGCACGCTGGTCCGGATCGACTGCACAGACAGTCAGCTCCTCTATGAATGGGAACATCTTCGCCGCAAGTTGCGGGCTAGAAGTCCGGCGTGTTTTCAGCACTGGTGCGACGTAAAGTCGCCCGAAGCCCATCCGCTGTTCCGCATAACATCCGGGCCAGTCGCCAGTTGGGAGCGTCAGATCGGGCTGAATGAAAGTGAGTCCCGCTTCGCATCGACTCCCCAACGAAAGCGCATCGCGAATTCTTCATGAAGACGCTCAACGACCTGCTCGCTTCGCTGCCTCAACGCGGCCAGATCCAATGGATCGGGTTGCGCGAGTCGCGCGAGTCGCCCATGACAGTCGTCGATGCAGCGAAGGTGGAGATCGGGCGTGGCCTGATCGGCGATCGCTTCAAGGGAACTGCGGACGGCAAGCGGCAGGTCACGCTGATCCAGGCAGAACATTTGCAGGTGATGGCTTCCTTGCTCGGGCGCGAGCAAGTCGATCCTGCGCTGCTACGGCGCAATATCCTGGTGCGCGGCATCAACCTGCTTGCGCTTCAGCATGCAAAGTTCGCTATCGGCGATGTGATTCTGGAAGGGACGGGCGGATGTCATCCGTGTTCGCGCATGGAAGCTGCACTGGGTGAAGGAGGCTTCAATGCGATGCGCGGTCACGGCGGCATTACTGCGCGCGTACTGCAGCCGGGTCTGGTTCGCGTCGGCGACCAAGTAGCGCTTCTGGAAGCGGGTGGACTTGCGCTGCACGAGCGCTGACAAGTCCTCGACGCGTAATTCGAGACAACCGAATATGTTTCCTCTCGCA
>JBOHZJ010000396.1:0-9603 GCA_050738395.1 Steroidobacter sp.
CCTCGAGACCAGCCGCAACGATACGGTGAGTCCTTCCAGCTGATAGTGCGGTCGAAGTCGGAACACGGCGGAGTAATAGCCGGGTTTGCCTTCGACGTCCTTCACTTCGACTTCCGCGCCCGCAAGCGGTTTGCGCGCCTTGATCTCTTCGGACGAGTTTTGCGGATCGCCGTCGACGTAGTTGAGGATCCAGTCCGACAGCCAGCGCTCCATATCGGAGCGTTCCTTGAACGAGCCGATCTTGTCGCGCACGATGCACTTCAGGTAGTGCGCAAAACGCGAGCACGCAAACATGTAAGGCAGTCGCGCCGCCAGCGCGGCATTGGCAGTCGCTTCAGCCTGCTCGAACTCCGCCGGCTTCTGCAGCGATTGCGCGCCGATGAACACAGCCTCGTCGGAATTCTTCCGATGCAGCAGCGGCATCATGCCGTTCTTCGCAAGTTCCGCTTCGCGCCGATCGGTAATGGAGATTTCAGTGGGACACTTCATGTCCACGCCGCCGTCATCGGACGGGAACGTATGCGTGGGCAACCCTGCGACGGTGCCGCCGGATTCGACGCCGCGGATTCGCGTGCACCAGCCGTACATCGCGAAGGCCTTATTGATGTTCGTCGCCATGGCGTATGCGGCGTTCGACCACGTGTACTTCGATGAGTCCGCCGAAGAGGTGTCCTCCTCGAAGGCAAACTCCTCGACCGGCTCCGTCTTCGCGCCGTAGGGCAGGCGCGACAGGAATCGCGGCATGGTGAGGCCGACGTAGCGTGCGTCGTCCGACTCCCGCAATGAACGCCACGCGGCGTATTCGGCAGTCGAGAAGATCTTGGTCAGATCCCGCGGATTTGACAGTTCCTGCCAGCTGTCGAATCCCATGAGGGTAGGCGCCGCGGCGGAGATGAACGGCGAGTGCGCCGCCGCCGAAATCTGCGCGACGCCGCGCAACAGCTCGACATCCTGCGGGCTGTGATCGAAATAGTAGTCGCCAACCAGACAGCCGAACGGGTCGCCGCCGATGGTTCCGTACTCTTCCTCGTAAACCTTCTTGAATACGGGACTCTGGTCCCATGATGTTCCGGGATACCGCTTCAACGTCTTGCCCAGCTCCTTCTTCGAAACGTTGAAGATCTTGATCTTCAGCGTCTCGCTGGATTCGGTGTTGAACACCAGATGCTTCAAGCCGCGCCAGGTGCCTTCCATTTGCTGGAAGTCGGGGTGATGCAGAATCTGATTGACCTGATCGGTCAGCTTCTTGTCGATCTCGGCGATGATGGCGTTGATCGAATTGACTGCATCGTCGGCGATGAGATCCTTGTCCTGCAGCACCTGTTCGGCGAGCGTCTTGACGGCGGCTTCTACCTGCTCGCGCGCGCGATCCGTTTTGGGTCTGAACTCTTTCTTCAGCAACGACTGGAAATCACCGGTTTCAACGGCGGCGCCGGTTTGTTGCTGCTCTGCGCTCTTGGCTTCGGCCATGCGTGGAACTCCTCGGGAATTAAACGGGATCGGGGCTATTCAACCGGCTTCGGGGCCGAAGCAAGCGATTGCAGCAGCGCAGGATCCTGCAGCGCCTTGGTAATGAGCTTTTCGGCGCCGGCCTTTCCGTCCATATAAGTCACGAGATTGGACAGCTGAGTGCGCGCTTCGAGCAGCTTCGCGAGCGGTTCGACCTTTTTCGCGATCGCCGCGGGCGAAAAATCGTCCATGCTCTCGAATGTGAGATCGACGCCGAGCTGGCCTTCACCCGTCAGCTTGTTCGGCACGCCGAAGGTCACTCTGGGTTTCATTGCCTTGAGACGGCTGTCGAAATTGTCCATGTCGATCTCGAGCGCCTTGCGCTGCTCGATTTCCGGCAATTCCTCCGCCGACTTGCCGGACAGGTCCGCCAGCACGCCCATGACGAACGGAATCTGCTTCTTCTGCATCGCTCCGTTGGTTTCAAGGTCGTATTCGATCTGAACCCTGGGCGCCCGATTGCGCGCGATGAATTTCTGACCGCTTTCTTTAGCCACATTGCTCTCCCGAGATGTTCGTCGAGGCCCCCTGAACCACGCGCCTGGCGAGGCTCGGGGCCAACTTATAGTAGGTACAGGAACATTACGCCTCAGCGATCCCCTTTCTCAAGGCCGCCGATGAGTTCCGCTTCCGAGACGCCGCCCGGCGTCAGATCCCTGACGATCTCCATGAAGTCCTTGTTCACCAGTCGCTTGGCGCGCTGTAACAGCAGCGGAACGGGACTTGAGGGCTCGTGCTTCCCATAGTACTCGCAGATCTTGTCGATCGTCGTCAGTACGTCAGTGCGATTGCGGATCGAACCAGTTAGTGCCTGCATGGGTTCTTCTCCCGATCCACCCGGCGCGGGATTCTCGGGGTTGATGTCTCCGGATGCGACGCCGCGCCTCGCCAGCTGGGCGTCCAGCAACGTTTTGATCTCTTTGACGTCCGTCGACAGCGCCTTCAGATCGTCGGGAATGCCGTCCGCCTTGTCGAGAAGGACGTGCTGTATCGCATTCAAGTGTTCCGCGACGGCGCTGATCGCAGCGGCAGTGGTTGATAGCGATTCGAGCGGCGCGTCGCTGAATGCCGCCTCGATGCGCGCCAATTCCTGCTGTGGATTCACGGCGTCCCCCGCGCCATCGGCGACTTTGAGCGTGCCGTTTGCGATGCGATAGCTGCGCAGAGAGTGTTTGCCGAATTGCCGCGACTCCACCAGCGGCGACGCCCTCACTGCTGCAAGTGCTTCATCGCTGACCAGCCCGGTCACCAGCGAATTGACGCGAAAAGTGGGGTCGTTGTCGTCTTCGGCGTCGAGCAGCGGATGCAGGCTGTCCCAGTAGCGCTCGAGCATGAGGCGGATCAGATTCAGTCCGGCCTCGAGACCCGCGACGCCCTCAGTCTTGATCAGAGCAAGATGGAGAATTCCGGTGACGCGCAGGTCCTTGGTGGAAGCGAACAACTGTTGGGCGGTATCCCGAACGGATGGCCAGGCTGGCTCCTGCGCCAGCTTCACCTTGTCGCCGATCACCTGCTCAGGTTTTCCGCGCGCCAGTTCCTGCAAGGCCAGGAATAGCGGTTCGTACTCCATGTCGGGCCCACAGGGGCGCTCCGGAGACACCGGCTTCAGCAAACCATCAACGTCGATCACCGCCATTTTATTTCCGCTCGAATGGGCTGAATGCAGATTCAGCGATAGTCATTTCTATCGATCAAAGCCGATAGACCAAAGCCGATTCCATGCTGAGACGCTCTGCAACATTCTGGCATCAATGCGCCGCTCCCAGAGAAGAATGTCGCAAGTCATTCGGATCTTGCACCCGCAGAGACGGCTACAGGGCGACATACAGTGCTTGCCCACATCAGAACTCGGCGCTCTGCGCGAGACAAGCGTTCATTTGGAGAGAGGCACAATGTGTTCGGGATCGATGTTCATATCTCCTACAACGATTTCTACGTGTACGTGCTGCCCGACGGTCTGCGGGTACTGGCCGTTTCGATGAAGATCATCTGCCTCACCGATTTTCTCTCCGCTCCTGGTCAAGCCTCCCTCTTTCGCATTCGCGCTTGGTTTGACATACATGACCCTGACCCGACATTCCTCTCCCTGGTACATCTGTCCCGAAAGATCCTTGAGGACGATCTGACCGCTAATTTCAACGTAGCGATGGGTGCTGTTCGCCCATCCTATCCGGGTGATCACTCCGTCAATGGGGCTGAACACACTTTGTCCGATCTCGGTCTGGATATCGATTCCTTTGTGGCTACGACTTCCTCTGCTGGCGCCGTACTCGCCGCGACCGCCGCCATCGCTTCGTAGCTTAGGATTTCCTACGGGACTTCCCACTCGGACAAAAAGCCGCTTGTCCGATCTACACGCAGAACCCAACAGCTGAAGTTGGTTGCAATTGTGCGCCAGCATTTTGCGTGACTCCTCCTGAGGCCGTTTAGCCAGGCGCCCTGGGAATGAAGAAGAAATCGCCGACCTCATGCCCAGCGCTCTTGATCGATCTGAACTCGGGCGCCTGCGTGAAGTTGGTGCGCGCAGCCGCCGCCTTGACGCGTACCTGCACGCGCTCGAAGAGGGACGGCGCTGTCAGAATTTCCTGATTCGCCTCAAGGACGTCCAGAAAGGCGCGAGCGAAGACCGAGTTTCCGCCGCCGCCCGTGTCCAGTACGGGCTGATCGCCGCCTGAGGCCAATAGCAAGCGGGAGCGCTTGGGGAGCTTGTATTTGAGATAGTCGATCGAGGCCTGTTTTCCGAAGACGTTGACACCCGGATCGTTCGACAGCAAACCTGCATAGCACGAATCCGCAACGACGAGCACGCGCTTCGCCGTCAACCTGCCGAGGTGATAGCTGATCTGCTCGCTCGGCACCCAAAAAGTATCGTCAGGCGGCCGATCGGCATTCGTCGGCAGCCAGTAGGCGACTTCGCGTCCCGCGGTTGTCAGGCGTGTGCCGTGGCCCGCGTAGTAGATAAGGACGTTGTCGTTCTCCCTGACGACTTTCGCAAGGTCATTGAGGGCGCCGAGCATCGATACGTCGCTGGCGTCTTCGATCACCTGCACATTGAAGCCGTACTTGTTGCGCAGGATCGCCGTGGCCCGGGCGACATCGCTGTGCGGCGTTTCCAGATCTTCGAGCAGCTGATAATTCTGATTGCCGATGACGATCGCGTAGTAGCGGCCGAAATTGAGGCCTTTGACATAGCGCTCGTACGCCTTCGGATCGAGCGCAGGAACCGCCGCGCGTGCAGCCGGTTCTCGTGTTCGCGGGATGGAGCTGAGCCGCTGCTGGTCTTTGTCGCGATCCGCTCGAAGCTGCGCGACCAGTCTTCCGAGTGTCTCGGCCTGCTTCGCCAGATCGCTGCTCGCGGTTGCAGCGGCCTGCTTGCTCAGCTGTGTCTTGAGCTGCTCGACTTGCTGCGACAACGCTTCGATCTGCTCGTCGCGATCAGCGATCTGTTGCTCCAGATCGCCGCGCAGCTGCGTGATCTGTTCATTGGCAGCGCGCTCATACATCAGGTTGTCTGCCGGAATACCCCAGGCCTGACGATACAGATTCAACGCCTTGAGTTTGTCGGCTTCGACGCCGCGGCCTTGCTCATAAAGCGTACCCAGGTTGAACAGGCCGCGTCCGTACCCCTGGTCCGCGGCCTTCTGATACCAGATCGCAGCCGCTTCGTAGTTCGGTTCCGATCCGAGACCACGCTCAAAGATTTCGCCAACCGTGACTTGCGCTTCCGCATCGCCCTGCTGTGCAGCGTCCATCCAGACCTTCAGCGCGGTTTCAAGATTCGCACGATCGTAGGCGACGTACTCGCCGCCGCGAATGCGGCAATCGGCGACGGTGGTGCGCGTCGGACGACGCGAGCTGAGATAGGTGCGCCCGCCGACAGTGCGGATCTGGCCGGGAAGGAGGCAGTCGACGATCTCGAGCTCCTGTCGTTGCGGGATCGATGCAGCGGCTCTCGCCGGCACAGCGATGCAGGCGCCGGCTGCCGACAATCCAGCTAACACGAGCACCTGCGCAGCAAGAACTGTTCGCACAGAATCGATCTCTACGTCAATGACCGAGCGTCAGGGAGGGCAGCCCGTCTGATCATCCGTGTTGTCGGATGCACCTTCCTCGATCCAGCGCAGGATCGCGTCGTAGTTGTCGTCATCGACGGCGAGGTTTGTCGTCGGATGATTGACGCTGTCGAGGCCCAGACAGGTGAAACCGCTCTGCCGGGTGGGGCAAACGAGAATCCGGCTGTCCGCCGGGTTCGTGGGGTCGGCCCGACCGCTCACATTGGCGTAGAGCGTTGCGGCGTCGTCGAGCCTGAAGTTCTGTCCGCTGCCGCCCGGAAAGTGGCAGCCCGTGCAGCCCAGCGTTCCCCACAGTGAAGACACACCGTTGGTTGGCGAGCCTGTCGGCGCCTCCAGGCTGCGCGACCATGGCTCCTTCGGCAGCACTCGCACTGTCAGCGTCGCATCGCTCTCCTGCTCGGGCGTACTCGTGTCCGCAACGTCGTACGGCCTGATCGTATCGCCCCAGAAGACTGGCTGGCTCGCCGAGCCCGGCATCAGGGATGCCTCGAAGAACCACGTAAGTCCCGTATCTCCGGTGGGCGCCAAACCCAACGCGTCAGCAAAGGTCACCGAGAAAGGTTCAGCCCCCCCCGTAACGTCCAGATCGAAAGATTCCTGCCCGAGAGATTGCACGCAGACGGTTTGACTCGTTGCCACCAGGGCGGCAGTGACTGCGACGGACACGCTCCCCATGCTCCAGTCGCCGTCGACGTCAGTTATTCGATAGGCAAACTGATCGCTTCCGGCGTCGCTCACCGTATAGCTGAGCACGGAGCGTGCCGGACTCAGCGCGGCGTGCTCGACAGTCACCTGCGCTCCCAGCGCCGTCTGATACGAAGTACCCGTGCATTCGGCAGCAGGGGTCGGGGCCGCGCAGACCGAAAGAGTGTAGGGAGGATCGCCGTTGAAAGATGCGGGGTTCTGTTGCACGAGCGGCTGCAGCGTCGCGTCAGCTCCCTCGCGCATGATATTGCTGCTCGCCAGCACATCTATTGTCACAGACGCCGTGGCGGGTGCAACAGTTCTGGACAACGCCGCCGCCGCGGGGAGAAAGTTGGGCAACGTCACGGTTCTATTCACCGTGACGCCGCCGGCGGTCAGACCAACGGTGTACTGACCGGGAGTTGCAACGAAGAAAGCGGGCGACAGTCCGCTCCCGCCCGCAACTGATGCAGGGGCGCCCGAAGGAGTCTGAATGCTCCACGAGATCGCGCCAACGCCGCCTTCGAGAATTCCGCGCGGGCGTACGACGGAGTTGCGGCGGAGCACTCCAAGGTCGCCAGTAACCGCATCGAAACTCTGAACGCCAATTGTGCTGCTTCCGGCGAGGCGGACATCAGCCTCGATAATGTCGGGTCGCAACGCGGGCTTCAGATCCGGCGCCGCCATATTCAGGTGCTCCGCCAGGGATTCGCCTGCAGGTTTACTCTCACTCACCCAGAACCGATCCATCGTCAAGCGCGCCGCAGGCATTGCACCTTGCGCGAGCCGCTGTCTCGATCCACCCGCGTTGACGAACTGGTGATAGCACCCGAACGCGATCTGCCGGTTGCTGCCTGCATAGCCCGCAGCGGCGCTAGTCGCATCGCACTTCTGATAGGGATCAAGACCCGCTATTCCCACGCTTGCGACGTTGGGCGTATGCGAGATATGGCAGGTTCGGCAGTACTGCGCGAACACATCGAGGTACAGCGATCGTTGACTCGCATCTGCATCCCACTGCGGAGGTACGAAATTCTCATTGAAGGTTCCGCCCTGCCCTGAATACCACCCTTGCACGAGCTGTCGCGGAATCTCGTATCTGTTCGCCTGATCCGCAGGATCGACGTACGTCATCGCCGCGAGCTGGTTCAGCAACTTGATGTGGGACGCCTGCTCTGAGCGACGCGTTTGTAACCAGAGATCATGATGCGCCGTATTGCCAGGATCGTCCGGAAAGCCGGCTTGCGCGTCGTCTGAAAACAGGAATGACTTCAGATCCCACGGCAGGAAAGCCGCGTTCACATCGCCGCCGACCGAGTTCACGTCTCGAGACGCGTACTGAGGAGGGTCACTGCCGTCGAGCCCGAGCGGCGTACCGCCGTGACACACGGTGCACGCGCCCGGCATGAATTTCTCGCCACGCCCGTCGAGGTTCGCACTCATGACCTGGCGAAACTGAGTGCAGCCGCCCTGCGGAGGATTGGCAGGGTCGCAGCGGATATCCGGAGCGTAGGTGTAGAACTTGACGAACCGCGGCCCGGCGTCGCCCTTGCGGCTGTATTCCATCGCTACGGCAAGCTGCGGTCCAAGCTTTTTCGCCGCGGCCTCGAGGCTCCCGTAGTTGACGACGACCGTGGCGATATCGCACTCGCCCGGTTCGAAGCTCGGACCGGCATTGGGCTCGCATCCGAGTTTGCGCGCGTACATGTCCCGGCCGAATCCCAGATCGAAGTCGTTCACATACAGGGCGTGCGCTTCCGACCCCGCGGCCACGGCGGCCCAGTCGATCGCGTCGCCGTGCGTCGGCGGCAGGAAGCCGTTCGCTTTGAGCCAGCCGATGAAGGTGCGCCTGTTCGCTGCATCCTCGGGATCATCGATCGTCGCGTAATACGCCTCGGCAGTTCGCCTCGTGTCCTGAACGACCGCGCCGCCTGAATCGGGCTGCACGTCCACCAGAACGTCGAGCAGTTCGTCCGTGGTGAATTGAATCTGCGTTGCTGCGCCGTCCGGTGCGAGCTGGGGCCGCAGGGTCGATTTGGTGCGCGCCCCGGTTGCGGCGACGGACGCCTGGAAAGCGCTGAACGCAGGTGCGCAAACCTGCGTTGATCCCACGGGCAGGGCGACCGCTCCAGCGGGTTGCGAGATCCGCACGGTCACGACGAGCTGCGCTTCACCGACGCGCGAGAGATCCAGCACGCGCGTCGGGCCGGACGACTGCACTGCCGCCGCGATGTCGTCGGCGTCGAGCGCCGGAATAGGTACGGTAAATCGCGGATTCTCGATGGCGTTGCAATCCATGCTCGCGCCCAGCGTACTGAGCCACGATCCCGAGAAAGAACGGGCGTCCACCACTACGCCCTGGGTTGGTCCGTCCGCGCCCTCATTGAACCGGCCGCCGATGTCCCAGTAGTGCGCTCGCGTTTCGACTTCGATGAGGAAGGGCGCATCTGCGCTCAGGCAGTTCTGCTGCCCCGGAGCTGCACAGGGCGGCAGGTCCTGACTCGTAACGGCGACCACATCGAACGTGGCGGGCGCACCGAGGTAGGAAAGAAACTGATTCGGATCGGTGACCGGATCGACGATGACATCGACATCCTGCAAATCGGTTTCGCCGTCCGAATCGGTTACGACCAGTCGCAATTCGAATGTCGTCGGCTGGGCGACCTGTGGGATCTGAAAGGCGATGCTGCTGCTGTTTCGCTGCACGATCTTCAACTGATCAGCCGCCGCGTTGCGCCGCTGCCAGTCGAACTTAAGGATCGGCAGCACGGTCTCGGTGCTGTCCTTACCGCTCAGGAAAAGCTCGCCGCCCGCTCGCATTGCGATGGTGACTTTGTCGCCTGCAACGGTGGATGGCTGGCCGATGACCGTGACGACCGCGGTGGGGGGTGCGCCCTCGTCTTCCTGCTTGCCAACGTCGCTCAATCCGCCGCAGCCCGCGAGCAACAGGGCGCTGCACGCCGTCACAATGCACCAGAGATTCTTGTTCATATATTTATCGAAGCCGTTCCCACCGTCTTGTCACCCTGTGCGCACGACACAGTGCTGCAGCGTCGACGTTCAGAACTCGTACCGAAAGCCGCCCGTGATCACCGAGTCGTCGTAGTTCTCGAACTCGAGCACCTCCATGTACTGCAGATAGCCGTTCAGGCCGTTGCCGAGAACGACGGTCATGCCGCCGGCGATGGTGTAGTACTCCTCGTCGGGTTCATCGGTGCTGAGTGCGAAATCACTTCCCGGAGCGTCCGCGAGCTGCGCGAGCGCATCGGCGTACTGCGCAGAGATCGCACGCGCGTCGTTCGACAACTCCGCGTGGTAACGGCCGATCACATAAGGG
>JBOHZJ010000397.1:0-4060 GCA_050738395.1 Steroidobacter sp.
ATCTGATCGAGCTGCGACTGACGTTATCGCGGGCTGTCGAGCAGACTCTGCCGCTGGAGGAGGCGGTCAAGGAGGTCAACCGACTGAATGCGGAATACGCAGAGCGCGTCAAGTACTGGAACGCCAATCCGCCGTTTGGGTTGGAGCGCCACTTGCTTGGCAAACAGCACGAAGCTGCGAAGCAGTTCATCACGGCCGCGCGCTCCGACGTGATTCATAAGCTTCAGACCGGGAATATCGAAGATGCTCGTAGTGCGCTCAAGGCCGTGGATGCGCAGTATCTGGCCCACCGCTCCTTCGTGGATGAAACGGTGAAGGCGGGCAACGAGTTCGCGCAACGATCGATACAAGGCTTTGACGCTACGCGCATCAAGGGCAACTGGATCATGCCATCGGTGACGCTGGCGCTGCTGGCGGCGATGGGGCTGTGCTATGTGTGGGCGCGCCGCAGCGTCTTGCGTCCAGTGCAGGAATGCGTGGACCTGGCCGCCGCCGTAGCTGCGGGCGACCTCACCCGGGTTGTCCACACCGAGCGCATCGATGAGATCGGCAAACTGCAATACGCGCTGGGCGACATGAGCGCCCAGCTGGCTCGCCTGGTCGGCGAGGTCCGTGAGGGGGTCGGCGCCATGGCCACCGCATCGACGCAGATCTCACGCGGCAACGATGATCTGTCGTCGCGTACGCAGGAGCAGGCTGCCGCGCTCGAGGAGACCGCGTCCAGCATGGAGGAGATGACCGCCACGGTTCAGCAGAACGCAGACAACGCAGGTGAAGCGAATCAGTTGGCGACCAGCGCACGCAGCGAAGCGGAAAGAGGCGGCGCGGTCGTGCAGAAAACCATTGCGGCGATGGAGGAGATCAGCGCCTCCAGCCGCAAGATGGCGGACATCATCGGCGTGATCGACGAGATCGCCTTTCAGACAAACCTGCTGGCGCTCAACGCAGCCGTCGAGGCGGCTCGCGCCGGCGAACAGGGTCGCGGCTTCGCTGTAGTCGCGACCGAAGTGCGCAATCTCGCGCAGCGCAGCGCGGCTGCGGCGAAAGAGATCAAAAATCTCATCAACGACTCCGTCGGCAAGGTCAGTGCAGGATCGCGACTCGTCGACGAGTCAGGCAAGACGCTTGGCGGCATCATCGAGAGCATCAAGAAGGTCAGCGACATCATTGCCGAAATCGCCGCAGCGAGCGGCGAGCAGGCGAGCGGCGTTGAACAGGTCAACAACGCAGTCGCGCAGATGGACCAAACCACGCAGCAAAATGCGGCGTTGGTCGAGGAGGCGGCGGCCGCCAGCAAGCTCATGCAGGATCAGGCGCAGCTGCTCGTGCGCACGATGGAGTTCTTTAGCACACAACGCGCGGCGCAGCTGCAGCTCGCGCGTGAAGGCGCCGGGCAGTTGTCTGCCGATGCGCAACCCTCACGCTCTGCGAGCATGGTTTACTCCGCAGCGGCATAAGGACGAGGGGGTTCCGAGGCAAGGGAGATCGCCTTGCCAGGCAGGCAGCGCTAGCCTGAAGATGGTGGAAAGGGAGGGACTCGAACCCTCGACCCCGGCATTATGAGTGCCGTGCTCTAACCAGCTGAGCTACCTTTCCATCGAAGATGGCGCCGGGCTGACAGCGGCGCCCTGCAGCGGGGCGGCGATTCTCCCGGTCACCTCCAGGGGTGTCAAGCCGCGATTCCGCCTCCACGCCACGTCGAGCGAAGCGCTTGAATTTGAAAGCCAAAGTGATCCGTCGGGTCGAGCCTGGGGCCGTATGAATTTGATAAATTTCCGCCCCGCTCGCTATCAATGAGCGCATCAGCCACGGCAGAAGCAACTTCCATGATGAACTCGCCAGTATTTGATCTCAGCGGCAAAGTTGCGCTTGTCACGGGAGCATCCAGTGGTTTCGGGCGCCGTTTCGCCTGCGTACTCGCACGAGCGGGAGCCAAGGTCGGGCTCGCTGCCCGTCGCGTCGACGCGCTTGAAGCCGCGGCTGCAGAGATTCGCGAGGAGGGCGGTATGGCTGCGGTTGCGAGAATGGACGTTGCGGATACCTCAACGATACCGCAAGCGGTCGCTCAGATTGAGCAGGCGCTGGGACCGATCGACATCCTTGTGAACAATTCGGGTACGTCGGTGGCGAAGCCGCTGCTTGAACAGTCCGAGAAGGACTGGGACGACGTCGTCGATGTGAATCTCAAGGGCGCCTTCTTCGTCGCAACCGAAGTTGCGCGACGCATGCGCGCCAACGCCCGCGGCGGGAGCATCATCAACATCGAGTCGATCCTGAGTTTTCGCCAGACCGGGCACGTTGCTCCGTACGCCGCATCGAAGGCCGGTCTCACTCAGCTCACGAAGAGTATGGCGCTCGAGCTGGCTCGCTACGGCATCCGCGTCAACGGGATTGCGCCTGGATATTTCGCGACGGATATAAATCGTGAGTTCTTCGCTACCGAGGTGGGTGCATCGATGATCAAGCGCATCCCCCAGCGTCGTCTCGGCAATCTGGAAGATCTCGATGGCCCGCTGCTGCTGCTCGCATCCGATGCGTCACGCTATATGACCGGCGCCACGATAGTCGTCGACGGTGGGCACTTGGTCAGCGGGCTGTAGCCGGAAAACTACGAGGGGAGTAACCACAAAGATCGTGACCAACGGGAATCCCGCGGGACAAAGAGCACATAGATCGGAACCTTCTTCATCTGTCTTTTGTGTTCTTTGTGTTCTTTGTGGTTACTCTTGATTCTTCTGAATCGATGAGTCCGCAGCATGCAATCAACTCCGACCATCGCGCCCCGCACGTTGTTCGAGCACGATCATGAGATTTTTCGGGACACGTTTCGCCGCTTCGTGCTGAAAGAAATTGCGCCGCACGCCGAGCGCTGGCGTGAGCAGGGCTACGTTGACCCGGAGGCCTTTCGCAAGGCTGGCGAGCACGGCTTCCTGCTCATGTGGGCGGATGAGAAATACGGCGGCGCCGGCATTCGCGACTTTCGTTTCGAGCAGGTGATGATCGAGGAGAACCTCCGCTACGGCGAGCACGGGTTCTTCATGACGTTGCATTCGCGACTGGTCGGCCCGTATCTCGGCGAGCTGGGCAACGAGGAACAGAAGCAACGATTGTTGCCGGGCTGCATCTCTGGCGAACGTATCCTCGGCGTCGCAATGACTGAGTCCGGCGCCGGCAGCGATCTTGCGGGCATGAAGACGCGTGCCGAGGATTGTGGCGATCACTGGGTCCTGAGCGGCTCCAAGACCTACATCTCGAACGGCCAGATCGGCAATCTGTTCGTGGTGGCGGCGCGGACCGTTCCGGAGAAGACGCACGGCATCGGCCTGTTCCTGATCGAGGGCGACATGCCCGGATTCAATCGCGGGCGCAACCTGAAGAAACTTGGGCTCAAAGCACAGGACACGTCCGAGTTGTTCTTCGACAACGTTAAAGTGCCGAAGGCCAATGTGCTCGGCGATCCGACGCGAGGCTTCTACTATCTGACGCAGTTTCTCGCCGAAGAGCGCCTGATCACTGCGAATCAATGCGTCACGAATGCGCAGGTCGCTTTCGACCTCACGATGGAGTTCATCATCAATCGCCGACTTTTCGGCCGGCCGCTCGGTGCGTTCCAGAACGCGCGCTTCCGGATGGCGGAGATGCGCATGCAGATCGATGTTGCGCAGGTGTTCATCGATCACTGCGTCACACGGCACAACGAGGGCAAGCTCTCGGCGCAGATGGCCGCAGAAGCGAAGCTGCTCGCGAGCGAACTGGAAGGCCGCGTGACGGATGAGTGCCTGCAACTGCATGGCGGCGCGGGCTACATGGACGAGTACCGGATATCGCGCCTGTACGCCGACGCGCGCATCTCGCGTATCTACGCCGGCAGCTCCGAAGTGATGAAGGAAATCCTGGCCCGCGGCATCGGGCTGGACGATCGGAAGATGATCTGACTGGAAGCGGTTAGCGGTTAGCGGTTAGCGGTTGGCGGTTAGTCAGAAGCGCGCTTGCGTGTTCTTCATTCTTGAAAAAACTGGGTGGGTAGTCAGATTTAATCTAGAACAGGGCTCGCGCGCGC
>JBOHZJ010000398.1:0-6986 GCA_050738395.1 Steroidobacter sp.
CCGCTCACGTCCTGCACTTCGGCCTGACCGCCGAGCTTGCCTTCCGAGCCGACTTCGCGCGCCACGCGGGTCACTTCTGCCGCGAACGCGTTCAACTGGTCGACCATCGTGTTGATGGTCTCCTTCAACTGACGAATTTCACCGCGTACATCGACGTCGATCTTGCGCGACAGATCGCCGTTGGCGATGGCCGTGGCGACGTCGGCGATGTTGCGCACCTGGCCGGTGAGATTGCTCGCCATCGAATTGACGTTGTCCGTGAGATCCTTCCACACGCCGCTCACGCCTTTGACGTCGGCCTGACCGCCGAGCTTGCCTTCGGTGCCGACTTCGCGCGCGACGCGCGTCACTTCGGATGCAAAGCCGTTCAACTGGTCGACCATCGTATTGATGGCCTCTTTGAGCTGCAGGATCTCGCCTTTCACGTCGACCGTGATCTTGCGCGATAAGTCGCCGCGCGCGATGGCGGTCGAGACTTCCGCGATGTTGCGGACCTGGCCGGTGAGATTGCTCGCCATCGAATTGACGTTGTCGGTCAGGTCTTTCCACGTACCGCCGACGCCCGGCACATTGGCCTGGCCGCCGAGCTTGCCCTCCGAGCCGACTTCGCGCGCGACGCGCGTCACCTCGGATGCGAAGGATCGCAACTGATCCACCATCGTGTTCATGGTTTCCTTCAGCTGCAGGATCTCGCCGCGCACGTCGACCGTGATCTTGCGGGACAGATCGCCGCCCGCAATCGCCGTTGCGACCTCGGCGATGTTGCGGACCTGGCCGGTCAGATTGCCGGCCATCGAATTCACGTTGTCGGTGAGGTCTTTCCAGGTGCCCGCGACGCCCGGCACTTTCGCCTGGCCGCCGAGCTTGCCTTCGGTGCCGACTTCGCGCGCCACGCGCGTGACCTCGGCGGCGAAACTGTTCAACTGGTCCACCATCGTATTCATGGTGTTCTTCAGTTCGAGAATTTCACCCTTTACGTCCACAGTGACTTTGCGCGACAGATCGCCGCGCGCGATCGCGGTCGAGACTTCGGCAATGTTGCGCACCTGACCTGTCAGGTTGCTCGCCATCGAGTTGACGTTGTCGGTCAGGTCCTTCCACGTTCCGGCGACGCCGGGCACGATCGCCTGCCCGCCGAGCTTGCCTTCGGTGCCGACTTCGCGCGCCACGCGCGTCACTTCGGATGCGAAGGAACGCAGTTGATCCACCATCGTGTTGATGGCTTCCTTGAGCTGCAGGATTTCGCCGCGCACGTCGACCGTGATCTTGCGCGACAAGTCGCCATTCGCGACTGCGATCGTGACCTCGGCAATGTTGCGCACCTGGTCCGTCAGATTGCTCGCCATCGAGTTCACGTTGTCGGTGAGATCCTTCCAGATGCCGCTCACGTTCCTCACGTCGGCCTGGCCGCCGAGCTTGCCTTCGGTGCCGACTTCGCGCGCCACGCGCGTGACCTCGGACGTGAACGCGCTCATCTGTTCGATCATGGTGTTGACGATGGTCGCGGAGCGCAGGAATTCGCCGCGCAGCGGCCGACCTTCCACTTCGAGATGCATCGTCTGCGACAGATCGCCTTTGGCGACTGCCGTGATCGTGCGGGTGACTTCGGTCGTCGGCCACAGAAGATCATCGATCAGTACATTCATCGATCCTTCCATCGCGCCCCACGCCCCGAGGCGTCGATCGAGCGTCACGCGATGGCGAGTCTTGCCCTCCTTGCCGACCAGCTGTCCCGCCCGTTCCATTTCGCGGCACAAACGCCGATTCGACGCGACGATTTCATTGAACGTGTCCGCCACCTTGCCCGCCAGGCCGACCTGGTCACTGGGCAATCGCACCGAAAAATCGCCGTCCCGAACAGCTTGCAACGCGCGCAACAGCTTCTTCAGATCGAGCTCCTCGTCCTGCTGGCGTGGTTTGCGCTTCAGCGCCTGGGACGTGCGGCTGCGTACTCGTTCCTGGGTTTCCATCGAGGGAGGCTCCGGGGTAATGCGGCGCGAGAAATGCGATTCAGGCGGCGCCGGGCGCGATCGGCGCGTCCGGCGTCAAAAAATTCGTAGTGAACCCGCAAACCGGTCTGGTGTGGGCGATGCGGGGGCATCATCCGCCGACCTCCCTTTCGCGAGCACCGTCGTTTTGAGTTCCCGTCGCTGTTGCGGACTCTTTATCTTCCACCGACCATAGCAGATGGTTTTCGCTGAGCAACACAACCCGCTGGGAAGGTGCTTCGTTCCACGATTCCTGAAATTATTTCAGGGTGCGGGGCGCTCTGCTGTAGGGAACTTACGCACCGAAGGCGCGTTAAAACCCCTTGTACTCGCGAATGCGTGGAGCACCCGCACTGCTGGCCAGGGTCAGTGCGCGACGATGATCCGCTGAGATGAAGGACTACAAAAACGGGGAGGCACTGATCCAGTGAGCGCCATTGAACGCGAACAGCCGCTGATTGCGGACGCTGCGCTCCTGCGTCGCGTGCAACAGGAAAATCAGGAGCAGGTCATCGACAAACTCCTGCATGACCTGCGCAATCCAGTGCACTCGATGCGGATCACGGTTGAATTGTTCAGTCGTCTGGCGCGGGAGGCCGATCCCGGCGCTTTGCTGGCGCGCGCCGCGCGCTATGTCGGTCCGGCAGAGGCGGGCGTCGCATCGCTGTCAAAGCAGACCGACCGGCTGGCGATCTACCTGAGCGCACCCGCGATTCGCGCGTCGCAGCCCATTGCTGTCAATGAATGGCTCGCCGAAATCGCCTTGCTATTGCGAGAGTCCACGCGGTCGCTGCACGCAGAAGTGCAATCGAAGCTCGACGATCAGGAGCGGCTGCGCGCTGATCGTCCAAGACTCAGTCATGCACTCCTGGGTTGGGGCTTGAGTTATGCAGGACCGCCCGTGACGTTGAGCGCGGAGATCGAAGAAGCAGGGCGCGTTCACCTTCGAGCCACGTACGCGTCGCGCGATGCGCAGGCGGCGACGACCTTCACCCGGACGGAATTGCGCACGCTGATCGAGGGCGCGGGCGGCGAATTGCTGGACGCGTCGAGCGGGAAACTGGCGCTTGGTTTCCCGCTGGCGTAGGTCGGGTTTCAACCCGACGCGCTCCGTCGGAACGAAGACCTACAGTTGTCTCGCATACGCACTGGCGCCGCAGTCTGCGGCCATCGAGCGATCGACGAGAGATTTCACTTCAGCGAGCAGCTTGCGGGGATCGAAAGGCTTGGTCCAGAACTGATTGAACACGGCTGCTTCGGGCTCCTGTTCCCCGCCTTCGCGCCCGGTGAGTGCAATGAGCGTGATCTCGCGCGTGTCCGGCCGCTCACGCAGGCGCTGCGCGAGTTCGAAACCATTCATGCCCGGCAGTCCGATATCGATCAGCATCAGACGCGGGGAAATCCGGTTCAGCAATTCGAGCGCGATGGCCGCATCGGCAGCCGTGGCCGCTGCGATGTCTTCCAGTTCCAGCAGCATCGTGAGACTCATCGCCGCGTCTTCATTGTCGTCGACGATCAAGACCTGCACGGAGTCCGCCCGGCTGGCGACGTCATTCTGCTTCACACGCTGTCCCATAAGTAGGAATACGGACGGATATTCGCACTGCCGTCAGGGCGAGGACAAGGGACAACTCCGGGCTGCGCTGGCGGAGTGCGCCAAAAAGCCACAAAGCGCCAGGAAGTTCACGCTTTGCGTCGCGCGACGATCAACCAATTGTTAAATGGCGTGCGGCCCCAGGCGGGACGAAAATCCGACTGCAACCCGTGGGCGCCCAATGTCGCAGCGAGTTCCTGCGGCTTCGGCTGTGACTTGAAGGAGGCGTCCATCCAGCGCACGGCGTGACCGAAACGGTCGGCGGCGCGGGTCAGCGACGCTCGCCAACTGCCATCATTGAGCCCCCCGCGCATCACCAGCACCGAATCAGGCGTCAGACAGCGCGCCGCATTCGCAATCAGCAGCTGCTGCGCCTGAGGCTCGAGATACTGCAGGACGTCGAGCAGCGCGATGCTGCCGCGATGCCCGGGAAAGCCTCTGCTCAGATCGCAGTGCTGAAACTGCGCCGCCCGCAGGCCCGCCGCGGCGCGGCGTGCGGCGTCAAGCTTGCCGGCGTCGCTGTCCACCCCGACGTAGGCGCCCTCATGCCCAGTCGCGCGCAGACAATGCAACAGAATGCCGATCCCGCAGCCCACATCGAGCAGCGGCGCGCGATCAACCGCCAGCACGGCCCGCACCGCGTCGTATAACGGATCCATCGCGAGCTTGCCGAGCGCATACCAATAGAGATGTTGATCGGGCAAATAGCGGCGTGCGATCTGTCGTCTGCTGAGCGGAGCCATCATTCGATCTGCACGCGATGTGTGAGGATGCCTGTAGGGAAGCACTGAGCGTACTGCGCCGGCGACTCCCACACTACATACCTGCGCTTTGCATCACGCTCCGAGGGAACTCGGGCGCGCCGCATGGATTGCATTCCTACTGATCAGCGGAGGTGCATCATGCTGCAGAAGATTCCCTCGGCGGTGGGACGCTCACTCAGGAAGGTGCGTGCGGGGGCCGAGGACCTCGCGGTCGCCGATACGGAATTGACTGGAGTCAATGCCTCGATCGACGTGAGCAGCCCCGCGTTCGAATACAACGAACCCATCCCGGCGAGATACACCGCGGATGGCGAAGGCGTGTCGCCGCCTATTGAATGGCGTGGGGTGCCGCCCAACGCCGAAGCCGTCGTGCTGCTCGTCGAGGACGCCGATAGTCCAACGCCTCAACCCTTCGTGCATGCGATCGTCTGGGATCTTCCCGGCAGTGATGCATCGCTGCCGGACGGCGCATTGCCGAGCACGGCCACGCCGGCGCCGGAAGATGCGCTGGGTCGGAACTCCTACTTCTCGGCCAAATACGTGCCCCCGGATCCGCCGCCGGGGCATGGCAGGCATCGATATGTCTTTCAGGTCATGGCGCTCGACACCGCCCCGCGTTTCGATTCACCGCCAGGACGAGCGGCGTTGATGGAAAAGATCAAAGGCCACGTGATCTCGAAAGGCTTGCTGATTGGGACTTACGAGCGGGTGTGAAACGCTGGGCGGTTGCAGCGCTTCGCGGCAGCGACCCTCACCCGGACTTCGTCCGGCCTCTCCCTGAGGGAGAGGCGAAAGGGAACAGAATTTCCTCTCTCTGAGGCAGAGGGCCAGTGTGAGGGTCACGCGGCCACTTCAAAGATCAGGGGGTCAAAACCGATACGAAACGCCGAGCGAGAACACCGGCCAGTAGTCGATCGTGTCGGCTTCGCGCTGCAGCTCGGCCTGTTCGGCGATCACGTCATCGCTCAATTGCGCGCATAGCGCGGCGTTCTGGCGCGAGACATTCAGCTTACCGTCGCTGCTCCCGTGAACGCGACGTCGAGATCGGCGGCGAATGCGAAGCGTCCGTCCCGCTCCGCTCGGCGGCTTCCCGCGATGGCGCTGAGGGTTTTGCGCACCTGAACTGAGCAGCACGACCGACGGCCACAGCGGAACTGTGCCATCGTGAGTTCGCACGCAAAGGTCATTCGGTTCGTCGGTGGGAGAAGGGCATGTCGGTTACTGTTTTGTTGAAGGCTGTAGCGAAGGACACCACCGGGGTGGAGACGTCACTACGCGTCATCGGCAGTCGCGAACCGCCTGGCAAGATGTCCATCCAGGTGAGCGTGACCGGTGCGGCGTCCGTACGCATTCAGGCAAAAATCGCGCGCGAGGCGCCCTGGGTCGATGTGGGGCCGGCATATTCGGCATCAGCGCTCGCGTACATCGAGCCTGTGCAGTTTCTGCGCGCGGTGACCAGCGGCATGGACGCAAGCTCCGTCGTCACAGTCTGGGCGGTATGGGCCTGGTGAGACGCGGAAGCGGTTAGCGATGGCGGTCAGTCAGAACGGCACGCACCGCGCGCTCTCGCCAACCGCTTCTCGAATGTCGGCCTCACGTCCTCTGCCTCGTCTTATAGATAGGCCCAGCGTTGGGCCGGGACGAACAGGAGCAGGCCATGTGTCCAGCATGCATCGCGACCGCCGCGTGGGCTGTCGCCGGCACGACTTCGGCGGGCGGGTTGACCGCCCTGATCATTAAACTGTTTCGCAGGCAGGCCAGTTCTGGTGAGAGCCGGAAGATCGAAGCTGAGAGCTGCTGACCGGATCGCGCATACTGAAGGCCCGCAAACCTGACGACCCAGGGTGGTTCAAATGCTCTATGCGATCCTTTGCTACAACCATGAAGAAACGATTGACGCCTGGAGCAGAGAAAAGGACGACGCCGTCATGGCCGCTCACGGGCAGGTGATGCAGAAACTGGCCGTAAACGGCAAGCTCGGTCCGGTCGCCCGCCTCATGAATACGACTGCCGCGACGACGCTCAGGGCCGGGCGCGAGCCGGTGGTCATCGATGGTCCATTCGCGGAAACCAAGGAGCAGCTGCTTGGTTTTTATGTTGTCGACTGCGAAACACTGGATGAAGTGATCGAAGCGGCGCGTGGCTTGAGTGTGGAAGGCGGCGCGCTGGAAATTCGGCCGATCAGAATGTTCGAACCAGGAATCGGAGTGAAGTGACGGAACTTGCTGGAATAGATGCTCAGCTCACGTCCGCACGCCCTCAGGCGCTCGGGGCGCTGCTGCGGTATTTCCGCGACCTCGATACCGCCGAAGAGGCTTTTCAGGAAGCCTGTCTGCGTGCATTGAAGAATTGGCCGGTGAACGGGCCGCCGCGCGATCCGGCTGCGTGGCTCATCTTCGTCGGACGCAATTTCGCCCTCGATGAAGTGCGACGCAAGAGCAAGGAGAAAGCGTTGCCGACGGATGATCTCATCTCAGATCTGGATGACGCCGAAGCAGCGATCGCCGAGCGACTCGACAATTCACACTACCGCGATGATGTGCTGAGACTCCTGTTCATTTGCTGCCATCCGGATCTGCCGGCGACGCAACAGATCGCGCTTGCTCTCAGAATCGTTTCTGGTCTGTCGGTGGTGGAGAT
>JBOHZJ010000399.1:0-2810 GCA_050738395.1 Steroidobacter sp.
CGCGGGCTCTGCTCGCCGGCGCCTCAGGGCAGCTCCGCAACATGGCGACTACGGCCGGCAATCTGTTGCAGCGAACGCGCTGCCCCTATTTCTACGACACCAATCAGCCGTGCAACAAGCGCAAGCCCGGCAGTGGCTGCAGCGCCATCGGCGGCTTTACGCGGCAACACGCGATTGTCGGTGTCAGTGAAGCCTGCATTGCCACGCACCCGAGCGACATGGCGATCGCCATGCGTGCGCTCGATGCAACCGTCGAGACGGTTTTGCCGAATGGCGCGAAGCGTCAGATTCCGATTGCCGACTTTCATCGGCTGCCGGGTGATACGCCACATATCGAGACCTCGTTACAGCCGGGTGAATTGATCGCTGCGGTCACTTTGCCCAGGCCGATCGGCGGGACGCAGATCTATCGCAAAGTGCGCGACCGGGCGTCGTACGCCTTCGCGCTCGTCTCAATCGGCGTCATCCTGCAACGTGATGGCGAGGGCCGTGTGGCGGTGGGCGGTATTGCTCACAAACCGTGGCGCGTCGAGGCGGCCGAGGGCGAGATGCGCAGGGGTGCAAAGGCCGTCGCCGAGGGGTTGCTCGCGGGCGCGAAGCCGACGCAGGACAACGCATTCAAGCTGACGCTCGTCGAGCGCACGCTGAGTGCAGTGTTGCAGCAGGCGAAGGGAGCATAGTCATGAAATTCGACGCGCCTGCAACCACCAATCCGATCGATCAGCTCAAAGTCGTCGGCAAACCGGCAGACCGGATCGACGGGCCGCTGAAGACAACCGGCACGGCGCCATACGCGTATGAGCGACACGATGTTGCGCCCAAGGCGGCCTACGGATATGTGATCGGCTCGGCGATCGCCAAGGGTCGCGTCGCCTCGATCGATGTCATCGATGCGAAGTCCGCGCCCGGCGTGCTCGCCATCGTGACGACGAACACGCAGCAGCTCGGTAGAGCGGAGCGAAATACCGCGAAGCTGTTCGGAGGCTCTGAGATCCAGCACTATCATCACGCTGTCGCGCTCGTCGTCGCTGAAACGTTCGAGCAGGCGCGCGCCGCGGCTCAGCTCGTGCGCGTCAAGTATGTGGGCGCGAAGGGGGTGTTCGATCTCGCTGCGGCCAAGGACGCTGCAATCAAGCCCGACAAGATGATTGCAGGCGCGCCGGATACGGCGGTCGGAGACTTCGCCGGCGCGTTCCAGGCAGCGCCGGTCAAACTGGATGCCACATACACCACGCCCGACCAGGCGCACGCGATGATGGAGCCGCATGCTTCGACGGCCGCTTGGCAAGACGGCAAGCTGACGCTCTGGACTTCGAACCAGATGATCGACTGGTGCGTGAGCGACCTGGCAACGACTCTCGGCGTTGCGAAGGAGAATATCCGCGTCGTGTCGCCCTACATCGGTGGTGGCTTCGGGGGAAAGCTGTTCGTGCGCGCCGACGCCGTGCTCGCCGCTCTCGGCGCTCGTGCGGCCGGTCGGCCCGTGAAGGTGGCATTGCCGCGCGCACTCATGTTCAACAACACCACGCATCGGCCGGCGACGATACAACGCATCCGCATCGGCGCGACACCAGATGGCAAGATCACTGCGATCGGTCACGAGAGCTGGTCAGGCGATCTGCAGGGGGGCGAGCCTGACGGGGCAGTTCAGCAGACACGAATGCTCTACGCTGGAGCGAATCGCATGACTGCGACTCGCCTTACAACGCTCGATCTTCCCGAGGCCAATGCCATGCGTGCGCCCGGCGAGGCGACCGGAATGATGGCGCTCGAGATCGCGATGGACGAGATGGCGGAGAAGCTCCGGCTCGATCCGACCGAATTTCGCATCATCAATGACACGCAGATCGTGCCTGATAGTGCCAGTGAGCCGTCCTCCGACGATCCTCAGGCCAAGAAGGAACCGAACGCCACGACCAAGCCGGCGAATATTCCCTTCTCACAGCGGCAGCTCGTCAAATGCCTGCGCGACGGCGCCGAGCGCTTTGGATGGAGCAAGCGCACCTCACGGCTGGGCCAGTCGCGCGATGGACAGTGGCTGATCGGCATGGGCGTTGCTGCGGCGTATCGCGGCAACCTGCTCACGAAATCCGGCGCCCGCGTACGACTCGATCGCGACGGCATCGTTACGGTCGAAACCGACATGACCGACATCGGCACTGGCAGCTACACCATCATCGGTCAGACGGCCGCCGAGATGATGGGTGTGCCGCTCGACAAGGTAGTCGTGCGACTCGGCGATTCGAGCTTTCCTGTTTCTTCGGGATCAGGCGGACAGTGGGGTGGCAACTGCTCAACGGCGGGAGTCTATGCGGCCTGCATGAAGCTGCGTGAAGCAGTGGTGCAGAAGCTTGGCCTCGACGCCACCAATGCAGTCTTCGCCGAGGGACAGGTACGTTCCGGCGCTCGCAGCATCCCGCTTGCGCAAGCCGCGGGCGACAACGAACTCGTGGCCGAAGACTTCATCGAGTTCGGCGATCTCAACAAAAAGCAACAGCAGTCGACCTTCGGTGCGCACTTCGTGGAAGTCGGTGTCGACTCCGCGACCGGCGAGATCCGCGTGCGACGCATGCTCGCCGTGTGCGCATCCGGTCGCATTCTCAATCCGAAAGCGGCGCGTAGCCAAGTCATCGGCGCGATGACAATGGGAGTCGGCGCAGCGCTGATGGAGGAGCTGGTCGTCGACAAGCGGATCGGGTTCTTCGTCAATCACGATCTCGCGTTGTACGAGGTGCCGGTGCACGCGGATATCCCGCATCAGGAAGTGATCTTCCTCGACGAGACCGATCCGACGTCCTCACCCATGAAGG
>JBOHZJ010000400.1:0-9160 GCA_050738395.1 Steroidobacter sp.
CCCTCTCCCCTTGTGGGAGAGGGTTGGGGTGAGGGGGTCTGCGCAGGGCTTTCCTGCTGCGATTTCTGCGATCCGTTGTCCGCGTCCAGAGCCAGAATCACACTGCCCTTCGAAACACGATCACCCTTCTTCACCGCGATCGACTTCACCACTCCGGTTTCCGTCGACGGCACATCCAGCGTGGCTTTTTCGGTTTCGAGCGTCAGTAACGGCGTGTCGATTTCTATCTTGTCGCCCGGCTTGACGAGCACGTCGATGACTTCGACGTCGTGAAAATCACCCAGATCAGGAACTTTGATGTCGGTAGGCATAGGGATTTGAAGAGAATAGTGACTGGTGACTAGTGAATGGTTCAGACCTGAGTAGTAGGCCTGGCAGTGTGCTGTGAGGCGGTCTGTGTTTCTTCCTATTCACCAGTCACTAGTCACTAGTCACTTTTATAGCGTTACCGGATTCGGTCGATCCGGATCGATGTTGAATTTCTTCATCGCGCTCCTCACGGTCGCCATGTCGAGCTTGCCTTCATCGGCCAGCGAACGAAGCGAGGCGACGACGACGTGGCCGGCGCTGACTTCGAAATGACGGCGCAGTTGCTCGCGCGAGTCGCTGCGGCCATAGCCATCGGTGCCGAGCACGATGAAACGTCCAGGAACCCATTGGCGGATCTGGTCAGGCACGATCTTCATGTAGTCCGTTGCGGCGATGAACGGACCGGTGCGATCGCCGAGGCACTGCCGCACATATGGCTGCCTCACCGGCTTGTCCGGATTGAGAACATTCTGACGCTCGACGTCGAGCGCTTCGCGGCGCAACTCCGCGAAGCTCGGCACGCTGAAAACATCGGCGGGTACGCCATAGTCGCGTTCGAGAATCTCGGCCGCCGCAAGCACCTCTCGCAGGATCGTGCCGGCGCCCATCAGATTGACCCGCACTTTGCCGCGACCGCCGATCTGCAGCAGATACATGCCTTTCAGAATGCCCTGCTCAACGCCCTTCGGCATCGCCGGATGTGCGTAGTTTTCGTTCATGCAGGTGATGTAATAGAAGACGCTTTCCTGCTCGGCGTACATGCGCCTGAGGCCGTCCTGAACGATCACCGCGAGTTCGAAGGCGAACGTCGGATCGTAGGAGACGCAGTTCGGCACCGTCGTCGACAGCAACTGGCTGTGTCCGTCCTGATGCTGCAGACCTTCCCCGGCGAGCGTCGTTCGTCCCGCTGTACCGCCGATCAGGAAGCCGCGCGTCTGACTATCGCCGGCGGCCCAGATGAAATCGCCCACGCGCTGGAAGCCGAACATCGAGTAGTAGATGTAGAACGGCACCATGTTGACGCCGTGATTCGCGTACGCCGTACCGGCGGCGATCCATGAGCACAAGGCGCCGGCTTCGTTAATGCCTTCCTGCAGGATCTGCCCCTTCTTGTCCTCCTTGTAGAACATGAGCTGATCAGCGTCCTGCGGCGTGTACAACTGCCCCATCGAGGAGTAGATGCCGATCTGACGGAACAGGCCTTCCATGCCGAAGGTGCGCGCTTCGTCGGCGACGATCGGCACGACGTACTGCCCCATGTGCTTGTCCTTGAGCAGCGTCTGCATGATCCGCACGAGCGCCATGGTGGTCGAGAACTCGCGTTCACCGGAACTCTGCAGCAGCGACTCGAACGCCTGGAGCGGCGGGACGGTCAGCGGCGGCGCGTTGGTGCGTCGCTGCGGCAGAGGACCGCCGAGCAGCTTGCGCCGGTCGCGCAGGTACTTCATCTCCTCGCTGTCTTCAGGCGGCTTCTTGAATGGCGCGTGCTTGATCTCTTCGTCGGAGATCTCGATGAAGATGCGGTTGCGAAATTCCTTCAGCGCCTCGTCATCGAGCTTCTTCTGCTGGTGCGTGATGTTCTGGCTCTCGCCCCAGCGTCCCATCAGGAAACCTTTCACGGTCTTGGCGAGAATCACCGTCGGCTGACCCTTGTGATGGGTCGCGGCGTTATAGGCGTTCCAGACCTTCTTGTAATCGTGTCCGCCGCGATTGAGCCGCCAGATGTCGTCGTCCGACATGTTCGCGACCATTTCCTTCAGCTCAGGATATTTGCCGAAGAAGTTCTCGCGCGTGTATGCGCCGCCCTTCGCCTTGAAGTTCTGATACTCGCCGTCGACGCACTCTTCCATGACCCGGCGCAACAGGCCCTTCGTATCGCGCGCGAGGAGCGGATCCCAGCGTGAACCCCAGATCACCTTGATGACGTTCCAGCCGGCGCCGAGGAAGGCCGCTTCGAGTTCCTGAATCACTTTGCCGTTGCCGCGCACCGGCCCGTCGAGTCGCTGCAGATTGCAATTGATGACGAATACCAGATTGTCGAGCTGTTCGCGCACCGGCATCGTGATGGCGCCCATCGACTCCGGCTCGTCCATTTCGCCGTCGCCGAGAAACGCCCAGACTTTGCGATCGGAGGGTTTTACGACGCCGCGATGCTCGAGATACCGCTGAAAGCGCGCCTGATAAATTGCCATCATCGGGCCCAGGCCCATCGAAACAGTCGGATACTGCCAGAACTCCGGCATCAGCCAGGGATGCGGATATGAGCTCAGGCCGTCAGGACTCGCGCATTCCTCGCGAAAATGACTGAGGTTGCTCTCCGTCAATCGCCCTTCGAGAAAGGCGCGGGCGTAGATTCCCGGCGAAGCGTGGCCCTGGATGTAGACCATGTCGCCGGGGTGCTTGTCCGAGGGCGCGCGCCAGAAATGATTGAAACCGACTTCGTAGAGCGTCGCCGCCGATGCGTAGCTTGCGATGTGCCCGCCGTACTCGGAGCTCTGACGGTTGACCTGGACCACCATCGCCATCGCATTCCAGCGTATATACGATTCGAGACGCCGCTCGATCGTTCGATCGCCGGGATACTCTTTTTCATGTCCGGGAGAGATCGTATTCACGTACGCAGTGTTCGGCCGGAACGGCAGGTAGGTCCCCGAACGGCGCGTGAAATCGATCAGTCGTTCGAGCAGGAAGTGTGCGCGTCCTGCGCCGTGCGCCTTCAGAACAGAGTCCATCGACTCGAGCCATTCCCTGGTTTCTTCCGGATCAAGGTCATCGAATCGAGAGGCTTCAGACATGTTGCATGCGTCGCTTGATTGAAACGTTTACGACCACCGGCGAATTCCTGGCGGGAGTTCTTCGATGAGGATGGTCTTGTCGGGCGGCGCGTACGGCGACCGCGGGAAGTCGATGCGTCGGTAACAGACCTCGCGTCCTGGGCCGCGTATCATCGGAGTTTGAATTTTTCTGGTCAAGAAACGCGAAGCGCATCTGCCTCGAGCGTGCAAAGACGCGCGCCCGGCGATGCGTAACTTCGACACGCCTTGCATTTCAATCGCCTGCGTTGGTCCGTGACGGCGACGTACGGAACGACTGCTGCTTGCCGAGGATCTCGTAGTGGAATTGCTTCCTGCACAGCGCGACACGCGGCTTTTTTACCAACGCGCCCTGCTCGATGAACGCATCGTCCGCAAGCACGATGCGCTAATCATCGTCTGCGAGCGCGCGCACGCAGCCGGACTGATCGCGCAATTGCCCTTCGCGGCGACGTGGCGACGCCTGTACGACGAGGCGCGCAGGCGCGGCGCCGTCACCAGCATCAACGCGCGTTTGACGGACGCAGCGACATCGATCGTGATTGCATTCGTCAAGGCGGATGCGTCGGCATTTGACCGCCTTACGCTTGCGGCGCGCGCGTGGAAGGAACTCAATGCACCTGCGCGTGCACGTGTGCTGCTGGGAACACTGGGTCTGGACGCGAAGGAAAGCGACGCTGTACTCGAATCGCTCATCGCCGCCGCGTTAGCGGCGACTGCGGCGATGCCCACGCTGAAATCGAAAGCCCAGACGTCCTCAGAGCCCACCTCTTTCACGCTGCTGCACGAGGGTAAGCGGCCGGACTTCGCCAGATCGGTCGCGGTCGATCGCGGCAATCATCTGGCGCGCTGGTTGACGACCCTGCCGCCGAACGTGCTCGACACGGCAGGCTACCGACGCGCGCTGCGCGACCTCGCGCGCCGCGAACGATGGGAGTTTTCGTTTCTCGACGAAGCAGCGCTCAAACGCCGCAAGGCGGGCGCCTTTCTCGCGGTCTCGCGCGCCAACGAACATCGCAATGCGGGCATCGTTCGACTGCGCTATCGATCGGCGAACAGACGCAAGACGCCCATACGTCTCGCGCTGGTCGGCAAGGGGATCTGCTTTGACACCGGCGGCGTCAACCTCAAGACGCACAAGGGTATGTACCACATGCATGAGGACATGCAGGGCAGCGCCGTCGCGGTCGGAACATTGCTGGCGCTGAGCGCGCTCGCAGCGCCCTGCGATATCGATTGCTGGCTGGCGATTACCGAGAATCAGATCGGGGCCCGCGCCTATCGACCGCAGGAAGTCGTGCGAGCATCGAATGGTGTAACGATCCAGGTTGCACACAGTGATGCGGAAGGCCGCATGGTGCTGGCCGATACGCTGGCGATTGCGGCGCGTGAGACGCCGGATCTCATGATCGATTTCGCGACGCTCACCGGCTCTTGTGTAGTCGCACTGGGCGATCGCTATAGCGCCGCGTTCACCAATCGTCCGGAATGGCGTCAGGCGCTGGAACTCGCCGGTCGCGACAGCGGCGAGCGCGTCTGGCCATTCCCGATGGATGAGGACTACGACGCCGAGCTTGAATCATCGATTGCCGACGTCCTGCAGTGCACGCCGGACAGCAAGGCGGACCATATCCTTGCGGCGCGCTTTCTGAATCGCTTTGTGCCGGCGGAAATCCCGTGGATCCATCTCGACCTCGCCGCGAGCAATCGCAGCGGCGGTCTTGCGCACATTCCGACGGACTTCACCGGCTTCGGCGTGCGCTACGCGACTCAGCTCCTGCTGGACCACGATCTGCTGCGCGAGCGCCCCGCGAGGCAAACTGGCAAACTGGACGCAGACAAACGGGCTGACCGGCTGACTCGGCTCACTGGCAAACCGGCCAGAGGCAGATGAAACGCCTCTTGCACGATCTGACCAGTTGGTCAGGTTAGCCCGTAAGCCAGTTATCCCATTCAAACATGTCCACTCTGACCATCACCCGCCCCGACGATTGGCATCTGCACGTCCGCGACGGCGCACAACTTGCGAGCGTCGTGCCGTTCACCGCGCGGCAGTTTGCGCGCGCAGTGATCATGCCCAATCTCAGGCCGCCCGTGACCACCGTCCCGGCGGCGCAGACGTATCGCGAGCGAATCCTGAGCGCTGTTCCGCAGGGGCTGCGGTTCGAGCCGCTGATGACTTTGTATCTCACCGATGCAACGGCGCCCGAGGAAATCAGGGCGGCGCATGCAAGCGGCTTCATTGTCGGCGCGAAACTCTATCCCGCGGGCGCGACCACGCATTCGGATGCCGGGGTGACATCGATCGAAAAGATCTTTCCCGCGCTCGAAGCGCTGCAGGAGTGCGGTCTCGTACTTCAGGTGCACGGCGAAGTGACCGACGGCGAAGTGGACGTCTTCGACCGCGAGTGCGTCTTCATCGACCGGATCCTTTCGCGCATTGTCGAGCGCTTTGCGAAGCTGCGCGTCGTCTTTGAACATGTCACCACACGCGAAGCCGTGCAGTTCGTGAAGAGTGCGCGCGCGGGCGTCGGCGCGACGGTTACGCCGCAGCATCTCCTGCTCAATCGCAACGCGATCTTTCAGGGCGGCGTGCGCCCGCATCACTATTGCCTGCCTGTACTCAAACGCGAGCAGGATCGACGCGCCCTTCTCGAAGCCGTCTCGAGCGATGCGCGATTCTTTCTGGGCACCGATAGTGCACCGCACGCACGGCATACCAAGGAAGCAGGGTGCGGCTGCGCAGGCATTTTCTCGGCGCATGCGGCCATCGAACTCTATGCAGAAGCGTTCGAGCAGTGCGGCAGGCTGGATTGTCTGCAGGCGTTCGCCTCGGAACGAGGCGCCGATTTTTATGGGCTGCCCCGCAACAAGGATCGGATCACGCTGGAACGCATGCCCTGGACTCCGCCCGCCTCCTATCGGTTCGCGGACGACGAGTTGGTTCCGTTTCGCGCTGGTGAATCCATTGCCTGGCGTCTCGTACAGGGCTCCTGATTTGACCGACAAACTTCCCATGGCGACCCGCTTCCGCGGCTTTCTGCCGGTCGTGATCGATGTCGAGTGCGGCGGGTTCAATCCGAATACGGATGCGCTGCTCGAGATCGCCGCAGTGCTGGTGGAGATTCAGGGCGACGGCTCACTTATCCCTGGCGAGAGTTGGCGATATCACGTGCAGGCGTTCCCGGGTGCGAACCTTGAAGCTGCGTCTCTCGCCGTGAACGGCATCGATCCGTATCATCCGCTGCGGCCGGCGATACCCGAGAAGGAAGCGCTTACGCGTCTTTTCAAGGAGATCCGCCGCGCCATGAAGGACAACGACTGTACGCGTGCTGTACTCGTCGGTCACAACGCGTGTTTCGATCTGAACTTTCTGAACGCGGCGATTGCGCGCACACAGGTCAAGCGCAGTCCCTTCCATCCGTTCTCGAGCTTCGATACGGCGACGCTTGCGGGCGTGGCGTACGGCCAGACGGTGCTCGGCAAGGCGCTGCAGGCGGCCGGCATCGCCTGGGATTCGAACGAAGCTCACTCCGCGGCTTACGATGCAATGAAGACCGCGGAACTATTCTGCAAGGTCTGCAACCGATTCGGTGATGTGGCTTCGATGAGGTGAGGCCCTTCAGGATAGAAGAGCCGCGAAGGACCGTGATCAACGGGAATCCCGCGGGACAAAAAAGAAATGATGGGGTGAGTCCCGGGTGAAACGCCACGCCCGTCCGGTCGGAAATGCCGGCGTCGACCGGCAGCATCCTACTCCGAACTATTTTTATTCTTTTTGCGGTCTTTCGCGGCTCTCACTCTTCCTCTTCTTCCACCCGCCGGGCTACTTCGTCCCGGCGACCAGCTGCTGCAACTCGCCGCTCTTGTACATCTCGAGGATGATGTCCGAGCCGCCGATCAGCTCGCCATTTACGTAGAGCTGTGGATAGGTCGGCCAATTCGAATACTGCTTGAGCGCTTCGCGCACTTCCGGCTCTTCGAAAATATTTACGTGCGCGAATGTTGCACCTGCGGCGCTGAGAGCGCGCACGGCCGCGGCCGAGAAGCCGCATTGAGGGAAATCAGGCGTACCCTTCATGTACAGCACGATGGGGTCGGCGGAAAGTTGCGACTTGATGCGTTCGATGGCGTCCACGGTTCGTTACCTCAAGGATTCAGGGACGACGGGCAGTATCCCGTCGAGCAATTCGCGCCGCGGCGTCGACGCACACGACACGTTGTTGATCGGCGCTGAGCCGCGACCAGTCGGCAATCTCCGCGAGTGTGCGCCCGCAGCCGACGCAAACGTTGCGCGCATCGAGCTTGCAGACCTGGACACAGGGCGATTCGACGCGTGACAGTGGGGCGGAAGTAGGCGTCATGGGCGCAGCGCTAACGTTGAATTATGGGGATCGCTCGCCTATTCTTCAAACGCTTTCTGCCCGAAAAAACAACTTAAAAACACGTACTCAAGGAGATCTGGGATGCATCCGCTCACAACCGTCAAAGGTGCGATTACCACGGGCGTAGTCCTCGCCCTCCTGCTGGCGTTCGCCGTCACGCCAACGCTATTCAACGAATTCCAGCTGGCGCGCTGGCTGCACATTCTCTCGGGCGTCATGTGGATCGGATTGCTGTACTACTTCAACGTAGTCCAGGTTCCCGGCCTGGCTGCGGCGACGGCCGACAAGGGCGGGCCTGGCGGAGCCGGAATCACGAAGTACATCGCCCCGACCGCACTTGCGTGGTTTCGGTGGGCCGCGCTGGCCACGTGGTTAACGGGCGCCTGGTATCTGCTTCGAGGCAAGAACTTCATCGGTGCGTTCGCGCTGGGCGCTCTGGAGCCCGAGCTCAATGAGTATCAGCTGGTTATCGGCATCGGCGCGTGGCTGGGGACGATCATGCTGTTCAACGTCTGGGCGCTCATCTGGCCGAATCAGAAGAAGATTCTGGGCATCGTCGCAGCAACCGACGAGGAGAAGACGAAGGCCCGGAAGGTCGCCCTGTACGCCTCGCGTGCGAACTTCATTCTCTCCGTGCCCATGCTCATGTGCATGGCTGCCGCGGGACATGGCGCTGCCGCCGGGTTGCCTTTCTGACGGGATTACCTTCCGCGCATGGACAACCCTGATCCAGGCTACGTATCGCAAACTGTCGCCGCCGCCCTGAACGAAGATGTGGGCGGCGGCGATCTCACGGCGCAACTCATTGCCGCCGACCGAATGGCGCGCGCGACGATCATCACGCGCGAAGACGCCGTACTCTGCGGCCGCGCATGGGTCGAGGAAGTGTTCAGACAGGTGGATGCGCGCATTCGCAGCGAGTGGACCGCGAGCGATGGCGATTTGATCCGCGTGGATCAGGTGTTGTGCACGCTTGAAGGGCCCGCGCGCGGCTTGCTGACGGCCGAACGCACGGCGCTCAATTTCCTGCAGTCCTTGTCGGCGACCGCGACAACGACGCGACGCCACGTCGATGCGGTCCGCGGAACGGCCTGCCGGATTCTCGACACCCGCAAGACCCTGCCCGGCCTGCGGCTCGCACAGAAGTACGCGGTTCGTTGCGGCGGCGGGGTGAATCACCGCATCGGCCTCTTCGACGCCATTCTGGTCAAGGAAAACCACATTGCAGCCGCGGGCTCGATCGCTGCGGCAGTGAATGCGGCGCGACAGTTGAACAACCGCGTCATGCTGGAAGTGGAGGTGGAAAACCTCGACGAGCTGCAGCAAGCGCTGAACGCAAAGGTCGACCGCATCCTGCTCGACAATTTCTCGCTCGACGAGATGCGCAACGCGGTGCGCATCACGCGCGAACATCAGAACAAAGGGATTGAGCTCGAGGCTTCGGGGAACATGTCGCTGGAGTCACTGCGCTACGTAGCGCAGACCGGCGTGGATTTCATCTCCGTCGGCGGCCTGACGAAACACGTACGGGCGGTGGATCTGTCGATGCGCTTCGCCTGACCTGGGAAGTGAGTCGTGAGTCGTGACTCGTGAGTCGAAGGATTCCGGAGCCCGATTCCTGCTTTTGCGACTCACGACTCACGACTCACGACT
>JBOHZJ010000401.1:0-17700 GCA_050738395.1 Steroidobacter sp.
GTCACCGTCCGCTGTCCGCTGTCCGCTGTCCACTCTTCTCAGGATGGTGCTCTGCGGAAAAAATCCCTCTTGAATCCCTGCGCGCACAGGACTAAAACAACTCATCGATGCGTGTATGGATGCTGTCTCGAGCAAGGAGCGCTTCCGCTTCAGAACGGAGGGATGTCATGACTTCGCCGAGTCCGGTCGTGGGCGATTGGTATCGCCGAATCAATGGATCGCTTTTCGAGATCGTTGCGATCGATCGCGATGACGGCACCATCGAAGTGCAGCACTTCGACGGCACAGTCGAAGAGCTCGATCTCGAGTCGTGGGATGAACAGGGCTTCGAAGAGGCGCGAGCGCCGGAAGACTGGACCGGATCTGTAGATGTCGAGCCCGAAGATTACGATTCCGAACGCGAAGTGAATGCGATGAGCTTGTGGACGGACCCATTGACCACGCTCGATCGCGCGGAAGCCTCCGGTTATTCGGAGTGGCCCGCGCCGCGGGATATGTGAGAAAGGGAAGTCGCCGTCCATCGTCTCGATCAATCGCGCTAACCGGCGCCTGCGCCATCGCGCGATGTAGTGCTCGCTGCGGTGCCCACCGACGCGTCAACGGACCCTGTGCGCATCATCCACCAGAACAGCAGAACGCCCGGCGCTGCGATCACAGTCGTGAGCAGATAGAAGTTTACATACCCGAACTGCTCGATGAGCGCACCTGCGGTCGTCCCCGTCAATACGCGCCCGACGACGCTGGCGGCAGCAGAGATCAGCGCATACTGAGTGGCCGTATAACGCAGATCGCACAGCGCAGAGAAATAGGCGACGACGGTCACGCCGCCGATGCCGCTCGCGAAATTCTCGAATCCGATTGCGCCCGCCATGGCCCAATTTGAATGTCCGGCCGCTGCAAGGCCTGCGAAGCTCAGGTTCGAGATCGCCATGAGCAGCAGGCTCAGAAGTACCGAACGCTTCATCCCCATGCGCGAGTACAGAATACCGCCCACGAAGATGCCGGCGAGGTAGGCCCAGAATCCGAACCCTACGTCGTAAATGGCGATTTCGTCGTTCGTGAAGCGCAGATCCTCGAACAGCAACCTGAACGTCAGATTTGCCAGCGTGTCGCCGATCTTGTGGAGCAGTACGAACAGCAGCACTAGCAATGCGCCTCTGCGGCGAAAGAACTCGGCGAGTGGAGCAACGATTGAATGCGCCACAGCGGCCAGGCCCTGGCGCGTCGTCGGCTGCCGATGTCTTGCCGGCTCCCCCAGGATCAAACCCACAGCCATCGCCGGCAGCGCGAACGCGGCGCAGGCGATATACGCGGCTTCCCATCCCGCTCGTGCAGCGATCAACAGCGCCAGCGCACCGGCGGCCACTGATCCAATCCGCCAGCCGTACTGCGACATCCCTGAGCCGACGCCCAGTTGGCGCGGTTCGAGCGATTCGATCCGATAGGCGTCGATCACGATGTCGTAGGTGGCGCCTGCAAACGCAACGAGAACGGCTGCGACCGCAGCGGCGGTGAGACTCGCTTTCGGATCCACGAGCGCCAGATTCACCACCGTGACAATGACCAGTATCCCCGCGAGCAGCAACCAGGAGACGCGTTGCCCCAATCGACCGATGATCGGCAGGCGCACACCGTCCACAACCCACGCCCACAACCATTTGAGGTTGTAGACGAGGAAGGCTAGCGTGAATGCCGTGACAGCGCGCTTGTTGATCCCGTCCTGCGCGAGCCGCGTGGTCAGCGTCGCAGCGATCAACGCGTACGGCGCGCCGGATGAGACACCGAGGAAGAAGGCGGCGAGCGGGGCTGTCTCAGCATAGGGGCGCACGGCCGCGGGTATGTAAGTCCGCCACCCAGCTGATCTACGCATCGCGGCGTCGTTGTGGTCCATCAAGAGAGGTGAGCCTTGGAGCCCATCGGGCGAATGCATTTGTCGTTGAGCGCAAGGATGTGCATCTGGCGGATTATAGAGACTGGCGGCTAGCGACTGGCGACTGGAGGAGGCCGGCTCGCAGCAGCTGTCTTCGCTTACTATTCACCAGTCACTATTCACCAGTCACTTCCCTCCATGTCCTTCATCGATCTCTGCCTCGAACTCGGCGTCCTGCGTTTCGGTCAGTTCAAGCTGAAGTCCGGGCGCGTGAGCCCCTACTTTTTCAATGCCGGCCTGTTCAGTTCAGGTCGTGCACTGGCGGAGCTTGGGCGGGCTTACGCGAACGCAGTCGCATCGGCAGGTCTGTCGTTCGACGTGCTGTTCGGTCCTGCGTACAAAGGCATTCCATTGGTCGCGACCACGGCGATCGCACTGGCGGATCAGCATCACATCAACGCGCCCTGGGCGTTCAATCGCAAGGAAGCGAAGAACCATGGCGAAGGCGGCGCCATCGTGGGTGCGCCGCTGCGCGGTCGCGTGCTCATCGTGGACGACGTCATTACCGCCGGTACGGCGATTCGCGAGGCCGTGGACATCATTCGAGCGGCCGGTGGGGAACCCGTCGGCGTCGTACTGGCGCTGGATCGACAGGAGAAAGGCCTCAGTGAGTTGTCGGCGGTGCAGGAGGTCGAGCAGACGTTGAAGCTGCCGGTGACGAGCCTCCTCAAGCTGGCTGATCTCATCGGCTGGCTCGAACGCGCCGGCGACGCCGCACAACTCGACGCGGTAAAACGATATAGAAATGAGTACGGCGTCACGATTCAAGGTTGACGCTGAGGGTCCCTGCGGCACAATACCCGGCGCCTTGAGAGGATTGGGAGGCGCCGATCAGCCTTTCTGATCTGGCTTCCGACCGGAAGGAAGCTGATGATCGAAGGGTGCACCGTCTTTCGGATGAACAGTAGCTCCAGAGATTTCCCTCAAGCATGATGCGCTGGAATTGCACACTCGCGGTTTTGACAGCCGCCCTGCTCGTGTCGCCTGTTTCAATGGCGCAGAAGCAGAGCAGCAGCTCCAACCGTGAAGCGTTCTTTCGCTGTAAGGACAAGGACGGCCAGACGCACTACGGCGACAGCATGCCTGCCGCATGTTCCGGCTTCGACACCGAAGTGCTCAACGATCACGGCATGGTGCTGCGTGTGATCGAGGGCGAACAGACGCGAGCCGCCCGCCTCGCACGCGAAACGGTCGAGACAAAAGCACGCAAGGAACGCGAAGCGCGCGCGCAGCGTGATCGCACGCTCATCGAAACTTACCTGAGCGTCGAGGACATCGAGCGCCTGCGCGATCAGCGCCTGGAGTTGCTGGTCGCACAGTACCGCCTGACAGAGCAGAACCTGGCCAACCTGCGCGAGCGGCAAGGCCGGCTGCAATCGCAGATCGCGCGATTCAAACCCTACAGCGACAAACCCGATGCGCCGCCCCTGCCCGATCATCTCGCCGAAGAGATGGTGAATACCGTGAACGGTACTCGCGTGTATCAGGAGTCACTGGTGAGGAACCGCAAAGAGCAGGCGGACGTCAGGACGTCGTTTGATGCGGATATCAAACGCTTCAAAGAGCTGAAAGGAATCAGATAGCCGGGCGATACTCGGCGATCTCTGCGAGATTATTCCGCATTTTTCACCAACGCAGCATCGACGAGAGCGTCGGCGGCGGTGACCAGCAATCGCTGCGGGCCTTCTCTGCCGAACACCTGCGCAGAGGAGAAAGCGCCGTCGACCAGCATCAGCAGTTGCTCGGTCAGCTCAGACGGATTGCGCACCCCGATCTGATCCACGATCGCGCGTAGACGCCGGCGCAGTTCCTCCATCACGTCGCGCGCAACGGCGCGCGCGGGATGCTGCGGATCCGCGAACTCGACCGTAACGTTCATGAAAGGACAGCCGCGATATTTCTGGCTGCTGACGAACCGAGCAATGCCTGCAAGTTGTGCGCGCAATAGCTCGCGCGGATTCGCCGGGATGCGCAACGCGTTGTAGTCCCATCCTGCCCAGCGATCCTTCGCTTCTTCTTCCAGCACGGCGACGATCAGTGCGTCCTTGGAGGGGAACCAGCGGTACAAACTGGTTTTGGCTACGCCAGATTGCGCGACCACGGTATCGACGCCGACGGCGCGCGCACCATCGCGATAGAACAGCTCCCGCGCGGTATTCAGGATGCGTTCCCGAACGCTTTCGGTAGCCGTCGCCTCGCTGCTTGCGCCCGCTCGTAGACCTTTCGCCATGCCTCACCTCGTACTGAACTGCTTGACAGCGCTACAGACCTGTACGTAGCATAACAACAGACAGGTCTGTAGCGCATGCGAATGTAACGGTCGTACCCGGCCAGTGCAACCCACCTCATTGCTGCAGCGCGACGACCGTCAACACCCCGGCTGCTGTCGCCCCCCTCGACATGCAGCCGGGACTTTTAATCCAGTTCCCGCGGAGATGGCAATGAACGCGATCTTTGTTTCTGGTTTGACGATTCTGGCCGCTACGACTGCGCTCGCTGCGCCTGCTGTTTCACTCGCTGCGAACGCCTGCGATCCCAGGGTAATTCAGAGCGAAACGAAGTTTCCGATTCGCTCGCAGATTCGACATCAGACCGGCACGGTTTATGTCCACGTCACCGTGGACGAGAACGGCCGCGCGCAAAGCGCCGAGCTGGTGCGATCGAGCGGCTATCGGCTGCTGGACCGCGCGGCTACGCAGAGCGTCGTCGGCGATTGGGTGTTCGACGTTTCCTCGTGCGAGCGCAAGGATTTGCCAGCCAACCACCTGGTCGCGGTGGAGTATCGGACCGCCGACTAATGAGGAGAGTGAATGGCGACTGGTCACTGGTGAATGGCCAGAGAGACCCCTCCCCTGCGCCCGCGGGGGAGGGTCACGCAGCTCACGACGGCAGCTCGTCCCAGAACTTCTCCATACGCTTGCGCATCCCGGCATCCGGCATGCGCCCTCGTCCGGCGCGCTGATTGTCTTCGAGATGAGAAAGCTTCGTCGTACCCGGGATGGCGCAGGTCACGGCTGGGTGCGATACGGCGTACTTCAGGAAGAACTGCGCCCAACTCGCGACATCCAAATCCGCAGCCCAGGACGGCAGCGGCCGGCCGGCGACGCGCGTAAACAAATTGCTGCCGCGCCGACCGCCGAAGGGCATGTTCAACAGCACTGCGACGCCGCGCTCTTGCGCGACGGGTAGCAAAGTCTGGGCGGACTCCCGATCGTCGATCGAATAATTGACCTGAACGAAATCGAGGCGGTGTTTGCGCAGGACCCCGGCGGTGGCCGGATGTTGTGCATCGTTTGAAGTCGTCACGCCCAGATACCTGATGCGCTTCCCCGCCTTGAACTCCTCGAGGATGGGGAGCAGCACTTCGGTTCCCGTCAAATTGTGCACCTCGATCAGCTCGATACGATCAGTGCGCAGCCGGCGAAACGATGCTTCGAGCATCGCCCTGCCCGCCGCCGCATCGTTGTTCGCAGCCGTGACTTTCGTTGCGAGGAACAACTTGCTGCGATTTCCGAGCTCGGAAACGAGTTGGCCGATTACTTCTTCGGATTTGCCATACGCCGGCGCAGTGTCGACGACTGTCCCTCCCAGCTCTGGCATACGCCGCAGCACCTCCCGGCGCATCGCGAGATCTTCAGGCGAGGTCACACTGTAATTGTTCGTGCCCAGGCCGATGACCGGCAACTGTTCGCCGCTGGAAGGAACAGGTCTCGTGATCACGGGCGACAGGTCCGCATTTGATTCGGCGCCCACGGCGGGGCGGCCGAGCATCGAACCAACGCTCGCCAGTGCGCCGAGTTTCAGGATCTGCCGTCGCGACAAATGATCGAGTGAGGACGTCACTGTGCACCTCGGCTACCGCTCGTGAAAGCACGCATATCTGGGCTGGTCCTGAGTACCATAGGCTCGCACCGGGATGGAAGCGCAGATCGCTTCCGTCCGGATTTCACGCTGCGATCGATTACTCAAGCGCCCTTTCAACGGCGCAGGTCAGCGATCCTGCGACATTCAACGTCATTACCAGATAAGGGGAACCTGAGCATGAACGCGAAAAAGCTGTTGCTTGCGACCATCCTTGCCCTGACGAGCGCCGTCGCGTTAGGAGCACATTGTCCGATGGACATGAAGCAGATCGATGCCGCCCTCGCAGCAAGTCCAAAGCTGAGCGTCGAGCAGCTCGCGGAAGTGAAGAAGCATCGCGCCGAAGGCGAAGCGCTACACAAGGCCGGCGATCATCAGGGGTCAGTCGCAGAACTCGCCAAGGCGAAGACGATTCTGGGGATCTGAGGCGACGCGCACGGCTTTTCGACGAGGCTCAGGGCGAACGGAACAGAGACTTTTCGATTTTGTCTCTTCCGGTTCGCCCTGAGTTTATCGAGGGGATCTTCGACGCGAAGACCCGGCCCGCCCTTCAGATCACCCCGTCGGTCGCGAGCCGCTCCAGCTCGGCCTCCTCCACTCCCCACTCCCTCAACACCTCCCGCGTGTGCTGGCCCAATGTGGGCGGCGCCGACCGGTGATGCACCGGCGTTGCAGACATTCTGATCGGATTCGCCACCATCGGTACTGAGCCGGACAGCGGGTGCGGAAGTTCGATCTGCAAGCCGCGGCTTTTAACCTGAGGATGGTCGAACACCTGCGCGAGATTGTTGATCGGACCGACGGGCACGCCCAGTGGTTCGAGCGTTTCGACCCACGCAATCACGCTGCGCTTACGCAGCACGTCCGCGAGCAGGGGCACGAGCACATCGCGATTGCGCACACGATCGGCGTTCTTCGCAAAACGGGAGTCGCGGTGAAATGCACAACCAGCCGCTTCGCAGAATTTCGCGAATTGGGCGTCATTGCCGACGGCGAGGACGAACTGTCCATCGGCGGCGTCGAACACCTGGTACGGCACGATGTTCGCGTGCGCATTGCCGAAGCGCTTAGGCGCGCGACCCGACACGAGATAGTTCATGTTCATGTTCGCGATCATCGCGACCTGCACGTCGAGCAGCGCGAGATCGATGTATTGTCCCAGTCCGCTGTGCGCGCGATGCGCGAGCGCCGCGAGAATCGCCACCGTCGCGTACATTCCCGTCGTAATGTCCGCGACCGCAACGCCGACCTTCTGCGGCCCGCCGCCCGGCAAATCATCGCGTTCGCCGGTTACGCTCATCAGGCCGCCGATCGCCTGAATGATGAAGTCGTAACCTGCCACGCTGCGCATCGGACCGGTCTGACCAAAGCCGGTGATCGAGCAATAGATCAGTCCCGGATTCTCAGCTCGCAGTTGTTCGTAGCCCAATCCATAGCGTGTGAGATCGCCGGCTTTGTAGTTTTCGATCAGTACGTCGCAACCTGCAGCCAGTCTGCGCGCGAGCGCCTGGCCTTCGGCTTTCGCGATGTCCAGCGTGACTGATTTCTTGCCGCGATTTGCTCCGAGGAAATAAGCGGATTCGTGCGTATCCTCGCCATTGGCGGTCTTGAGATAGGGCGGTCCCCAACTGCGTGTATCGTCGCCGACGCCCGGACGCTCGATCTTTATCACTTCAGCGCCGAGATCGGCGAGCACCTGACCGCACCACGGGCCGGCCAGCACCCGACTCATGTCCAGGACGCGAATGTGGGAGAGCGCACCAGGTGCGCGCATGGATGAGGGCTGGTCAGTCATGAAGAACTTGGTCCGTAGTTTGTAGTCTGTAGTCTGTAGCAGGATACGGGTCGGCATAGTCTACTTTCTGAATACGGACTTCGGGCTATGGACTACGAGCTCCAGGAGCCGCATCGATGAACAGTCGCTTGCCGTCAATGCATGGTTTCGCCGGCGCGCTGGTGATTGCGTATTGCATGGTTGCTGCTGCTGAAGAACCGGAGGCGAAGCCATCCGATCCTGCGGCGGCTCCCGAACGCAAACTTCTCGACCTGCGCGCGCCGGACATACGCGACCTGTTCACACCCCAACAGATCGCCGCCGTGCTCGCCAGCACGCGCGATCGGAACATCGAAGAGGTTGAGGTGGAAGGCGTGCGCGGGCCGCCGCCGCCATCGACGCCCGAGGTCTGGGGCGCCATCGCTGCGCCGTTCTGGGCGCTACTGCATCCGACGCAGGCATGGCGGATTCTCGCGCCGATTCCACCCGATCGGGCGCGCGCTATCGGAGCCGAACCACCGGACGCAACCTCGACACAACGCGAACCTGCGACAGGTATTCCGCCGATGGCGGGAGACTAACTTCCCGGCGAGTGTGCGAAAATCGCGCGCCCGATCGGAGTCAATAGATGAATGCATCGATATCTACCCTGCGCGAGCAGCGTGCGCGCGTTCTTTCCTTCGAAGGCGGCTGTAATTTTCGCGACATCGGCGGGTACCGCACGCAGGAAGATCGCTGTGTGCGCTGGGGTCGCGTGTATCGCACCGGCGTACTCAGCTACTTCACTGCCAATGATCATCGGGGGCTGGTGGAACTTGGCGTGCGCGCCATCTGCGATCTGCGTCGCGCAGACGAGCGCGATCGTGAACCGACGCGCTGGCCTGACGCCGCCGCGGAGGCGCTGCACTGGAATGATGGCTCGATACCTCCGACGCTCCACGCGTTCGCAGCGAATCGCCCGAATACGGCCGCCGGCATGTTCGACGCGATGGTCGAACTCTACCGTGCATTGCCCGCCTGGATGGGCGAGCGCATCAGCGGAATGTTCGAGTGTCTTGCAGCAGGCAGAACGCCGCTGGTCGTGCACTGCGCCGCGGGCAAGGATCGCACCGGCCTCGCCGTCGCAGTGTTGTTGCGAGCGCTCGGCGTGCCGCGCGAGACCGTGATCCACGACTACTTGCTGACGAATGACGTCGGGGATTTCGAACAGTTCATCCGGGCAAGGCATGCGGCGCAGCTCGGTCTCGCAGACGCGCAGCACCCGCTGCTCGCCATGCCGGAGGATGTAAGGCGTGTGCTGTTCAGCGCCGATGCAGCGTTCCTGGAAACAGCGTTCGAAGAGATCGACACAGCTCACGGGGGTCTGGACGCGTATCTGGAACACACTGCGGGCGTGACCGCGGCGAGGCTTGCACGGGTGCGTGACGCACTGCTGGAATGACCGTCGCGAGGCGACCTGTCAGGGCATGACGGGCGGTCGATACTGCAGCGTCAGCCCGAAGATCCACAGCAGGAAGAGAACAACCGGAACGTGCACTACGAATTGCACGATCGTGAAGCCGACGACGTCGCGCGCTCTCAATCCGAGAATGCCGAGCAGCGGCAGCATCCAGAACGGATTGATGAGATTCGGCAACGCCTCAGCCGCGTTGTAGACCTGCACGGCCCAGCCAAGATGCACCTGCAGATCGTTGGCCGCCTGCATTACATACGGCGCCTCGATTATCCACTTGCCGCCCCCGGACGGCACAAAGAATCCAAGCACCGCTGAATACACGCCCATCACGACCGGAAAGCTTTCGCGCGTCGCCGCCTGAGCGAAGAAATTGGACAGGTGGTGGGCGATGCTGAACCCATCGGCGCCGGCCGCCGCCGTGATGATCGCGGCGATGCCGCCGTAGAAGGGAAACTGAATCAGCACACCCGTGATGCTCGGCACGCCGCGCGCGACCGCGTCCAGAAACACGCGCGGCCGCCAACACAAGAGCAATCCCAGCATCAGGAATAGAAAGTTGTACGTGTTGAGATTCGAGATCGCGGCCATGGCGCCCCTGGTCGCGAACTCGCGCACCAGCCAGGCGGCGCCGAGCGCCGCGATCAGCACATTGAGGAGCGGGTTGTATTCGAGCCATTCGCCGGGACGCGTCTGCGCACATGCACTCGTCAATGGAGTCTCATCCGCTACACCGAGTTGTTGCGCGGTGCGCGCTTGCGCCGTACGCGGCGTCGTAAGCCATGCGATCCAGAGAGTGATCAGGATCAGCACGGCCGTAAGCGCAATCGACTGCCACAGGAAGATGGTCTCGCTGAAAGGAATCACGCCAGTGATCGCGAGCAGCGCCGGCGGCATGCTGGCCGGGTTCGCCTGCAGTTGCGCGGCGGATGACGACAAACCCATCGCCCACACCGATCCCATTCCGAGATATGCGGCGGCGCCGGCGGCGCGATAGTCCATCGTCAGGTCGTTGCGGCGTGCGAGCGCACGCACCAGCAGACTGCCAAGAATCGAGCTCAGGCCCCAGTGGATCAGTGAAACCGAGAGACTGATCGCCGCAACCCAGCACACCGCGCCTCGGCCAGTCTTCGGGAATGATGCGAGGCGCCCGATCAGTCGCGCCGCGGGCGGCGAACTCGCCACGACGTAGCCGCCGATGATGATGAAGCTCATCTGCATCGTGAATGGGATGAGGCTCCAGAAGCCATCGCCGAACGCCTGTGCGGTTTCGGTGGGCGCGGCGCCGAGCGCGATTGCAATTCCGGCAACGATGACGACGGCCAGCGCGGCGAACACATACGCGTCCGGAATCCAGCGTTCCGACCAGGCGCAGCATCGCAAGGCGATACGCTCGAGCACTGCGGGCGCCGATTGGTCTTGTGTATTCATGGGCACGCTGTCAGTTTCTGACCGGATTCTCAGCCGACTTCTTTCACAGACTAATCAATAAACGGAAAATGGGGGCGCATCATGACGACCCACGCAACATTCGTTCAACCGGCGTTTCGCATCAGCCTCATCGCCGGCCTGGTGATTCTCGCCCTGACCGGGATGTCGATGACGCAGGAGCCCGCACGGCCGTGCGGCGCGCTGCCGGCGAACTACGCTCCGATCATTGCGTTTGAACTGGCCCGGAGCGACGCCGATTTGCGGGCGATCTTTGGCGCGACGCGCGATGCCTGTCGCAGCGACATGATCTCCCGCATGGACGCGGTCAACTGGATCGACGTGCTCGTGTTCATTCCGCTATACGGCGTATTCATGGCGGCGTTCTTCGCGGCAATGCGCGCACGGCGTGAGAAGCTTGCGACGCGCGGCATCCAGATCACCGTGCTCGCACTCGGCGCGGACTATTTTGAGAACGTCTGCCTCATGCTGCTAACGCCGGCGCTCGACGCCAGTTCGGTGTGGTTCGCGCTACTGCCGTGGGCCACCGGCGTGAAATGGCTCGCACTCGGCGCGGCCGCGGCAACCGCAGCGCTCATCTTCATGAAAGGATCGCCGCGCAACTATGTAGCCGCTGCAGTCTGCGTCGGGACTCTGGTCGCCACAATCCTGGCGATGGCGTCGCCGGCGCAATTTGGCCCATGGTTGAGTGCAGGCGTCGGCGCGAGCTGGGTCGTCTTTCTCGTCACCGCCGGGATCGGCGCATTTCGCAAGATCCCCGTAGTTCCCGAGAGTCACGCGCTCGAGTCACGCGAGTAAACTCATCACCACCACCTGCGTGCGTCGCGGAACCGGGCCGGCGCTGATGAGTTCACCGGGGTACTTCGACGCGCACGCCCCAATTGTTACGGAGACAGCCATGAAAGTCAGAGAAGCGATGACCCGCGATGTCCGCCTCGTCCGGCCCGATCAGAGCATTCGCGACGCCGCGCATCTGATGGCCGATCTGGACATCGGCGCCCTTCCGGTGGAAGACGGTGATCGGCTGGTCGGCATGATCACGGATCGCGACATCGCGGTGCGCGCAATCGCCGAAGGCAAAGGTCCCGAAACGCAGGTGCGCGATGTCATGAGCCGCGACGTGAAGTACTGCTACGACGATCAGTCGATCGATGAGGTTACGCAGAATATGGCGAATATCCGCGTGCGCCGGCTGCCAGTCCTGAGTCGCGACAAACGACTGGTCGGCATCCTTTCGCTCGGCGATCTTGCGATTGACGCAACGGCGCAGGATGAGGCCGGCGAAGCGCTTGGCGGGATCTCACGACCGGGCGGCCAGCATTCGCAGTCGGGTGAGCGGCACTAGCTCGGCGTCGAAACCGCGGGCGCCAGGAAGATGGCGGGCCTGCGGCACGCGGGCTTCGCGAGCAGACCTCGAAGACTCGGCAGGAAGGCTGACTGCGTCAGCAGGTCAGATTTGACCTGCCGAAGACTTTGCCAGCTCCCAACGGAAATCTTGCGGGACGTCCGCAGCCTTCTTGCGAACGCCCCTTGCCGCAGGCCGTCTCCAACTTCTATTCGTCGGTTTCGACGAGCCGCTTCGACTGGCCGATCATCCAGGCCACGCCGACGCCTCCGGCGATGTAGCTGTTGCGCGTGACCAGCGGGCTGTCATCGAATGCGGCGCCGCTGAGCACGTCGTAGCGCAGATAGGCGCCGATCCAGTACTTCGGGAAGCGCTTCGAAATGGCCGTAAGCATGTGAGCGCCTGAATAGCCGCCTCCGGCTTCGTACTCGCGGCGGTCAGCCGTCGCGAACCGGGGGGCAACATCGTAGAAATATGCGTGATAGCGCCGGTCGGCGAACACCGGGCCGACTCCGACGCCAAAGCTCCAGCCGTCCTGTCCGCCGACATTTTCGATGTCGAGATTCACTCGCGGCGAAAACACCCAGCCGATCGACTGCGGCGATGCTTCCACCGTCACCGGCGCGCGCAGCGGCAGGATGACGTCGATCTTCATATCGCCATCTGTCGATTTCCAAAGATGCAGATCCAGCGACGGGCCGAGTTCAATCGTCGGCTCGAGATCCAGCATCCCGCGCCGCGCCGCGTTGTCTTCGCTCTGCACCGGAATCGTGGCGCTCACGCTGATGCTGAGCTCCACGAATTCGCGATTGAACAGTTCACCTCGAACGCCGTCGCGATCTGCTTTCAGAAATTCGCCGCGGTAGACGAAGTAAGGCACCGGAACCGGATAGACCTGGGTTTCATCCGAACCACGATAATCCGGGAAGCTCAAGACGCCGATACCGAGGCCCGCCTCCCACAACGGCTTTTCATCGGCTACGACGGCGGACGAGCAGCCCGTGGCGAGGACTGCCGCAAGCAGCGCACGCTTTCGGGTCGCGAGGTGCATGACCTAGAGCAAGGCCTCGATATCCCTCGCCAGGTCTTCGGGTTTGGTGACGGGCGCATAGCGTTCGACGACTTTTCCGTCCTGGTTCAGGAGGAACTTGGTGAAATTCCACTTGATGCGTTCGCTCCCCAGCAGGCCCGGTGCATCTTTCTTCAGCCACCGATACAGCGGATGCGCAGCGTCGCCGTTCACATCGATCTTCTCGAACATCGGAAAGCTCACGCCGTAGTTCTTCTGGCAGAAAGCGCCGATCTCATCCGCCGATCCCGGCTCCTGTTCGCCGAACTGATTGCACGGGAAGCCGAGCACCACCAGACCCCTGTCGCGATACTTCTGATACAGCGCTTCCAGACCCTCGTATTGCGGTGTGAAGCCGCATTTGCTGGCGGTGTTCACGACCAGCATTACCTTGCCGGCGTAGTTGCGCAACGGGACCGGCTTGCCGTCGAGTGAGCGGGCTTCGAACTCGTGCGCGGTGCTCATAAGCGTTCCTCATCTTGCTTTGACGATCTGGAAGCTCTCTGCGAAGTACGGCGTTTCGGCGAAACAATTGGTCGGCACGCCGCGATGCTCGGTGTAGTGCAGTCGGATCTGCTCGCCGACGCTCGCGGAGAGTTTCTCGGCGAGTTGCGCGTCGCGCGTACTGAAGTGCCAGATTTGCGGCGCTACGCCGCCGACCACGTATTGAGCGAGTTCGCCCTCATAGGTCTTGCACAGCCAGCCCTTTTTTGAAAACTTCTGCAGAACCCCCGCGCGCTCGCCTTCGGAATACGCCCATGACAGCGTGAACCAGCTCCAGCCAATCGCCGCGAAAACCATGATCGCAACGACGATCAGCAGCACTCTCCCTGCGCGACTTCCCCGTTTGCCGTCCTCGACCATGACCTTTCCTCAAGCTGCCTCGGTGCAGCGAGTGTGGAGAAGGTCGCAGCCGGGCTCAAGTGCCGCGATGTTCAGGCAGGAACGACCGGCAGCTTCGCCCGGACGCTGTTTCTGCGTCGCTCCCAGACGCGTTCATGAAAGAAATAGGCGACCGAGTTGATCAGCGGTTCGACCAGCGCAACGGCGCCGCCGACCATCAAGTCGCCGGTCATCAGGTAGACGATCGTGAATGCAACCGTGATGTGCATCAGTGTGAATGTCGCGGTCTTGGCCATGACCGGAGCTTACGCACCAGCACGCCAGCGGCAATCGCACCTGTAGATGGAACCAATAGCCAGCGCCAATCGTGATGCACGTGCGGGTGCTGAAATCGAGCACACTGCACGGCGTTGCAACATTACGGGCGGGCTTATGCGTATCGCTGGAACATTGAGCTGCTTGCTGCTGGTTGCGAGCCTTACCGGCTGCGGCGTTAATCCGGTCACCGGCAAGAAGGAAATTCAGTTCGTCTCCGAAACGCAGGAGATCAAGCTGGGCGAACAGTACTACGCACCGACCCAGCAGAGTCAGGGCGGCGATATGGATATCCTTCCGGAACTGACGGCGTATGTGAACCAGGTCGGTCAGAAGCTCGCGGCGGTCGCGGATCGCAAGCTGCCGTATGAATTTGTCGTGCTCAACAATTCCGTGCCGAACGCCTGGGCGTTGCCCGGCGGCAAGATCGCGCTGAATCACGGACTGCTGACCGAACTCAAGAATGAATCGGAGCTGGCCGCCGTGCTCGCGCACGAAATCGTGCACGCAGCCGCGCGTCATGGCGCCAAGGCGCAGGAACGCGGCGCCCTGCTGCAAGCGGGTCTCGCCGCGGCGCAGATCGGCGCGGCCATCGGCGACGTGGATGCGAATGTGGCGAACCTTGCGTTGCAGGGCGCCGGCGTCGGCGCGCAGCTGATTCAGCAAAAGTATGGCCGCGAGCAGGAGCTGGAGAGCGATGAGTATGGAATGAAGTACATGAAGCTCGCCGGCTATGACCCGACCGGCGCAGTCACGCTGCAGGAGACCTTCGTGCGGCTGTCGCAGCAGGAAGGCAAGCAGGCCAGAGGCTGGCTTGAAGGCTTGTTCGCCTCACACCCACCCTCGCAGGAGCGCGTCGACAAGAACCGGATCACAGCTGGACAACTCGGGGGCGGCGGCGAAGTCGGCAAGGAAACATACCAGGCAAAATTGAAACCATTGCAGGCGATCGAGCCCGCGTACGAGAAACTGGAGCAGGCGATCGCGGCCGCTCGCGAGAAGGACTTCTCGACCGCGCAGACGCTCACCAGCGAGGCGGCGAAAATGGTTCCGCGCGAGGGCCGCTTCCATGAGTTTCTGGGCGAACTGGCGCTCGCGCAGAAGCAGCCTGAACAAGCGATCCCGCACTATCAGAAAGCGATCGAACTGAACCCGGATTATTTCGGCTCGTTTCTCGGCGCCGGCGTCGCGCAGTTCCAGACCGGCAACAAGGCGAAGGCCGAGGAATGGCTCATGAAAAGCGCGGAACTGTTGCCTACGGCTCCCGCCGCCTACTATCTCGGCGCAATCGCACGTGATCGCGGCGATCGCGCCAAAGCGATGGAATACTTCCGCGCGGCCGCGACTTCGGAGAGTGCGATGGGCCAGCGCGCCGCAGCTGAATTCATTCGCATGGATCTGCCTCAGAATCCCGGCGCCTACGTCGCGGCGCAAGGACAGTTCGACGCGCAGGGTCGCCTCGTCGTCGTCGTGCAGAATCGCTCACCGGTGCCGCTCACGGGCATTCAAGTCACGCCGGTGCTCGTCGACGGCGCAGGGCGCGTAGCACAACAGGGCGCACCGGTGCGATTCAACGCGGTTCTGCAATCCGGCGAGCAAACCGCCGCGCAGTCCGGGATCGGCGGCATCGCCCAGGCGCAACTTTCGAATCTGCGCTTCCGCGTGGATGGCGCGAAAGTGGTGGAGTGACGTCTCAAACGATCTTCGACGCCTTGCCCCAGTACGCATCGCGCAGCAGTCTCTTATAAAGCTTCCCGTTCGGATGGCGCGGCAGTTCGCGAGTGAATTCGATCAGGCGTGGGACTTTCACGTGACTGAGGTGGTCGCGAGCGAACTCGAGCAGCTCATTGGTGAGTTGGGCGCTGGCCGCAGCGGGATTGACGAGCTGAACGACTGCGACGACCTTTTCACCCATCTCATCGTCGGGCGCACCGACGACCGCCGCGTCCATCACAGCGGGATGCGTGACAAGCAGGTTCTCGATCTCCTGCGGATAGATGTTCACGCCGCCTGAAATGATCATGAAGGCCTTGCGATCCGTCAGGAACAGATAGCCGTCCTGATCGACGTAGCCGACGTCGCCGAGCGTGGTCCAGCCTTTCGCGTTGCGCGCTTCGGCCGTTTTCTCCGGTGCGTTGTGATATTCGAACTCCTTGCCGCCCGCGAAGTAGATCACGCCTTCGGTCATCGCGGCGACCTGCTCGCCGCCGTCATCGCACACCTTGATCTCGCCGAACACGGCGCGACCTACCGAGCCTTTCTTCGTCAGCCACTCGCGAGCAGTGATTGCGGTCATCCCGTTGCCTTCGGTGCCGGCGTAATACTCGTGCAGCACCGGACCCCACCATTCGATCATCTGTTCCTTCACCGGCACGGGGCATGGCGCAGCGGCGTGAATCGCACTCTTGAGGGAAGACATGTCGTAGCGCGCACGCGTTGCCGCCGGCAGCCGCAGGAACCGGACGAAATGCGTCGGCACCCATTGCGCGTGCGTGACTCCATATCTCTGAATGAGTTCGAGCGCGCCCTCCGCGTCGAAATGGTCCATCAGGACGACTGTGCCGCCCAGGTGCTGAACGGTCAGGCACCAACGCAGCGGCGCCGCGTGATACAGAGGTGCGGGCGACAGGTATCTCGTGTCAGCGTTCATGCCATAGAGAGTGCTCGCGAGATTTGCGAGCGTTGTCGGCGCGTCGATCGGGTCTGCACTCAAGGCGAACTTGACGCCCTTCGGCCGGCCGGTCGTTCCCGACGAATACAGCATATCGGCGCCCGTACTCTGATCGGCGATGGGCGTCATCGGCATTGCATCGCGCGCCTGTTCCCACGACCGATAGCGCTCGCTGATGTCGCCCACCATGTACAACGAGGTGTGCCGCAGCAGCGGCGCCGCGCGCTGCGCCAGCTCGCCCATGCCGCCGGACGTGATGAACAGCTTCGCGCCGCAGTCGTTCACGATGTACTCGACTTCGGATGCGGTCAGCTTCGATGAAACGCAAACCATGTACAGACCCGAGCGCTGATTCGCCCAGGCGATCTCGAGGTAGCGCGGATTGTTCTCCATGCACACCGCGATCACATCGCCGCGCACCAGCCCCAGCGAGCGAAACAGATGCGCACCCTGGTTGGATCGCTCATCGAGCTGCCGATAACTGACTGCTTCTCCGGTGGACGGAAAGATGCAGGCGGGTTTGTCGGGTGTTGATTGCGCGTGGAGGTAGGGATGCATATGGGAAGCGACTAGCGACTAGCAAGAAGGGAGTTTGTGCTGATTCACATGAATGCGCGCGGCGCGCGGCGCACTGCCTGCGTCGGTCGCCTCGCTACGCGTGCTGTCGCGGGTTTCGCCAATCCATGGATGAAGATGTCGCAGACGTGTTCGATATAGCGTTCACGAATCTCCTCGGTCAGGCCGCCCGCGCCCGCCGTCGACCGCAATGCGTAGCGGGCGTTGAACAGGTGATCGCATGCGCCGAGCACGCTGACGTAGAACAGCACCGGATCGATCGGCCTGAATTCGCCGGCCTTCACGCCCTGGGCGAGCAGTTCCTTCTGCAGTTCGAGCAGCGGCTTCACGAAGAAGCGATTCACCTGCTTTGCGCTTCTGGTCTCGGAATTGCGCTCATCCAGCAACGAGTGCAATAGCCGGTTCAGGTAAGGC
>JBOHZJ010000402.1:0-8910 GCA_050738395.1 Steroidobacter sp.
GCCTCCGACGGCGCCCGTAGCGCCGCCAGCGACGCCGCCGACCAACCCGCCGCCGCTCGAACGGGCGGATCCTGCAGCGCTGCCCGCGGCGCCCAAGCCCGCGTGCGCATCGCTCATTCCCGCGGACGCGCGCGGCTCAGCAGCCGCCAGCGCCTGAACCGTCGCGTCGAGCGGCACTTCGCGTCCGTTCTTCAGCACGGCTCGATCGAAGACGATCGCGAGCTCGGACTGGCCCTTCGCATCTGCCGAGCCCTTCGCGCGGCTCAGCGGCCGGGCGGCGGCGACATGACCGACGAGCTTCGCGCCCTTATTGACGACGACTCGGCCATCGGACTCGATGTTCTTGCTCACCGTCGCCGTGACTTCGTCGCCGACCTTTGCCTTGCGCGCATCGATCGGTTTGTTGAGCGTGGTGTGGAGCTCGGCGCCTTGCGCGAGATCCGCCGAAGTCGCGTTGGTCGCGGCCGCCGCCGAACCTTCGGCGCTGCCGCTCGCATTCGCCTGGTTTCGATCTGCGCTCGCGGAGGCGTTGGCGGCGCCCGAGACGCTGCCCTGCGCGCCGTTCGATTGCTGCGCCCAAGCGGCGCTGCTCAACGCAAGCGAGATGCAGACGATCAACGATGTCGATTTCATGTTTCGATCTCCGAGTGAACCTAAAGGTCAGTTGCAGGCGTCAGCGCCGTGCTTCCTACAAGCAATACGAATGGCCACGGTCGATTCATCCGTCCGACCCCGCACAAGGCTAAAGGCGGGGGCCAGGTTCCGCGCCATGTCTCGGCGGTGCGACGGCGGTCACACTTTTGAGGGGATTTGCCCGCGGCCGGCGTTCCTCCGCACGCAGCGGCCATCCGCGTTGGCGGCTTTCGATTGCGCAGTGGAAGAAACGCGGCGCCTACGACGTATTCCCCTCCGAAGACCCATTCACTCGGAGACGAACATGCATCTTGAACGCTGCAGCTGGCCCGCTCTTCTTTGTCTGATGTGCTCGACCGTCCATGCCGACGACGCGAACAGACACTCCGCCACGGTGAGCGTGCACGGCGATGAGAACGACAACCGTCAATGGCTCGGCAAGCTAGCGCTACAGCTCGGCGATCACGCGTGGGCGCAAGGGAGTGTCGGCAGAACCGAGCTTGCGACAGCAGGCCCGAATGACGTGAGAGCGCTCGGCGCCGCGCTAGGCTTCGGCGGTCCGACGGTCAACGTCGGCGTTGAGTTCGTGCAGCGTGAGAGCGATGGAGGGTTCGAACAGCAGGACTGGGCTGCGGCGCTGAACTGGCGCGGTGCGCGCGGCGGCTTGGGCGCAGATGCATTTGTGCGCTCTACACGCGGCGAATCGCGGGTGACGCAGCCGGGCGGCGTATTTCAGCCGCCCGTGACTACGACGGTCAGAGAATCGGTGGACGCGAAGGGATTCGGCTTGCACGGCGATTTCAGCCTGACGCCGCAGGCGACGGTGTTCGCGGGAGCGATGCGCTATCGATATGAATTCAGCGCCAACTCCGCTGCTGCAGGCAACACGCCGCTGTCATTCCTGCTGGGCTCCAACGCCGCGCTTTCCGGCGTGTGGCGCGACCAGGCGTTCATCGATCGCTCATACCGCGTCGGAGGCAGCTACCGTCTTCAACACGCCGCGGTCAGTGCTCAGTATCTCCGCGATCGCACCACCCGAACCGCCGAAATTCTCAACACAGTGCAACTGCAGGCGGAGTTCCCCATCGCCGAGCACTGGCTCGTCACTCCAGCCCTCGGCTACTCGTCCGGCGGAAGCCTGGGACGCGCAGCTTTCGCGGGCCTGAGTCTCGCCGTGAACTGGTGAGCACTCGAAGCTGCGGACGGTCTCACAGGACGGCATTCGCAAAAAAGCGTTCGCAGGAAAGCATGCACAGGAGGGGCCGCCGCAGGCCAGAGGACACATCGCGAGGACACCCACCGATCGGAGTCCACACGGGAACTGACATCGCGTTCTCAACACAAAGGGGCAGATCTATTCTCACCGCCCCTGCATCGCTCAGTGATAGACCAACTTCCGACTAGTAACACGCCGGCAATGGCTCCGGAAATAGATCTGTCCCCTTTTGGTTCGCCAACCGCTCAGAGCGTGCGCAGGAACGCGACGAGCGCCGATTTCTCCTGAGACGTCAACCGTGTCTCGATCACCAGGTTGAAGAACTCGACCGTGTCTTCCAGGGTCAGCAGCCGGTCATCATGCATGTACGGCGGCGAATCCTTGATGCCGCGCAATGGGAACGTCTTGATGGGTCCGTCCGCGCTCGCCATGCGGCCGTTGATCATCCTGGGCTTGAAGAAGCGCTCCGTGCGCAGGTTGTGAAGCGTGTTGTCGGTGTAGTAGGGCGGCTCGTGGCACGTGGAGCACCTGCCCTTGCCGAAGAAAATCTCCTGGCCGCGCAGTTCCGTCTGGGTCGCCTTCCGCGGATCGAGTCGGCCGAACACGTCGAGCTTGGGCGCCGGTGGGAAGTCGAGCAACTCCTGGACCTCCGCCATGTCATGAACCTGACTGCCGCGATCCAGAATGTTGACGCCTTTCTTGGTGGCGATCACGGGATCGCCGTCGAAGTAGGCGGCGCGCTGCTCGAACTCGGTGAAGTCCTCGACGCTCTTGAGCGCGCGCTGCGAGCCGAACACCCGCTGAATATTCACGCCACGCAGCGAAGGTGTGCCGATGCGATGTCGAAACTCCTGCGGCCGAATGTCACCGACCAGGTGCGTCGAGGCATTCGTGTGCCCGTTTGCATGACACTCGAAGCATGTGACGCCGCGGCTCGGTCGCTCCGTGCGGCGATCCGCAGTCTGATTGAACTGCTGCTGTGCGAACGGCGTGACCAGCAATCGCAAACCCTCGAGCTGCTTCGGGTTGAGGATGCCGTTGAATAGGTCGTAGAAATTGTCGATCGTGACGAGCTTGCCCTGCGAGACATCGCCGAGGTCCGGCCGCGTGGTCAGGAATATCGGCGCCGGAAATTCCGGCAGGAAATGATCCGGCAGGTCGAAGTCCAGATCGAAGCGCGTCAGATCGCGTCCTTCCTGTTTCTTGATCTCATCGATATGGAACTGTGGAAAGACCATGCCGCCTTCAGCGTGGTTGGGATGCGGCAGCGGCAGAAAGCCGGCCGGGAAAGCATCGCGCTCGCGAATCTGATCCGGCGTCATGCCGGCGAGCTTCTCCCACGTCTGGCCGGAAGGCAGTCTCACCCTGACTCCCTCCTGGATCGGCTTGCCGCGCGACATCGTGACCCCCTTGGCAGGTCGGTCGCCCAGGTCGTAGCGCTCCTTCAGCAGATTCGCCTGTCGCTGCATGACCTCCGCTTTCGCCGCCTTCATCTTGCGCAACGTCGCCTGAAAATCTCCTTCGATCACCGGAGCGTAGCTGGATGGCTTTGCCTCCTCGGCAACCTGGCTCGAGGCGGGAAGTGTCAAGACCATTGCGATCGTAGCGGCGAGCGCGACGAAAACAGGTCGTTGTCGGCGGGCGATGTGCAAAGCAGTGGCATCCATTGGTGTTCTCCCGTGCGAGTCCAGGCTTCAGCGGTGCGTGACGCGGCCGTCGTCCGCTCGCATTAGACAGTGTCTAGAGAGCGCCGGACTCTAGACTCACGGCGCGCGGGCAGGAATCTCGCTAATTACGGGTCCTGGTCTGTAGATGTCGCAGCTCGCAGCTCATCGGCGCGACTGGATCCTGAAAATGTTTCACGGGTGAGCCGTGCTCAAGAAGAAAGATGGAAGTAGCCACAAAGATCGCAAAAAAGAAATGGAGTGAATTGGAATCCGAACGTAAAGAACTTGAATGCTGGAACGGAGCGTCTCGTTGTGAGCCTGTCTATTCTGAAATACGCATTCAGTTCTTGGCGGGACGCTCGTCCTGGCAGCCGAACACCCCTCTGGGCTCGTTGGGACGATCCGGCTGCCGCGCTCGGCGTGAGCGAGGCAGGCATTCACCGAATGCACAAAACGTGGATCCGTGCGGCGCCGGCGAACGATCCTGATCTGGTCTTCCCACCGCGCGCACCAGACGGGATCGAGAACGCCGTTCGCCTCACCCACAACTCCAATGAAAGCTCACGAGGTTCGGATGCCGGGGGGCATTGGCTGATCCAACCTCTCCCGTCGTCGGCCAGACACATCGCATCGCGAGGACACCCACCGATAAAAGTTCACACGGGAACTGTCATCGCGTTCTCGGTATCGATGGCGTCCTGCGTGTCGGGATCAATGGGTGTCCTGCTTGTCCTGCTCGATGGGTGTCCTGCTTGTCCTGCTTCCTGCTTGTCCTGCTCCTGCTTGTCCTGCTCGACGATACGACCGCGGGCAGCGTTGCCGGAAACAAAGGCAACGGTGTTCATCGTACGAACGCACGCATGAAACACGTTCCACGCGAACGCAGGCGTAAGGCGATTGCTGCGCCGGGCGCGGCGCCCACTCAGGGCATTGGCTGTGCTTGCTGCCCGTCCTGTCATGCGTCGTCACGACGCCCGGCTCAACTCGAGCGACCGGTTAGTGAATGCCGGTTTTGGATAGAGCAAAGAGGGCCCAGAAATTCCCGGTGCAGTGATCCTCCGCGTTTGCTCTGCGCGCGAGGTACTCGCTCAGACATTTCATGAACCAGCTGATGTCATGCAGGCGCGAACGCCATGACTCGATCATCGATCGGCATCATCGCCATCTCCAAAATCATGTGAGCCGTCGATCGTGAAGTTCGACGAAGTAGCGAAAGCCGTTCGAGGACGCACTCTTTTCGCCACGCACGACGCTAGAAAATGAGTGCCTGTCCACTGTGTCGTCGATGACTGTGTCGTCGGCTCCTTGCGGAGGCCTCGCACGGGAACACCGGAAACGCAGGAGTCGTTTTCAGAGGTAACATCGCATGCATCGACATTCAGGTGGGAGACTCTCTTGCGACCCGTTACGCGAGTTGCAAAACCGAAGTGTGTTGGTCCGCTCGTGCATAGGGTGGGCGGTCTGGTTCTCGTATTGATGCTTGCCGCTGCGGCGTCGGCCGTCGGCGCGGAACTCGAAGGATATGAGCGGCTTACTCGGGAGCAGGTGCTAGAGGTCATCGCGCGAGCGAGCGCCGGCGCGCCGCCAGACCTTTACGCGAAGAACCTGTCCGAGCTGGATTTGTCTGGCATTGATTTTCGCGGCGCCAATCTCTCCGCAGCAGTTCTTGACGGCGCGAAGCTGGTGCGAGCCAACCTGGACGAATGCGCACTCAACGTCAGCTTCCTACAGGGGACAGATCTGTCGGGTGCATCCTTGAAGGATGCAGTGCTGTTCTCGGTGCAAGCTCAAAAAGGCAATCTGCGCGACGCCGATCTTTCCGGCGCTCGTCTGATCGGCGACTTGCGCGACGCCGATCTGTCGAATGCGAGGCTGACCAGAATGAATGCAGCTGCCGACATGAGGAACCAATCCATGGGCTTGATGCGAACCAGCATCGTAAGCGCCACCGCGTCCGGCGCAGATTTCTCGGATTCGGATTTCTCGCGAGCGGACTTCAGCTTCTCCAATCTCCGCGGAGCCAAACTGATCGGAACCACGCTTTTCCGTGCGGACTTCAGTGGTGCGATTCTGATCGGCGCCGACCTGAGCGGAGCGGATCTGCGCGATGCAACGCTGATCGATACGGATTTCAGCGAGGCCGATTTATCTGATGCCGATCTGACGTGCGACAATTTTCGCGGCGTGCGCGGCCTGGATACGGCAATCACAAACGGTGCGCGTGGGTTGCCATGAGATGTTTCGGCGACCGGCGGCGAGGGCTTCCCAAGGCGACGCACACCATCTCACTTCGCATGATCGCCGCCGCCACAGCTTGATTATCGTGTATGTGAGAACAATCCGCCGCGGGCGTCGATTCACTGACTGTTTCGCTCAGCACGGATGGAATGTCCTGGTTAGGCGCTCTGGCTACCCGCCCCCTGCTTACTAGTTTTCCATCGCGCTGCGCGCGACCTCGTAGAGATGAAAGCGCTGCGGCGCCTGCAGGTCACAATCGCGCGAACCGCGATCGGGCAGCCCGATGGGAATGTCGATCGCGATCAGTGCACCTGGAATCGCGCCGAGCAGCGCCTTCAGATCGGGCGCAATCAAGGCGTCCACTTCCCGGCCGCCCTGGATAACCGCAAGCCACCCGTCACGGCAGCCATCCACGCCCGCCATGAGCCTTTTCACGAGCGTCATGCTAGCCGCCGCGATCAGTGCTGAGACGACTTTCTCTCCCCCAGCAACCAGGACCGAAACCAGTCAAAATTTCGCTCCGCAGCTTCACGCGGAATGCGTGAGAAATAGAGGACACACACCGATTCAAGTGGCCCATACAGCTCCCGCGCACAGGACCAATAGGGGCGACACAGTATGTGTGGCCGGTCCCGGCCGGACTGCAGGGCCGAGGGCGCGCTCGAGATGCACCCACGAATTGATTCGCCGGAACCCGAGCGAACGAGGTCTGGTTGTTTCTCGGTTCGTTCACCTACGTTGTGCGCTTCGCTGCGATGCGAGATTCGTTCGGCGAACTTCCGCCGTGTAAGTACGGCGCAGACAGCGCCCCGCGACCGCACAATAATTGCGGGGCGTCTTCAAACGGACTCTGCTGACCTGCCGACGACATGAGTCCCGCAGCGCACGCGGGGAATTGGATATTGATCGCGTGCGCCTGCGGGCGTCGCAGGCCCGAGGCCTGATCACGTGCAGAACGCCTGCTCCCTGTTACAGCGTCTGTCGAAATCCGCTTGAGGCAAACCCATGCGCGAGGAAAGCTGTCGCCTGCGCGACTCATCGGATGTCATTCCGATGTTCCCCACGCTCGTGTGGAGAATCGACCTCAATACGCACGAAGCACTCGACGCGAAGGCCATCGAAGCGTTGTCGCGTATGCGACGGGATCTGCCGCCGCTCGCGCCCGGACAGGGCTGGCAGTCGACTCAGTCGCTCCACGCGCTTGATGATTTCCAGGATCTGGTTTCGTGCGTGCACCGCGCCGTCAGGGGAATTCTGCGCTTCTGGCGAATCGGCTACGACGCGTTCGAGATTACGGGATGCTGGGCGACGATTCTGGCGGCCGGAGCGGAACACAAAGTGCACTGCCACCCAAACAACTTTCTGAGCGGGGTCTATTACGTCCGGACTCACCCAGGCGCCGACACGATCAACTTCCACGACCCGCGCGATCAGACCGGGATCATCAGGCCGCCGGTGACAGAGCTCACAGCCGACAATACCGACCAGGTGGTCGTGAGAGTCAAGAATGGAACGCTGCTGATCTTCCCATCGTGGCTACGACATTCTGTCGACGTAAACACGAGCAAGGCAGAACGGATCAGCATCAGCTTCAACATCATGTTTGCTTCGTTCACCGAGAATCTCAGCAGACCGCTCTGGCAGCCGTCGGCGGACCCTTCTCGCTGACCGACGTTTGCATGTCCCGGAGACCGGCTCGCAACGCAATCGGCCCACAATCGATGAGTTGTCCTTGTTTGACCGTTCGTGGATATCTCCAATATCTTCGTGCGCCGAATTGGCCTAGAAGGCTATGAGAGTGAGTGGGCGGTCACGTAGGAGAAGTCCTATGGCCAAAGTTATCTGTGTGCTCTACGACGATCCCGTGACGGGATATCCCAAGGCGTATGCCCGTGATGACATTCCACGGATTGAACGATATCCGGGCGGGCAGACGGCGCCAACATCCAAATCGATCGACTTCAGGCCTGGCCAGCTGCTCGGGAGCGTGTCCGGTGAACTTGGGCTGCGCAAGTTCCTTGAGTCGCAAGGGCACGCGCTCGTCGTTACCGCCGATAAGGACGGTCCAGACAGCACATGCGAGAAAGAGCTGGCAGATGCCGATATCGTCATTTCGCAACCATTCTGGCCCGCCTACCTGACGGCCGAGCGGTTTGCCAAGGCGCCCAGGCTGAAGCTCGCGATTACTGCCGGAATCGGCTCGGATCACATCGACCTGCAGGCGGCGATGGAACGCGGCGTCACTGTCGCCGAAGTGACCTACAGCAACAGCATCAGCGTCTCCGAACACATCGTGATGGCGATCCTGGCGCTGGTCCGCAACTACATACCCTCACACCAATGGGTCGTCGACGGCGGCTGGAATATTGCCGATTGCGTCGAACGTTCCTATGACCTCGAGGGCATGAATGTCGGCACCGTGGGCGCGGGCCGTATCGGCACAGCCGCCCTTCGACGGCTCAAGCCTTTCGATGTCAGGCTTCACTATACGGATCGCTACCGCCTGGACAATGCAGTAGAGCAGGAGCTGGACCTGACGTTTCACCCGAACGCGGAGTCTCTGGTCAAAGTGTGCGATGTGGTCACCATCAATATGCCTTTGCATCCGGAAACCGAAGATCTATTCAATGACGAATTGATCGCCACGATGAAGCGTGGCGCCTACCTCGTAAACACAGCTCGCGGCAAGATCTGCAATCGAGATGCAATCGTTCGTGCACTCAAGAGCGGACAGCTTGCCGGCTACGCGGGCGACGTCTGGTTCCCGCAGCCTGCACCGCGCGACCATCCGTGGCGGACCATGCCGCACGAAGGGATGACTCCGCATATCTCCGGCTCGTCGCTCTCCGCTCAGGCGCGCTATGCCGCAGGTACTCGGGAAATCCTCGAATGCTGGTTCGACGGTCGGCCGATCCGCGACGAATACCTCATCGTGGCCGACGGGAAACTCGCTGGAGCGGGAGCACATTCCTACAGCGCTGGCGACGCCACTCGGGGCTCTGAAGATGCTGCCCGCTTCACCAAAAAAAAGGGCAAAGCAACGCGCAAGTAAGCCGACGAGTTCACGCGAATACTTCCGTGCTGCAGACCCTTGCGCATTGAAGTGGGGTCAGGTCTTGCGCTCACGCATCGCTGTTCGAGTCGACCAGAGATGCT
>JBOHZJ010000403.1:0-4276 GCA_050738395.1 Steroidobacter sp.
CTTCGACGATGTTCGACTGCTGCACCTTGAAGATGTCCAGCGACACCGAGCGCAACCCGTTGACGCGCGAAATCGACTGCTCCTCCGCCTCCCCGTCGACGACGTCCGCCACCTGGTGCAGGTAAACCGGCGCGCCGGCCTGGTTGGCGACGATGATGTTGGCGAAACCGCGCGGGTCCTTGATCTTGCCTTCGACGCGCACCAGCTGTTCCTGTGCGCCGCGCGAAATGGCGCCGGCGGGCAGATCCTGATTGGCTGCCTGAATCGCATTGATCACCTGATCGACGCCGACGCGATAACTCTGCAGCTGTTCCGGGCGCAGGAACACCTGCACCTGCCGCTCGACCGCGCCGCTCACGACGATGTTGCCGACGCCATACGAGTTCTGCAGACGCTTGACGATCTGCTGATCCACGATCGTCGATACTTCCCTGAGGCTGCGCGTCGTCGAATACGCGACCAGGCTCATGACGGGCTGCTGCGAGCTGTCGTTGCTGGCGCGCGAGATCGTGGGCTCCTTGACTTCGCGCGGCATGGCCGCGCGGATCTGCGCCACCTTGTCGCGTACTTCCTGCGTCGCCGTCGCGATGTCGACGTCCATACGGAAGTCGATCTGGAAGAACGCGAAGCCTTCACGCGCCGTTGCGTAAATGTCCTTCACGCCGTCGACGGTGTTGACGACGTTCTCGATCGGCTTCATGACGTCGTTTTCGAGCGCTTCCGGGGAAGCGCCCGGATACTGGATCGTGACGTACACCTGCGGAATGGCGACGTCCGGCATCTGCTCGATCGGCAGCAGCCGATAAGAGAAGGCGCCCAGCACGACAAGCGCAAGGATGACCATCGTCGCGAAGACGGGCTGATTGATGCTGGTGCGGGTGATCCACATAGGAGCGATTAGCGATTAGCGACTAGCAAGGAAGAAGTGACTTGGCGCTGGTGAATGCTCAGAGACTGCCAAAGCGCTTTCTTCCCTCGGGGTGAAAAGGTTTCGTTCTGACCGTCAACTGTCAACTGTCAACCGTCAACTTTCTTACTGGAACAAAAGAGCGCCTCTGATGCGGCATCAGTTGACTGCACTACGGGTCGCGGCCGAAGGCTGTGGCTCGCCGCGCACGAATGCGCTGGCGCCGGCCTTGTCCTCATCGATCGCTGCAACGATCACACGCTCGCCAGCCGACAGTCCCTCGCGCACTTCGACGAACGCAGCGCCTTCCACAGGCGCTCCCAGAGTGACTGGTGTGCGAACGACCTTGCCGTCGTGCAGTGTGAACACATAAGCCACGCCTGCTTCATCACGCACGGCGCGCTGCGGCACGGCGAGCACCGGCTGCGTCGCATCGAGGGTCAGTTCGCCTTGCGCAAACATGCCGCCCTTGAGCGCGCTGTCCGCATTGGCCACGGCGATATAGATGGTGATTGCGCGCGAGCCGTCCGCGGTAGTCGGGTTGATCCGCTGCACTTCGCCTTCGAACTTGCGTGCGCCAAAGCCGCCCACCTTGAACTGCGCGGTCTGGCCGATGCGCACGGAAGGAATGTCGGCGGCGGGCACGGCGGCCTCGAGCACCATCTGACGCAGATCGACCAGACTGACGATCGATGAGTCCGCAGACACTACCTCGCCCGGATGCACCAGACGTCTGGCGATCGTGCCGGCGAACGGCGCGCGAATCACGGCGTCTTCCAGATTGATCTGCATGAGGCGCGCCTGCGCTTCGGCGAGCTTGAAGCTGGCGAGGCTGGCGGCGAACGCGCTCTCGGTGGATTCGTAGGTGTTCTGCGAGATGTATTTCTGCTCGAGCAGTGTGCGGTTCTTGTCGCGATTCAGCTTCGCGAGCTCCAGGTCCGCGCGCGCCTTTTCGACTGCCGCCAGCTCGCGATCGTACTGCGCCTGCAGATTGCGGGTGTCGATGCGGGCGATGACCTCGCCGGCCTTGACGTCCTGACCCTCGCGCACGGTGACCTGCTCGACTTCACCACCGACCTTGGACTTCACCGTCGCCTGCACAAAGGGGGAAATCGAACCCGACAGGGGCAGCAAGCGTGTAAGAACGCGCGGCTCGACGGTTGCAAGATCCACCGCGGCCAGTTCCAGTGGGGCGGCGGTCGGATCGGCGAGGGCCGCGGGCGCTGCAGGTTCCCGAAGAACCATCCAGGCCACGACGCCTGCGATGATCAAAGCTGCGACGGCAATCCACTTCCACATCGGCTTTGCCTCCCTGTCCTCCGGGGCGGTTTCCACGGGCGCATCCTTGCTCGGGACATGTCCGTCCGGAGAGCGGGTGGGAAAATCTGCGATCCGGGCCACCGGCGGCGTACCACCCGTGGTCTCTTCAGAAGCGATCTGCCCGTGTTTTGTCGATTCCCCAGCCTCCGTCTCGTCAAACTGGGCGGCCGGCTGCCGTGCGCTGTTCTTCATTCTGACTCCGGGAGGGTGCGGCGTCTTCGCCAATGTCATGCTTCGACGTGCCTCCCGCCCAAAAGGTTACAGGGTCGCCGCAGATTTTTTGCCTTAAACGATCGTCAGGCGGGGCCGCTGAGCGCGGATCGACAGGTCAGTGAGGCCGGCTGGCGGGTCTCATCCGGTTTCGCACACGATGCGCCGCCGGCGATGCGGTTTCCCAACGGCGCCATACCCTTCGCATCTGGTGCGCGGAGCTGAAGCCGGTCTTTTCCGCGACTCGCTCCAGGTCAAGATTGCTGTTCGAGACCAGTTCGCGCGCCATCGCCACCCGCAGGCGTTGTACGTAGTCGAGCGGCGAGCAGCCGGCGTGCTCTGCGAACAATCGCGCGAGATTCCGGCTGCTCATGCACGCGACGTCCGCGAGCCGCGCTGAAGTCCATTCAATCGACGGGTTCCTGACGATCGCATCCTGTACGCGGTGTACGGCGGGATGCAGGTGATTACGGTGCATCACCCATGGGGATAACTGCGGGTCGGCGCCGGAGCGGCGCATGTACACCACCAGATCGCGCGCGACCGCCGCTGCGATCTGATGACCCAATTGCTGACCGATCAGGTAGAGCGTCAGATCCGTGCCAGCTGTGACGCCCGCACTCGTGAGCACCCGGCCGTCCTCGACGAAAATGCGATTCGCATGCACGACGGCCGACGGTTCGAGCTGCGATAGCGTGTCGAGGTGCTCGTGATGCGTGGTGCATTCCCGCCCGGCCAGCAGCCCCGCTCGCGCCGCGATCAGACTACCCGCGCACACGCACATCAGTGTGACGGTCTCATTGCGCATCGTCTGTATCAGCCACCTCGCGAGTTTTCTGACCGGCGCCGAATCAATGTCGAAACTCTCGGACGTTACGCCCGTGATGACCACGAGCGCATGGTCCGGCACGCGCGCGGGCAGGGGCTCCAGCTTATGTAGCTGCAGACCCACACCCGCGCGAGTACTGGCCACCGGGCCCACGAAGCGCAGCGAATAGCTGCCCGCCGCCTGCTGATTGGCCATGCGAAATGGTTCGGCGGCGCCGGCGACGTCCAGCAGCACGACCTCAGGCAGGATCGCGAACAGCACCGTTCTCAAAATTGCAGAGCCTCCACGCGCAACACCTCGGCGAAGCGGCCGGCGAGAACCAGTTCGGTTCGCTCCATGATCTCGGCCGGCGTATACGACCGACCCGATCCGGACACCATCGGAAAGGTCAGCGTCGCATCCATCGCATAGCTGACAGCATAGCCGAGGTCCGAGGCGTGTCGCGTCGTCGTCTCACAGCATTGCTCGGTGCGGATGCCGGAAATGATGACGCGGCCGACGCCGTGCTTTCTCAGCCAGTAGTCGAGGCTTTGACCGTCGCCCGTACTTGCGAACATTGCGGAGTGAACGGATTTGCTGAACACAGCCGTGGGGTTTACGCGCAGCTCCGGCAAGGCCTCGACCAATCCGGAGGCACGCGAAAACGGGTTTTCCGGACCGTCCTCCTCCTCGACATGGAACACCTGCAGAACCGGAACGCCTTGCGAATGACAACGATCGATCAGCGTCTGCAGCCGATCGATAAAGTGCGGCACATCCTTCCCGGACCAGTACGGGCGCTTGGTGAACGACTTCTGGGCATCGATGACAATGAGGGCGGATTTCATAAAAACGCCTCCGTGAGTGGAAGCTCATGTTCGTCAAAGACGATGGCCGCCGCCATGACAGGCGCCGCCATAGAGCGGTCAAAAACGGACAGTGACGGTTGACGGTTGACGGTTGACGGTTGACGGTTGACGGTTGACGGCAAGAAGATGGTTCTTCTTCTCTGGCCGTCAACAGTCCACCGC
>JBOHZJ010000404.1:0-8795 GCA_050738395.1 Steroidobacter sp.
CGCTCGCCTTCTGCATTTCCAGCATCACCTGCGGCAGCTCGATTCCCGGCACGCCGCGCTCGAATTGCGTCGCGAGACTGGAGGCGCGCTGCTGTGTCTGATTCACCTGATCGAGGCCCTGCTTCAGCACGTTCGAGAACGAATTGGCGGGCGCCTGCGTTGCGCCGTTCAATCCGGCCGCCGCCTGTGCAACTTCATTCGGCGGTCCGCCGACGCCGCGAATCTGCGACTGCATCGAACGGATCTGCGAGAGCACTGCATCGATTTGCATTGAAGACATCTGTAATACCTTTAGAAGCGGTTGGCGGTTGGCGGTTGGCGGAGAGTCAGAGTCCCCTCACCCGCGCTGCGCGCGACCTCTCCCCAAGGGAGAGGTGAAGGAAGGAGTCCCCTCTCCCTTGGGGAGAGGGCCAGGGTGAGGGGCTGCACGCGGAGCGCGCTTCTCGCTAACCGCCAACCGCTAACCGCTAACCGCTTCTTCATACAACCACACCGGCGGTGAGGGGCTGCACGCGACGCGTGCATCCGGCTAACCCCCAACCGCTAACCGCTAACCGCTTCTTCATACAACCACACCGGCTTCGCGCAGCTTTGCGAGTTTGTAGCGCAGCGTACGTGGACTGATTCCCAGGCGTTTCGCGACTGACTGCCGGTTGCCGTTGTCGGTGCGCAGTGCGTCGAGGATCAGGTCGCGCTCGGCCAGCTCCAGTGAGTTGGACAGTTGTGTGTTATCCGTTGTGCGTTGTGCGCCGGAATGCGTGGCCTCCGCGGGCAACGCAGAATGCACAACGGACAACTCCGCAGCGTCCCTCTGGCCGGCGCCCAGAGCCCAGAGCCCGGAGCCCTCTTCCATCTGCACGTGCTCCTTCTCGATCACCGGACCGCTCGCCAGGATCAGTGCACGCTGCATCACATTGTCGAGTTCGCGCACATTGCCTGGCCAGGTGTAGGTCAGCAGCAAATGCGCTGCGTCGGCGCTCAGCGCGGGAATGCGTTCGCCGGCCCGACAGCGCGAAGTGAGCAGACGCATCGCCAGCGGCAAAACGTCGTCACGGCGGTCGCGCAGCGGCGCCGTCGCGAGCGGGAATACATTCAGTCGGTAGTAAAGATCCTCCCGAAAGCGCCCGGCGACGACTTCGGCGCGCAGGTTGCGGTTCGTGGTCGCCAGAACGCGCACATCGAGCGCTATCGGAAGACGGCCGCCCAGTCGCTCGACCTCGCGTTCCTGTAGTACTCGCAGGATCTTCGCCTGCAGTCCCAGCGGCATCTCGGTCACTTCATCGAGCAGCAACGTGCCGCCCTGCGCCTGTTCGAACTTTCCGGCGTGACTTGCATGTGCGCCGGTGAAGGCGCCGCGCTCGTAGCCGAACAGAATCGCTTCAAGCATGTTCTCGGGAATCGCAGCGCAATTCACTGCGATAAAGGCTTTCGTCGCACGCGGTGAGTTGCGATGGATGAAGCGCGCGAGTACTTCCTTACCCGTCCCCGATTCTCCGGCGATCAATACCGTGCAATCGCTCAGCGCGACGCGACGCGCAAGATCAGCGAGCAGACGCGACGCGTCGGCGAAAGCGAGCATGTCGTCGGGGGAAGTGAGTGGTGAGTCGTGAGTCGTGAGTCGGTCAGAGGCGCGCTCCGCACGCGATTGCTCGCTCATCCCGGCGGGAGAGTCGTCGTCGATCACGTATCGGTCGATTGCCTTCAAGATTGCGCTCATGGCTTGCGTCGGTTCTGACCGGTCACTCGTCACTAGTGGCTTCACTCCCCGGAACAGAGCAAGTCCTGTTCCAATGAGGCGGCAAACTCTTGCCGCATCTGAAACCTGCCGAGTGAGTCACATCCCGAAGGCGCCGGAGGCGCGTTCCTACGGCTCACAACTCACGACTCACGATTCACCTGGCGTGGTCCGTCAAACTTCTGTCGCCACGCTTTCGTTGAGCATTTCGAATTTGCGGAGCTTCTCGACCAGCGTGGTGCGGCGGAGCTTCAGCAATCGTGCGGCGTGCGCGACCGTTCCGCCGGCGCGATTCAGCGCCTGCTGGATCAGATTGCGTTCGATCGTGAACAGGTGGTCGCGCAGATCCAGGCCATCAGGCGGAAGCTGAGCAATCGCCTCGGGGGAATCGCTCTGGGCGAGCAGCGACATTACGTCGCGATCCTCCAGGCCAGACAGGTCGTCGGCTTCACTGTCCAACGCGTCAGAAAGCGCCTCATTGTCCCCGGGCTCCTCGGCGTCGAAGTTCAGTTCCTCGAGCAGCTCCGCGGGCCGGTACCTCGGCGGCAGATCGGCCACGTCGATGCGGCGATTCGGACACAGGATCGACATGCGCTCGATGAGGTTGCCCAGTTCGCGCACGTTGCCGGGCCACGGATAGCGGCTCAGCACCTTGTAGACGCGGGACGTCAGTTCCACGCGGCTGCGGCCCTCCGACACGTTGCGCTCGGCGAAGTCGCGCACCAGCAGCGGCAGATCTTCGATCCGCGAGCGCAGCGACGGCGTTTCGATGGGGAATACGTTCAGTCGGTAGAACAGATCCTCGCGGAAGCCGCCGCGTGCGATCGCCTGCTCCAGATTGCGATGCGTCGCCGCGATGATGCGCACGTTGCAGCGGATCGGCGCGTGACCGCCGACGCGTTCGAACACCCGCTCCTGCAGGACGCGCAACAGCTTCACCTGCATTGGCAAACTCATATCGCCGATCTCATCGAGAAACAGCGTCCCGCCCTCGGCAATCTCGAAGCGTCCCTTGCGTGCGGCGATGGCGCCGGTGAACGCGCCCTTCTCATGGCCGAAGAGCTCGCTTTCCAGCAGTTCAGCCGGAATGGCGCCGCAATTGATTGCAACGAACGGGCGCTGACGGCGCGGGCTTGCGTCGTGTACGGCGTGTGCGACGAGCTCCTTGCCCGTGCCGGATTCACCGAGAATCAGCACGCTTGAATCGTGGGCCGCGACCTGGCGGATCAGCTGTATCACATCGCGGATCGCGCTCGACGCGCCGGTCGGCATCGAGATCTCGCCCACGGCTTCGCGCGTCGCCTGCACCGGCACGCGCAAGGCGGCGGCGAGTACTGTGTGTTTGAATGGAAATGCGATTCGACGCACGCGATTGGCGCCAATCGCCGCGATCAGTTGATCCGCAGAAGCGGCCGAGCCGTACGCGACCACAGGCACGTCGCCGAGCTGCTCGCGCAGCGCCGCGCCGATTTCGACCCAATCACAATCGCCAACGTCGCCAATCAGGAGCGCCGGCGGCGTGTTCGGCGCCTGGATGACGGCGCGCATCAGTGCGGCGTGATCGATGAGCAGGGGTTCCAGTTCGAGCATCCGCAACACATCAGCGACTTTCTCCGCGCGGTCTGGATCGCAGTCGTATACGACTGCACGCTGCACAGTGAGAATTCGCATCCTGCCGGTTTCGCTCAAATTCATTCTCGTGTCGCCCTTGTTGAAGCGCCGTGAGCGTGAAGATTCGTTTTGCGAACCGAAGGTCGACACGCTGCGCCAGTCGTTTTGTTGCTGGCGATCATTCTGTGCCTGCGACACGGCGGCTCTATGAGGCTGTCCCTGAACGCCGTGCGTGCGTGAACTGCTGCCAAAATTTTGGCGCGTTGCTAAGGGAAGTGCTGAGCAGCGGCTAAGCGAAGCCGCGAATGAATTCGCGAGAACGCGGTGAAAGCACTAGGGCGATGATTAAGTGAGGTGCGCGAAGTCGATGTGATGCGCGCACGGTGCGCGGAGTGCGCGAGACGCCGATGGGCGGCTTGCGCCAGTCCCTTGCTCGTAGTCTGTCGTCTGTAGCCCGGCAGTCCGTTCGCGCCCAGGCGGATGAAGATGTAACCGGGCGCCGGAGCGCTTCTTGCTACCTGGCTCTACTTCTTCGGGTGCTTCGCGCCGGCGACCTGACGTCGGTGCTTGCGGAAGGCGAGCCTTTCGAGCAGGTCTGCGATGTGCTCGCCGGGGGCGACGACGCGCACCTTTACCCGGCCGTCAGGACCGACGGATGCGATGCGTCCGAAGAGCCGCAGCGGCTCGGCGATGCAATCGCGTAAGTAGATTTCCAGTACGCCCTGGCTGCCGAGCTCCGGGTGCGGTGAGGCGGCGTGCCACACTGCGCCGAGCGCATTGAACCTGATCGGCGCCGTACGCGGTCGGGGATGACTCGCGATCAGGAGCTGCCCAACCATGTCCAGCAACAGATTCATCTTCAAATCGAGCCGCAAAATGTCGGCGGCATGCGGGGCGTTCTCGTCCGGCTTTTCGATCTGGCCATGCTCCTCCAGCGCAGACAGCGCCTGCAGCACGCGCAGATTCCGATCGGCGTAGCTGCCGATCACCGCGGGATCAAATGGCTCGGGCGTCGGACGCCACGCCACCGGCAGTACGTCTTCGTACGCAAGCTCTTCGTAGAGAACAACAGTGTCTAGGCCTTCGTACATGGCGGGAAGTCTGGGTTGACGGGTGTCCGTTGCACGTGTGAGTCGTGAGTCATGAGTCGGGGTTCGGGATTTTCAGAGTCAGCGGCTCGCGCGGATCATGTCTAATGTGCTGGCTACTGCGTCAGCCTGGTAATCCACGTTCGGCGAGCCGGATATTCTGGACGGGTCGCTATTCCCGAGTCCCGAATCCCGAGTCCCGTCTCCGTTCGCCATCGTCGCGACCGCTGCATCCGACTCCGCCATCGCCTGTTTGAGCGCGCTCAACCAGGGCTGGTCCTGCGGCGATGCGCCCGCCGACAGTCGATCGAGCAGCACGCGTCGCTCTTCGATGGTCCCTGGCACGTCCTGCCACTGACCCGTCATCGCCTGGTGGACGAGCTTGTGCGTAGCGGCCACCACGCCGTCTGCAGTGGGTGAAGTCATTTCTTGCGCGCCTCGACCGGAATGGCGAGCCACGCGCCGCGGATCTCGTGCAGCAGACTGCAGACTTCATCGAGCATCTCGGCGCGATTTTCGCTCGTGGCCTTCAGCAGCCGGCGACACATGTAGTCGTACAGCTCGGCGAGGTTTCCAGCAATCTGACCGCCCGACTTCATGTCCAGGCTGGCGCGCAGTTCGCCAATGATCGAGACGGCGCGGTTCAGCAGACGCGCCTTCTCCACGGTGTCGCCGCGTTGCATGCAGCCGCGTGCGGCGGTGATGCGCTCGAGCGCACCGTCCATCAGCATGACGATCAGCCGGTGCGAATCCGAAGCCGCGACGCCGCCGTGCGCAGCAGCGCTCTGGTAAGCGGCGAGGTTCGAGGCTCTGGCGTAACCGGACATGTTCATGCTCCACAGGATCCCTTCTACGGAATTTAACGGCGGGCGGAGTGCGGACTTGAGGGGTTCCGGAATGTGGATTTTGAAGAAAACCCCTCAGCCGTGCGCCGCGCGACCTCTGCCCACTGCAAAGGTGAAAGACTGGGAGCACTTCGCAACCCTCACCCGCGCTCTGCGCGACCTCTCCCTGGAGGGAGAGGTGAAGAGATCCCCCTCCCTGCAGGGAGAGGGTTAGAGTGAGGGTCGCCGCGCGTAGCGCACTCTGACTAACCGCCAACCGCTTCCTATCTCGATGACGCCTTGTTCAGATTGCCCATCGACTCGATCTGTTGCGACAGGTAGCTCGAGGTGACCTGCAGCTGCGACAGTAAGGTGTCGAGCCGCGTGAACTGGATCATATAGCCCGCCTGGAGCGAGGCCATGCGGACTGCGATGTTGTCCTTCCGGTCCTGAATGTCCTCCTGCTGCTCGACCAGATTCTTGCTGCGCGTATCGAGCGCGCCATTGGTGTCGAGCCGATCATCTATCTGCGCGAAGAGCCTCGCGCCGATCCCCTGCTCCGATCCAAACAGCTTGCCGACCGCTTCGAAGTCGGTGTTGAGCGCCTTGTTCAGCTTCGCGCTGTCCACCGCGAGCTTGCCGTCCGCCTGTGTCGTGATGCCGACGCTCGCAAGCGTGTTGAATGCGTCGCTTGCGCCCGGGACCGTTTCGCTGATCGTGCGGCGAATCTGGCTTTCGATGCCGGTGAGCAGGGAATCGCCGAGCATCGGGCCGGCCGTCCCGGTCGCTGCATCGTAGCTGCGCAGGCGGGAAATCTGTGACGAGAGTGCGTTGTACGCCGTGACAAAGTTGTTGACGCGCGTGGTGACGCTCTCGCGATCGTAGTTGACCGTGAGCGTCGTCGGGCCGTCCTCGGACTCAGCGACGAGCGTCAGGGTGACTCCGTCGATCACGTCTTCCACTGTGTTCGTCGCACTGGTCGCCTGCACATTGGCGACTTTGACGATCGCATCCTGCGCGGGCGCAATCTCTGTGTAGTTCGCAGGGTTGGCGTCGCTGTAGGCCAGTGCTGCGAGCCCGCCGTCGCCGGCCGTCTGCGCCACTGTGATGGCGTTTTCGGCGCCCATTTCGGCCGAGGTCAACACCAGGCGGCTGCCGCCCTCGCCATGAATCAGCGTGGCGCGGATGCCCGGATTGTCGGACGACGCGTTGATCGCATCGCGGATATCGGCGAGCGTGGAGTTTGAATCGTTGATCGGGATGGAGAAGTCTTCCTCGCCCAGCGACAACGTAAGCGTGCCCGTGCCGACGACCTGATCGGCGCCGCCCGCAAATGGGCCCGAAGACAGCTGCTGCGCTTTTGCGAGCTGCACGACTTCGACGTTGTAGCTGCCCGGCGATGCTTTCGCACTGACCGTGGCGGTAAACACTTCTGCATCCCCGCTCACGGCCTGGCGCGTACTGAACACGTCTTCGGTCTTGAGCGATGACAAGGCGGAGCGGAACTGGGACATCGATCCCATCAACGTGCCAACGGCCGAAATCTGGGTCGTAACGCGACTGGTGTCGCGCGCGATCTGCCGATCGAGCGGCGCGCGTTCGGCCGCGACGAGCTGCGACACGAGACTCTGGACGTCGATCTGTGAGCCGCCTACTGCGCCTGTGGTCGCCATATCGCTGCCTCTTGTTCCTGAATGCGCCCGCGAAAAAACCAAAAGCGATGGGCGATGAGAGCCTTGCGACTCTCACCGCCCACCGCGGACCTTGGCGCCCGGGCAAGTGGTTGAACGAGCCCATCCATGGGCTCCTCCAACGTCACCCTGCCAGGGCGTAGGGTCATGCTGCCTCGATTAACCGCGCAACAAGCTCAGCACGTTCTGCGGAGCCGAGTTGGCCTGCGCAACCATCGCCGTACCTGCCTGCTGCAGGATCTGGGCGCGGGTCAGAGCCGCCGTTTCCATTGCGAAGTCCGTGTCCTGAATGCGGCTGCGTGAAGCAGACAGATTCTCGGACACCGCCTGGAGGTTGTTGATCGTCGACTGGAAGCGATTCTGGATTGCACCCAGCGTGCTGCGCAGCGTGCTGACCGCGGTCAGGGCTGAATCCATACGCTGAATCGTATCGTTCGCGCCTGCGACCGTGAGGACGTTGACCGCAGTCAGATCGCCCGTCGCGGCGATAGCGCCGTCAGTCAAGCCGAGGGCTGTCGTGCCCGCACCGGCGCCGATCGTGAGATCTTCGCTCGAAGACAGCGCCAATTCGCCATCGTCATTGATGGAGGCATACACGCCGTAGACCTGGCTGTTGATCGCATCAGCAAGATCCTGCGCTGTGTCGTACGCGCCCGCGAGACTTACCGCGCTGCCATCGCCCACTGTCAGGCTGAAGGCGCCGACTGTGTACGCACCCGGAGTTCCGGCGACGGCTTCAGTGCCGTTCGTGATCGAGCTCGTACCAGTGTCGAAATCCGTGCCCGCAAAACCACCAGGCGTCGTCGCCATGGTGTTGACGATCACAACGTCGAAATCCGTGCCGTCAGCTCGTGAGAACTCCAGGTCGCCGCCAACGGCAGTGCCGGTGACAGTGATGCCTGCGGCGGTCAGATCTGCGCTATTCGCTGCAATGCCCGCGTCGACTTCGGCCGCCGTCACGTCATCTGCGCCAGCAGCTGAAGTGAAGGAAAAGGCCTCTTCGCCGTCGACCGTGATCGAGTAGGTCTCGCCGGCGGCAGTTGCGACCGAGGTCGTGAATGCGCCGCTGGCGCCCGTTTCACTGGCTACGGCCGTGACCGCACCCGTAACGAACAGTGTGCTCAGGTCGACCGTTCCCTCGGCTGAAGCAACCGCGCCGATCGCATCGGTCTTGACGCTGGTGCTGAGGCCGACGCCGATCGTTTCGCCGACATTCGCGCCGACCTGGAAGGTCGCGCTGCCGAACGAACCGTCAAGGACCTTGCGGCCGTTGAATGAAGTCTGGCTGGCGATACGGTCGATTTCGGCGATGCGCTGCTGCACTTCCTGGTCGAGCGCCGCGAGATCCGACGACGAATTCGTCGCATTGGCGGCCTGAACCGACAGTTCACGAATGCGCTGCAGGTTGTTGGTCACTTCCTGAAGGGCGCCTTCCGTCGTCTGCGCGAGCGAAATACCGTCGTTCGCGTTGCGGGCGGCCTGGTTGAGGCCATTGATCTGAGTCGTCATGCGCTCAGAGATGGCGAGACCTGCCGCGTCGTCCTTCGCGCTGTTGATGCGCAGGCCTGAAGACAGGCGCTGCAGAGACTGAGCAAGCTGATTACCGGATGTCGTGAGGTTGCGTTGTGCGTTCAGCGACATCACGTTGGTGTTGATGACAAGTGCCATGAAACTACTCCTGGTGATTACCGTTGCCCCGAACGCCCGTCCGGAGCCTGGATCTCAGCACTGGCGTGATGTGCGCCGAATTGCTGTTCAGGGGCTGTATCGGTGCGGCCCGAGGGAACTTGAGAGGCCAAAGCGGCATCGTTGCGAAATGTGAAATGCGTCACGGTAAGAAGAAGGC
>JBOHZJ010000405.1:0-11818 GCA_050738395.1 Steroidobacter sp.
GACTCTTCAGTGCGGTGTCGGCCGCGCGGCTGCCGTCGGAATGTCCGCCCATGCCGTCGATCACGATCAGCAAGGCCGCTTGATCGGCGACCGCGACGGTGACGCGATCCTGATTGTCTTCGCGATCCCCTACGAGACTCAGATCTGCATGCTCGATCCGCAATCCTGGGCTCCGGCCGGACGGCCATTCAACTGTTACACTTCGTGACAACGATGGCTGCGCCGATCCCGGCGACGCCGACTCGAGCGACGCTTGAGAACATCGCCCATTCGCACCATCGGGCGGCGCTTTATAGCACCGCTCCCGGCGATCGCGTAAGACAGCGTTTGCCTTAATCCGCACCTATCGGCAGAGAAATAATGATCCGCAGCATGACAGGGTTTGCACGACGCGAGCGGCAAGGGCCGTGGGGCGCGCTCGTATGTGAGCTGCGCACGGTGAATCATCGCTACCTCGAGATTTCGCTGCGTTTACCCGATGAATTGAAAGCCCTCGACAATGACTTCCGTCAGACGATCGGAGCCGCACTGCGTCGCGGCAAGGTCGATGCGAATCTGTATCTGAAATCCGCAGCCGGGACGCAGCGCTCGCTGGAGCTCGATGTGGGTCTGCTCGATGAGATCGTCGCACGCGTCGAACAGGTGCGCGCTCGATTCAAGGAGACGGCCGCCGTGAGTCCCCTCGATCTGCTGCGTTGGCCCGGCGTCGTGCGCGAGGCGGAAGTGGACGCGGCGCCCGTGCTCGTCGCGGCCGCGGAACTGCTGCGTGAGGCCCTCGGAGAGCTCAACGACACGCGGCTGCGCGAAGGACAGCGGATTCGCGAGCTCTTGCTCAGCCGGTGCGCAGCGATGCGCGCGCAAGTGCACATCGTGAAGGGTCGATTGCCTGAGGTGGCGCAACGCCTGCGGGATCGCATCGTAGATCGGATTTCACAACTCGGCGTCGCACCCGACGCCGAGCGGCTCGAGCAGGAGCTGGTGCTCTACGCGCACAAAATGGATGTGGATGAAGAACTCGACCGGCTGTCGGGGCATCTCGATGAAGTGGCCGCGGTGCTCAATTCCGCAGAGGCTGCCGGCCGACGGCTGGATTTCCTGATGCAGGAGCTCAACCGCGAAGCCAACACCCTGTCGTCAAAGTCTCAGGACGGTGAAACCACGAAGGCCGCCGTCGACATGAAAGTCGCGATCGAGCAGATGCGCGAGCAGGTCCAGAATGTGGAATGAAGAAGTGACTGGTGACTGGTAAATGGTCAGGACGGGAAGCGCCGTGACGCGCGGGAAACTGTTTGTGATTGCGGCGCCTTCGGGGACGGGCAAAACCTCTCTGGTGCGCGCGCTGATGGAGCGCATGCCGGCGCTGAAGTTTTCGATTTCGTATACGACGCGTGCGCAGCGACCGACCGAGCTGCACGGTCGCGACTATTTCTTCGTTGACGGGCCGGAATTCGAGCGCATGGTTGAGGAGCACAAGTTTCTGGAACACGCCCGTGTGTTCGACAATTACTACGGCACTTCGCGCGAACAGGTGGAAGCATTGCTCTGCGCAGGCGACAACGTGTTGCTGGAAATCGATTGGCAGGGCGCGCAGCAGATTCGTCGCTCCATGCCCGAGTGTCAGACGATCTTCGTACTACCGCCGTCACGTGCAGCGCTGGAACAACGCCTGCGCGGCCGCCGCACCGATAGTGATGATGTCATCGCGCGGCGTCTGCGGGACTCGATCGCCGATATGTCGCACTGGGCCGAATTCGACTTCGTCGTGGTGAACGATGACTTCACCCGCGCGACCGCCGATCTCGAGGCGATCATTGTCGGTCGCGGCGAGGAGTTACGCCGGACCCGGCCGGGATTACAAACGCTGATCAAGTCGTTGCTGGGTTAAAGCCTCGGGTTGGAATGATCCGGGCTTGCGCGGCTTGCGCGTTCGCAGTGAACTTGCAGCCAGACTTGCGGCCTACGTCATACCGCCGCGCCTGCGGCCCTCGAGGAGACGATCGCTCATGAAGTCCATCAGGTTCTATGCGCCGGTCTTTGTGGCGTGTGCATTGTTGACCGGGGTCGCTCCGGCGGCGGAAGAAGCAAACCTTCGCATCATCGCCGTCACGGGTCAGGGGGAAATTCAGGCGGAGCCCGACCGCGCGTTCGTCATGCTCGGCATCGAATCGCGCAAAGTGAAAATGGAGGAAGCGCGCGCCGAAGTCGCGAAAGTGGTCGAAGCCGCCATGAAGCTCACGCGCGAATTGAAGATCGAGCAGAAGTATGTGCGCACGACGCGGGTCAACGTGCAACCCGAATACAACTGGGACAACAACGCGCGCGAACGCAATCTCATCGGCTACTTCGTCTCGCGCCAGATCGAAGTGGACTTGCGCGACCTCGACAAGCTCGGCCAACTGCTCGAACGCTCGTTCGATCTTGGCGTGAATCAGGTGGGTGAGCCGCGTCTCGATTCAAGCAAGCGGCGTGATCTCGAACGGCAGGCGCTGGGGAAAGCCGTCGAGGACGCACGTCTGAATGCAGAAGCTGTGGCCAAAGCCGCCGGCGCCCGACTTGGCGCCCCGCGTACGATCTCCGCGAGTTCCGGATTCGTTCCACCGCCCATGCCGATGATGCGTAACAAGACCGCGATGATGGCCGAAGCAAGCGATGCAGGGCAGCAGAGCTATCACAGTGGGCAAATGACGTTCAACGGAACCGTCCAGGTCGAATACGATCTGGTCCCGGCCGCTGCGCAGTAACGCATCATGCATCGCGGCGCCCACGGGATGATTCAAAGCGCCGTTCTGGCTGCGATGTTCCTGTCTGTGTGCACCTCCCCGGCGCACGCGATCGATGCGCCGAAGCCGCAGCCCCCGCCGTCGACGCCCGAACAGGCGCAACGCGTTGCAGTTACGCCGACGGACCAGCATGCGTTCTACGCAACGATGCAGCGCGCCGCTCACACACGCATGCTGCGCGGATTGAAAGTCGCTCAAACAGCGATTGACGCGCTGGCGCGGGGTGAGGCGGACGTCGCGGTCGCGGCATTGAGCACGCCCGCGGCCCAAGGCGCTCAGGACGCGAATGTCGCGCTCGTTCGCGTCCAGCACTGGTGCAACCGCATCGCATCCTCGCGTCCGATCGATCCGCAGGCCAAAATCGCAAAGCTCAGCCCCAACCTTTCGACAGAGCGCTCAGCCAAGGCGGCGGGAGTCATTCACGCCGAAGCGAAATTTCTGCTCCAGGCGCGCGAGTCGTGCGGCAAGTCGGAGTTCGACTATCGAGGCATAGAAGCGAGACTGCGCGCGGCGGCGGATGCGGGTCACCCGGCGAGCGCGGTCGAACTCGCGCAGTTCGTGCGGGACCCGAAGCAGCGCGAAGCGCTGTTGCAATCCGCGATCGATAAAGGCTACGCACCAGCGATGTACGCGGTCGCTACGAACCTGCTGGTCGCTGTACAGCGCGGTCAGACGACGGAGAATGTTTCATCGATTCGCCTGCTGTTGAAACAGGCGGGGCGCAGTTTGCCGAAAGCGAAACTCGACCTGGCGAACTGTATGGCGCTCGGCTGCGATGGTCATCCCGCGGATGCGCCCACCGCACGCGCCTTTGGTCTCGATGCGGCCCGCGACGGCGAGCCCACTGCTTTCGTGTCGATGGTGCGCATGCCTTGGGGCGGACGACTCACACGCATCCAGCATCTCGCCTGGCAATATTTTGGCGATCGCCTGAATGAAGCCGGTTGTACGGGCGAGGCCTACATCCCGACTGCGACCGTCCATGCGCAGACGATTGCGATGCTCGAAAAAGGTCAGGATGAAAAAACGCTCGCCGCCGCGAAGGCGCAAGCCGAGGATCTCTGGCGCGACAATAGCGTACGTGCGATGGCGGAGCAGGGATGTGCGGAAGAAAGTCTGTAGCTGCTAGCGGCTAGCTAGTCAGCCAGAGGAGGGAGGGCAAAAAACGGACTTCCTGGCTAGCGGCTAGCGGCTAGTGGCTAGTAGCTTCCTCAGGCCGCCACCCGATCCACCAGCAGCACCGTGCCATCCACGCCGGTGACGCGCGCCTTTGCACCAGCCGGAAGATTCGGACCTTTTATCGACCAGTCTCTGTTTCCCAGACGAACGCGGCCGCTGCCGTTCTGCAATCCCTGCTCGAGCACCACGACCTGACCAATGTGGCTGTGGCCCGAGCGATGGCTCGCAAGCGGACTGTTGAGTTCGCGTTGCTGCCGGCGATATTGAAGCCAGAAGTACAGGCCGAACACGGTGCAGGCAAAGATCACAAACCACTTCATGGGCGTCATGGGAAGCAGGAGCGGGCGCACAGCGTAACAGCGCAGTGCTGCGGGAAACGATGAGGGAATTCACAGCTGCGTCAGCTAAAGCGCGCGAACTTTACGGAATGTCAGCGGGGCGCCGAAGATGTGAACTCGGTCGCTGGGAGCGAGGTGACTGGTGACTAGTGACTGGTGAATAGTCAGAGCTCTACCGTCTCTCCCCGGTAAAGCCGGAGAATCTCCTTCATACTAGTTGTTCATCGGCCGTCGGCCGACCCGAAAGGATGAAAGCGCGCTGGCGCGTCTGACTAATCATCAGTCACCAGTCACCAGTCACTTCTTCCATCAACCTGCCAATTGTGTGCGGTCCGTCGCAGCGCGACGCTTCAGGTGCACCAGCAACAGTGAAATTGCGGCCGGCGTGACGCCCGGCACGCGCGAAGCCTGACCCAGCGTCTCCGGTCGGGCTTGCAAGAGTCGCTGGCGCACCTCCGTTGACAACCCACGCACCTGTGCGTAGTCGATGCCCTCCGGCAGGCGCGTCTCTTCGTGACGTCGGTGACGCTCGATTTCTTCGTGTTGCCGATCGATGTACCCGGAGTACTTCGCCTGTACTTCCGCCTGCAGTTGCACCTGCTCGATCAAGCGCTCATCCGCGTCGCTCGCATGCATCCACTGCGGCCGTCCGACGGTTTCGATCGACGCGAGCGTCTGATACGACACCTCCGGTCGGCGCAACAGATCAAACGCGTGCGCTTCACGCGCGAGCGTCGTTCCCAACAGTTCCAGGGTGCGCGCTTCGCTCAAGTGATGAGGATGGACGACCGCGCGCTCCAGGCGCTGCACTTCGTTCTCAATGCAGGCGCGCTTCGATTCAAAGAATGCCCAGCGTTCATCCTGGACCAGGCCGAGCTCGCGGCCCTTCGGCGTCAGCCGCAAATCCGCGTTGTCCTCGCGCAGCATCAATCGATATTCGGCGCGGCTGGTGAACATGCGATACGGCTCACTCGCACCACGCGTGATGAGATCGTCGACGAGCACGCCGATGTACGCCTCGTCACGACGCGGCGACCATGGGTCTTTATCCTGCACTCTCAGTGCAGCATTGAGCCCGGCGAGGATTCCCTGCGCCGCGGCTTCCTCGTAGCCGGTCGTGCCATTGATCTGACCCGCGAAGTACAGGCTCTGGATGAACTTCGTTTCGAGGCTGCACTTCAGATCGCGCGGATCGAAGTAGTCGTACTCGATCGCATACCCCGGCCGGGTGATATGCGCGTTCTCGAAGCCACGGATCGATCGGACGAGCGCGAGCTGCACGTCGAACGGCAGACTCGTCGAAATCCCGTTCGGGTAGATCTCGTGGGTCGCGAGGCCTTCAGGCTCGATGAAAATCTGATGCGACGTCTTGTCGGCGAAGCGGTGCACCTTGTCTTCGACCGATGGACAGTACCGCGGACCCACCCCTTCAATCACACCGGTAAACATCGGCGAGCGATCGCACCCTGCGCGGATGATTGCGTGCGTGCTCTCGTTGGTCGCGGTGATATGACACGCGATCTGCTGTGGATGATCGCTGCGACGACCCAGATACGAGAACACCGGCGTCGGCTCATCGCCAGGCTGCCGCAGCAGGCCCTCGTAATTGATGGTGCGCCCATCGATGCGCGGCGGCGTGCCCGTTTTGAGTCGGCCGACGCGAAACGGCAGCGCACGCAATTTCTCGGCCAGCCGATTCGAGGGCGGATCGCCCGCGCGGCCGCCCTGATGGTTTGTCAGGCCCACGTGTATCTTGCCGCCGAGAAAGGTGCCGACCGTCAGCACCACGGTGCGCGCGCGAAACTCGATGCCTGTCTGCGTCACCACGCCGCGGACCTGGTCGCGCTCGATGATGAGGTCAGCGACTTCCTGCTGGAACAGCGTCAGGTTGGGCTGATTTTCCAGAATCGAACGAATCGCCTGCCTGTAGAGCACACGGTCGGCCTGTGCCCGCGTCGCGCGCACGGCCGGTCCCTTGCTCGCATTCAAAGTCCTGAACTGAATGCCTGCGAGATCCGCGCCGCGCGCCATGGCGCCGCCGAGCGCATCGATCTCTTTGACCAGATGTCCCTTGCCGATACCGCCAATCGCCGGATTGCAGCTCATCTGCCCGAGCGTTTCGATGCTCTGGGTGAGCAGCAATGTGCGCACGCCCATTCGCGCGGCCGCAAGCGCAGCCTCGGTTCCGGCGTGGCCGCCGCCGACAACGATGACGTCGAATTGATCGGGAAAGCGCATGAAAGTTGGCTGACAGTTGACGGTTGACAGTTGACGGCCAGAGGCGCGCGGTCGCGCTTCTACGTGCAACTTACAAGCCGACTCGGGGACGGCCATTCTAGGCTAGGCGCGCCCGAAGTTCAGGCCGAATCGGCGACTAGAAATCCGTCGCCAATCCCACCGCTGTCGCCCCTGGATGAATCGCATCCAATTTTTCTATCGGCAGGCTATCAGACTGTGCATCTGACGGCGGCAGACGCTCCGCGTGATGACACCCGAGACGCAAAGAGGCGGCTCCTCTGGCTGTCAACGGTCAACCGTCAACTGTCAACCGGCGTCCGCCCTCACCCGCTTCATCAACGTCAGGGCCATCGCCACTAGTAGGCCCACGCCGACAACCAGCACGGTCCACAAAACGATCATCCGGATCGGGGTCTTCTTTGGCGGCGGCTTGAAGGCGGACTCCCCGCCCAGCGTTTTGAAGGCGCGTGTGTAGCCCTCGCCGATCATTCCCCGGCGCTCCTGGCTGCTGACGTCGCCCAGTAGGCCGTCGCACGACGCCGGCTTCGCGAGTTCCGCGCGACGACTACCGAACGCGAGCGTGTATGGACCGGCGCCTTGCGCAAGGAATCGCATGCGCAACGGGCGATAGCCGAGCTCGAACATCGGACTCGGCGACGCCTGCGCTTCCTCTGGCAGCAGGGCCCGCCAGTAACGATCCGTCGTCGCCTCGAATCTCGCGGGAGGACTTTCGCGACGTTCGGTATCGGTGACGATGAGATAGGTCTCCCCGCTCCACCGCTCGCGCCACGGTGATTTTTCATCGGGGCGGCTTTGCAGCGTCACATTCATCGAGCTGTTGTCCTGCGTCAGGCGCAGGCGTGCAAAGCGCACCGGGGCCAGCCGAGCGGCGTCAAACAGCAGTGTGTCAGTCTCGTCCGCGACGAGCATGTTGGGCGTGAACCACTGGGGTTCTACATCGACGACCGGCGCGACGCGTTCCGCGACCACCCCGTGAATGAGTAGCGGCGGCCCGCCATCCGCGCGCTCGACTTTCAGATATTTGTAGGCGCGCAACGGCAGCTCGATGAGTTCGCGGCGCAATTCCTGCCCGCCGCGCTGAGCGCGCAGCAGCGTGCTTGCCGCGACAACGGTGTTCCAGCGATCCAGGTCCTCGCTCGCCTCGATGCGTACTTGCGCCTCGGAGGCCTCATCCGGGCTCGCCCAGTCGAACTGAATCGCGCGCACGGGTTCTTCGATCTCGCGCACATCGATGATGTGCGTGCCCCCGTTGGCGGCCGGCGCGGCGCCCGATGACGGCTCGTGTACATCCACCTGTGTTCCGCCGGCGGTCTGCACTTCAATCCGCGCGCCTTCGCCCGCAGCGCGCTGGCCGTCGCGCAATTCGAACACTGGCAACGACTGTTCGGTGACGATCGCTTCGGATGTTTCCGGCGCGGCGCAGAATGCGTGTGGAACCGGCGCGCCGTCTGCATTGAAAACCCGGACATCGCGCAGATCCGCTCGCGTCACGGTCTGATACACCGGATCAGGCAGCGCGAGTTCGATCATGGGCAGCGGTGCGTACGCTTCGATCGTCACGCCCTGTGCGTAGTCGTTCATGGCAGGCGGCGCGGCGAACGCTACACTCGGGATGAAAACCGCCCATACCGGCAATCGCCACGGGCGTAGGTTGGGGTGCATTCCAGCAGTTCGCGAATACCGGGTCGAAACTCGACCTGCGGTGCTTGAAATTCTCATACTTCAGCGCGCTCCAGTTCGCGGCGCGGCGGCAACGGCGCGAGATAACCAGTAATCAGCAGCAGGGCGCCGACGCTCAGGAACGAAGTGATGCGTGCGATCGTACCCACGTTCGACAGATCGACGAGGAACAGCTTCGCGACGACGACGACCATCAGACCGGCGCCGACCAGCCACAGGTAACGCCAGCGCTGCCTTGCCGCGATCGTCATCGCGACGAAACCGAGCACGCCCCAGAAGATCGACAGCGCGGATTGCACGAGCGTCGAATGTGCGATGCCGTAGGCGGTAATTGGCGCACTCCAGTTGTGATGCAGCGAACGAATCAGCGCAGCGTTCAGCCACAAGAAGGTCAGCGCCCCGATGCTCACGATCAACACACGCTGATCGGACCGCCACAGTGACTCACGCTGCGCTTCGTCCAGCGATGTCCACCACAGACCGACGGCGGCAAAGGCCAGTGCGACGCTGACATCGAGCGGATTGAGCAGCGGCAGATAAGGCAGCCAGCTCGCATCGCCACGGCTGGTGAGGTTGATGACCGCAATCCACAAGCCAATCGCGATCACGAGCGGCGCCGCTCCCAGCATCTGATACGCAGCCGCATGCTGCGCAAGAGGCCAGGCGGGCGCGAGTGCACGACGTCCCATCCACGCGACCAGCAACGCGGGTGCGAGCCCCCAGGGCAAACTTGCCCACACGCCGGTGGTGCGCCCGGCGATCTGCCAACTCAATTCCCATGCGGCCAGCAGCGCGAGCAACCAGAACGTTCCGGCATGCAACCAGTTGCGACCGGCGACTTCTGTGGATTCGCTGAGCCGAAGCAAGGCGAAGTGCGCGGCGAGAATCAGAAGCCAGCCCACGGCGCCCCACTGTGCGAAGGGATGCTCGAATGAAGTCGCGTACATCAAGCCCGCGAGCGCAGCGCCAGCAGGGAGATACTGAGCGATCGTTCGTGGCAGCGCCCACTGTCGATTCGCCGCCAGCCATGCGAGCAGGGCGACCGTCGCCGCCCCGAAGACCAGTGATGCGCCAAGCAGGTAGTCGCGCAGGAAATAGGCGAGCTCATTCAGCGCGCCGAACGACCACCAGGCAAGTCCCCACAGCGTGAACGCTTGCTGCGCGCCGACTTCGAAAGACGCCTGTCGATCCTGATTGCGAAACAGCCAGTAGCCGCTGAACACGCCCGAGGCTCCGAGCATCAGCGTGCCGAGATACGCGCTATTCAGTATCGCGAGTTCGCCATGCTGCGCGGGAAGACCTGCGAGGTAGCCTAGACCGGCGCCGAGCTGCAGCAGCGCACCGAACGCCCGCGCAAGTTTGCGTTGCTGGCGAACTCCCAGCCACAGAAGACCGGCGCCTTCGACCGCCCACATCGCAGCCGTGCTGCGTGTGTCGAAGGCAAGCGGAATGGCGAGGCTCGCAAAGATCACTCCGAGCGCAGCGAAAGCTTCGACCAGCAGGCGGAAGTTGTCGCGCCTGGTTTTGAAGAGCGCCCAGCCGAGCGCGAGATAGAACGCGCCGAGCGCGAAGGCGCTCCACGCGAGCGCGTATTCGATGTGTGAAACGAGCGTCGCGTGCAGCGTAAACGCGACGACCGGCAGGCCGAACACCAGCGAGCCCGAGACGTAACCCTTCAGATTCGGCGGTTGTCGCACGCTGTTCAGAATCGACACGCCGAAATACATGAGGAAGAACAGAATCAGAAAGAAATCGGCGCTCAACAACTCGTGGCGTTCGTAACCGCTCGCCCGCCACAGTCCAGTGATCGTGAACGTGAACACGAATCCGAGGACGTTCAACACGCGCCAGGTCTTGAACCAGGCGACAGCGAACACGCCCATATTGAGCACGGCGTAGTAGCTGAACAACGCGATGTGATTGCCGCTGCCGCTCGAGACGAGAATAGGCGCGAGAAAGCCGCCGGCCGTTCCGATGACCGCCAGCGACAGCGAGTTCTGCGCTACCGCGATCACGGCCGCCGCGAGCGCAATCAGGACCATCAGGCCGAATGCGAGCCCGATGGGCAGCAACTGATACAGCTTGGTCGCGGCGAACACCGCGAGATACAGACCCGCAATGCCGCCGCCCTGCAGCAGTTGTGCATAGACCGCGTGTTTGTCGCGCAATCGCCAGCCGATGAACAGTAAGGCGAAGGCGCCGAGCGCGACCCCGATGAAGCGAAGTTCGATCGGAAACACATTTCTGTCAGCCGCATATTTTGCGAGGAACGCGGCGCCCAGGAACAGAATCACAATGCCGATGAGAGCCAGCGGATTGGCGCGCTTGAGCCATCCCATGAACTCCACGGCTGCGCGATCGAACGCCGACGGCTCATGTGGCGCGTAAGTGCGCCACGGCAGTGGCGTCCACTCCGGCTCGTGCTGCGCTTCCGGAACTCGTGCGGTCGCTGGCTGTGCGGCGGGAGCCTCGTCCTGCCGTTCAAATGTTCCTTCCTGCGCTGAAGTCCGCGCCGGCGTCCGGAGATCGGTCGGTCCAATCTGCGCGGGGACCTCTGGCGCAGGTTGCGAGTCTCGAGCCGCGGCGCTTGACGCTTCCCGCTCAAGATTGCGCAACTGTTCAGTCAGGGTGCTGGCACGTTTCCGCAGGAACAGTATCTGGGCGAACAGCGCGCCGAGAATCGCGCCGAGGACGAAACCATCGAGACTCTCTTGCATGCCCGCCATGGCGAAGGCGAACAGCAACGACAGCCCGAGCGTCAGTCCCGTGGAAGAAGGTTCTTTGTTCATGCCCCGCACCGGATTGACTTTGTAATGAGTGCGCCCGCGCGCATCTTGCGGGAGTCATGACGGCGAGTGCAACGACTGCAGGTCTACGGCGGCCTCACCTGCCCCTCCCCGCGCGACCGGAAAGAGAATTGAGTAACCACAAAGATCACATAGACCACATAGACCACATAGATCACATAGATCACAAAGGACCGGAATGGACTCAGTCAGAGAGGGAATTGATTGAGCCCAAAAAAGCGCAAAAGGTCGTAACAAGGAAGACACAGGAAAAACACAGGAGAAATCCGATTTATTACTGTTTCGTTTTGCACCCTTTTTCGCTTTTTTTTTGCGGCTATTCATGCCTTCTCTGATCTATGTGATCTTTGTGGTTACTCCATTTTGATGTGCGCGCAGCAGCTTGAGCGCGATCTTCTCCATCTTCTTCGGATCGAGCGAGGTGCGCGGGACCAGTTGGCCAAGTGCGCCGGTGCGCCATGCTGCGAATACAACGGGGTTGATATATGACTTGCGGCAGATGGCTGGCGTGTTGCCAAGCGCCTCAGCGACGTGCTTTGCAGTCGAGACTACGCACCTGTTGAAAGCTGCCTCGCTCAAGCGTTCCTCGCACGTCTGGCATGAAAGGAAAGCGATGGCCCGAACTGTGGCGCCCCAGGTGCGAAAGTCCTTGGCGGTGAAGCCTTCAGCCTCACCCATCGCTTCGCGCAGATAGTCGTTCACCATTCCCGAGTCGATCGGCTGGCGTTTGCCTTCATCGTCGATGTACTGGAACAACTGTTGACCAGGCAGCTGC
>JBOHZJ010000406.1:0-9649 GCA_050738395.1 Steroidobacter sp.
GCACTACTTCGAAAGCGCGGGCGGCGTGAATGCGCCGCCCGCGTGGGACATCGTGACGGGCTCGGGCGTCACGGTGGGCGTCATCGACACCGGCTATCGGCCGCACGCCGATCTTGCGGCGAACATCGTGGGTGGATATGACTTCATCGCCGATACGGCGACGGCGAATGACGGCGGCGGACGTGATTCGAACGCACAGGATCCTGGCGACTGGAACACGGCCGGACAGTGCGGACCGCTCGTCCCCGCGCGCAACTCCAGTTGGCATGGGACTCACGTCGCGGGCACGATCGCCGCGGTCACCAACAACTCGAACGGCGTTGCGGGCGTTGCATTCGGGGCGCGCGTTGTTCCCCTGAGAGTGCTTGGCCGCTGCGGCGGTTTCACCTCCGATATCGCCGACGCCATCATCTGGGGCTCGGGCGGCAGCGTCAGCGGCGTGCCTGCGAACGCCAATCCGGCGCGGGTGCTCAATCTGTCGTTGGGCGGCAGCGGATCGTGTGGAACGACGACGCAGACCGCCATCAACTCGGCGCGTTCGCGCGGTACAGCGGTGGTGGTCGCCGCGGGCAATTCGAATCAGAACGCGTCGAATTTTACGCCGGCAAATTGCAGCGGCGTCATCACCATCGCAGCGGTCGCCCGCAATGGCGGCAAGGCGCCCTATTCGAATTTCGGCGCGATCGTTGATGTCGCCGCGCCTGGCGGAAACACCGCGAGCGGTGCAGCCAATGGCGTGTTGTCAACGCTCAACACCGGCACGACGACGCCCGGTTCCGACAGCTACGCGTTCTATCAGGGCACTTCCATGGCGGCGCCGCATACCGCGGGTGTGGTCGCATTGATGCTGTCCCGCAATAGCGCACTGACGCCGGATGACCTGGAAACGCGACTGCGAAATTCCACGCGTTCCTTCCCTGCGACCTGCAGTCAATGCGGCACGGGAATTATCAACGCGCTTGCAGCGGTCAATGCGGCCGGCGGCGGCGGCGGCGGTGGTACGGAGCTGACGAACGGCGTACCTGTCGCGAACCTGTCCGGTGCGACCGGGGCGGAGCTGCGTTTCACGATGAACGTGCCCGCCGGCGCATCGAACCTGCAGTTCCAGATCTCGGGTGGAAGCGGCGACGCCGATCTTTATGTTCGCTTCGGCTCGGCGCCTACCACGAGCACCTATGAGTGCCGTCCATATCTGAACGGGAACAACGAGACGTGCACGTTCGGGGCGCCGCAGGTCGGCACGTATCACGTCATGCTGCGCGGCTTCTCGGCGTTTTCCGGTGTGACTCTGCGCGGCAGCTTCTCGACGGGATCCGGCAGTTGCGCTGCTGGCTTCACCGAGTACACCGGCAGCCTCGCCAGTCGCACGTCGGCCTACCTGCCGTCTTCGGCGGGCTTCGCCGCCATCGCCGGGTTGCATTCGGGTCGATTGAGCGGACCGGCGTCGGCTGACTTCGATCTGTATCTGCAACGGCGCACCAGCACGAGCTGGACGATCGTTGCACGCGGGGAGGGTCCAACCTCCACCGAATCGGTCGACTTCAATGGCGCGGCGAACACTTATCGCTGGCGCGTCTTCGCTTATAGCGGCAGCGGTTCATATTCGTTGTGCGTGAAGACGCCGTGAGAGCGTGAGACGCGGGACGTGAGGTGTAGGACGTGAGGTGTACAGTATGGACGTAGTGAGCTGGCCGCCAGGTTCTTACGTCTTTACATACTCACGTCCTTACCTCCTGCGTTCTCGCCTCATGAAAGACTCCACGCGTCTCAATCATCCGCCTCGCGTTGCTGTTCCTGCGGACAACCGCCCGCTGGTCGCACCGATCTATCAATCGGTCAAATTCACGTTCGATGATGTCGAGCAGGCTGAGCTGCAGGCACGCGGCGGCCGCGAAGGGTTTGTCTATTCGCGCGTATCGAATCCGACGCTGCAGCAGCTTGAACTGACCCTCGCCGAACTGCAGGGCCGGGATGCCTGTCTGCTGACTGCTTCCGGCGTAGCCGCGGTCAACCTCGCCATGCTGGCGCTGTGCAAACAGGGCGATCACGTCATTCTGTTCGCCGAGATGTACCAGCCGACGCGCTACATGATTCGTCGCGTGCTGAACCGCTATGGCGTCTCGAACACAATGCTGTCGATCGAAGACCCCGCTGCGATCGAACGCACGCTCGCCGCCACGCCGACCCGACTGGTGATGTTCGAATCGCCGAGCAATCCGCTGCTGAAAATCGCAGACATTCCCCGCATCACGGCGGCCGCACGGGCTCATGGCGCGCTTACGGTCCTGGACAACACGTTCGCGGGTTTTCACAACCATGGTCAGTTCGACATCGATGTGTTCGTCCACAGCCTGACGAAGTACGCCTCAGGCCATGGCGATGTGATGGGCGGCGCCGTCATTGCGCGGCGCGAACTGATCGCTGCGATGAAACCGGATTTCGTCGTGCTCGGCGCCACGCTGGATCCGCATACGGCGTTTCTCATCCAGCGCGGCCTCAAGACGTACACGCTCAGGTACGAGCGCCAATGTGAGAACGCGCTTGCCGCCGCGAAATTTCTCGCATCGCATCCGGCGGTCGCGCGCGTGCGCTATCCCGGTCTCGAGTCCCATTCACAGCATGAACGCGCGCGGCGACAGATGCACGACAGCGGCACGATGGCGACGATCGAACTGAAGGCAGATGCAGCGCGCACGCGCCGCTTTGCGGAATCCCTCAAGTTGTTCGCGATCTCGGCGAGCCTGGGCTCCACCGAGTCCCTCGTGCAGCCCGGTCAGTTGATGGCGCCGCGCGATCTCAGCCCCGAGGAGCGTGAGTGGGCTGGTATCGCCGACACTACGGTGAGACTCTCATTTGGCGTTGAGGATTCGACTGATCTGATCGCGGATCTCGCGCAGGCGCTGGATTTTCTGTAGGTCGAAATTCATTCCGACGCAGGGGGCGCGCGGTCAAAACCGGACCTGAGACACAGAAGAGCCCTCTCCCCTTGGATTCTGCCGTCCCGCATCTCACAATGCCGCGGGCTGACCCAAACTCCAACACTCCAACAATGAAGGGAGAGAGAAGCATGAACTGGTATATCGCAGTGCTGAAAAAGTACGCCGAATTCACGGGGCGCGCGCGCCGCACGGAATTCTGGATGTATCAGCTCTTCAATATTCTGATCTTCATCGGTCTTGCGATCATCGAAACCACGATCGGCATGGGCGGTGGAATGAGCGGTGTGGGGATTCTGACCGGACTGTACAGTCTGGCCGTGCTGGTTCCGGGTCTCGCCGTCGCCGTGCGCCGCCTGCACGACACCGATCGCAGCGGCTGGTGGCTGCTCCTCCTGTTCATCCCCCTGATCGGCGCCATTGTGCTGCTCGTATTTTTCATTCTCGACAGCTCGCCGGCTGAAAACAGGCACGGCCCATCGCCGAAGGCCGTCGCCGCGTAGCGCTTCGACAGCTCGCATCCTCGCCGTGCGGCGAGGATGCGATGCAGTGCAGCGCCGTACTCAAGGCCGGCGTTGTACGAGGCGCCCTTTTGGCGACTTCGCACCCAGCGCCTCATCGGCGCACAATGTCCTCATGCACAGCCCCGCCCCGCTCACTGATCTGATTCAGCGCGCCAGCGATGGCGATGAGGCCGCGCTGAAGAGCGTGTTCGACGCGACCTACCATGACCTGCGCAGACTCGCGCGCATGCGCCTGACGCAAGGCAATCGCGGCGTATTGCTCGACACCACCGCGCTCGTGCATGAGTCCTATCTGCGCTTCGCGAACGCGGGCGAACTGAACATCACGGATCGACAGCACTTTATGCGCTACGCCGGCAACGTCATGCGCTCGGTGGTCGTCGATTTCGTCCGTGAACGCATGGCCGAGCGCCGGGGCGGCGCCGCCCCACACGTCACGCTCAACACCCAGATCAATGACGCTGCGGCGAGCGGCGAGGAAGAGATCCTGCGGGTGCATGAAGCGCTCGATGAACTGGCGCAATACGACGAGCGCATGGTGCAAGTGGTCGAAATGCGCTACTTCGCCGGCATGACTGAAACCGAGATTGCCGACGCACTCGGCGTCACCGACCGCACCGTGCGCCGCGATTGGGAGAAAGCGCGGCTGCTGCTCGCGGAGGCGCTGATGGAGCGGTGAGCCGTGAGTTTGAGGTACGCGTTCCCCGTTGTCCGTTGTGCGCAGGAGCCTCGCGCTTCGCTCTGGACTCACAACACACAACGCACCACGCGCTTCACGGCCGCTTTGCCCGGCGATGTCCGCTTCGATGATCGAAATACGTAGAAGATAGACCGGATTCACGGCTGATGCGGTAACTCCATGCAGCGTCTTCAGATCGATCCCCGACACTGGGCCGAGCTCAATCGGTTGCTGGACGCCGCGCTTGATCTGCCTGAAAGCGCCCGAGAGCAGTGGCTGGCGACGCTGGATGAGCACGAAGCGCTGAAACCCCAACTTCGCGAACTGCTCCTGCGCGCCGCGCGAATCGAAACGCGTGATTTTCTCGAAACGCTGCCGAAGCTGTCGCCGGGCGTCGAAGATCTTGCGGACGCCGCGTCTGCGAGCGAACACGAAGGCGCCTGCATCGGCTCCTATCGACTCGTCCGTGAACTCGGCGCCGGCGGCATGGGTTCGGTGTGGCTCGCCGAAAGAATCGACGGGCTCATCAAGCGGCCGGTCGCGCTCAAGTTGCCGCACATCGCCTCGAAGCGCATCGGCCTCGCCGAGCGCATGGCGCGTGAGCGCGAGATTCTGGCCACACTGACCCATCCAAATATCGCGCGGCTCTATGACGCCGGCGTAACCGCTGAAGGGCGGCCCTATCTCGCCCTCGAATATGTCGAAGGCAAACCGATCGACGTCTACTCAAACGAGCATCAGCTCGACCTTCGATCGCGCCTGAATCTGTTTCTGCAGGTGGCGAACGCCGTGGCGTACGCGCACGCGAAGCTGATCATTCATCGCGACCTGAAACCCGCGAACATTCTGGTCACGAGTGAAGGCGAAGTGCGGTTGCTCGACTTCGGCGTAGCGAAGCTGCTCGATGAAGGTCAGGCCAAGGCGACGCAATTGACCGAGCTATCCGGTCGCGCACTCACGCCCGATTACGCTTCGCCAGAACAGATTCTCGGCGAGCCGCTGACGATCGCCACGGATCTGTATTCGCTGGGCGTGGTCCTCTTTGAGCTTCTCACGGGCGCGCGGCCTTACAAGCTCAAGCGCGATTCGCGCGGCGCACTGGAGGACGCCATCGTCCAGAATGATCCGCCGAAACCCAGCGATACGGTCGAACCGGCGAAACGCAAGGCGTTGCGCGGCGATCTCGATACGATCGTACTGAAAGCGCTCAAGAAGCAACAGGCGGAGCGCTATGCGACCGTGAACGGATTCGCCGAAGACGTGCTTCGCTATCTCGAGCAGCGTCCGGTGCTGGCGCGACGCGACAGCGCCTGGTACCGCGTGGGGAAGTTCTCATCCCGGCACAAACTCGGAGTCGCCGCCGCCGCGGCCGTGCTGCTGGCGATCATGGCTGGCGCAGGCGTCGCCGTCTGGCAGGCGCGTCTCGCCACACTGGAGAAGCAACGCGCGGAGCAAGTGAAAGACTTCATCGCCTCTCTATTTGAAGATTCGAACCCCTATCTCGGCGGCGGAAGGAAAGTCACGGTCGACGAGCTGCTGATGCAATCGAAGGCCAAGATAGACGCCAGGTTCAGGCAGCAACCCGCCATTCGCGCCGAGCTGCTGCTCATCGTCGGCACGAGCCTGGAGGCGCTCGGCGAGTCGGAGGCAGCCCGGCCCATCATCATCGAGGCCGCCGCCGACGCGGAGCGGTCGCTTGGCGACGAACATGTGGTGACTCTCCACGCCCAGGCTCTATTGCTCGGGCAGCAGCGCTCCACGGACCGCAGCGGCGTCGCAAGCGGCAAACTCGACAAGCTGCTCGCGGCGATGCGTCGCAACCCCGATGTCGATCCAGCGCACCTGGTGAACGCGCTTACACAGCGCACCCACATTGCCCTCAGTGAGGGCGCCTTTACGCAAGCCGCCGCGCTTGCCGAAGAGGCGTTGGGCTTGTCGATCGATCGCATCGGCCCTGAAGCCGAACAGACTCTGGTCGTAGCAACGATGCTGGCGATCGTCCATCAGCGCGCCGGGGACTGGAAACAGGCGCTGGCTGCCGCACAGCGCGTTCATGATCTGGCTTTCAAGGTGAGACGATTTCCGGACGAACACCCCAACGCCGTTGATGCGCGCATCATGCATGGGATGGCGCTGGCCGACAGCGGACAGCTCGCCCCCGGCCTCCAGGAAATCTCAGATGGGGTGCGCTATTCAGTGCAAAGTCGTTCGCCCGGCGATCCGGCGATCGGAAGTTTTCGAGGACATCTCGCCCGGTATCAGCTGCGCGCCGGGTTGACCGAAGAGGCGATCACCAGCTACTCCACTGCTCTGGAGATCCTGCGCGACGGACTTGGCGTCGACAATCGCATGTATGCGGCGGCTTCGGCCAATCTGGGCCGCGCGCTCCTTTCAACGCACCGTGCCGAGCCGGCTGCGCAGCTCCTGTCGGACGCGCACGGCTATTTCAAAGACATGCAGGACGTACTGACCGATCCCGCGAGAGCTGGATACGCAGCATCGTTGTCGGCTGCAGGACGAGTCGCCGAAGGCATGGCGCTGATCCGGGGATGGTCTGCGTCGTCTACATCTCCATCCTGGGAAACGTTCTACTACCGCGGCGTCGTGATGCGTGCGGCCGGGAACCTTGCCGCGGCGCTTGCCTTACAACGGCAGGCCTTGGGAGCTTTGATCGAATCACCCGCCACCGCCGTCGATCGCGGGCGCGTATCGATCGAAATCGGTCTGAATATGCTCGGTCAGAATCAGGCGATCGAGGCCGTGCAGACTCTCGAGCGCGCGGTGGATCTCTTGCGCGCGAGCCAGCTGCAAATGAGTCCGCCGCTTGCCGACGCGCTGGTTGGGCTCGGACGCGCCCGGTTGGAATCGAATGAGCCGAGCGTGGCTTTGCCCACGCTGAGCGAAGCTGACGCTTACTGGCGCGACTTCGATCCGGGGAATCGCATGGCCGGCGAAGCCGCTCTCTGGCTGGGGCGCTGTTACGCCACCCTTGGCCGAACAAACGAAGCGGACGAAGCGCTGCGGCGCGCAGAGAAAGTCCTCTCCGGATCTTCGATCGCCATGGACGCTGATCTCGCGCAGCTCGCCCGGCAACGCTGAGCCGAACGGTCGCTCTGCACCATCAACGGCAGACAGCGCCGAAGAAGGCAGTCGGCTCGCGATGGCCGCCTGTCGTGTCCGCATTTCTCCCGTGGTTACGTTCTCTTGTGTGGAGTGGCGGACACACTGGAGATTACCCATGAAGCAGCTCGTTCGCTTTGCGGCGTTCATCGCAATGATCGTGACAGCAAATCAAAGCGCCGCGGACGGCGACTGCGGCATCACGTTCGCCGCGAATCACCAGGCCGAGGATCGCTTCGAGTCCGATACACGCTCCCGATCACACCTGAGCATCGATCTGCTGCGTAGCCAGTATCGCATCGAGAATGAACCGTGGCGCTCTGCGCAGGAGCTTTGCAGCGTCGATCGACTCGATCTGGCGGACGGGGAAAGTGCGGCGATGTTGTGTAGAGCGGACCTTGCCTGCGGCGCCTACCAGTTCCTGTTCCGCATCGATTCACGCCGCAGCAATGGCGAGCTGATCGAAACGCGTTTGATTGCATTCCCGACGAACTCCGACGCAGTGGAAGTGAGCAGGCCGCGGACCGTGCAACTCGGCAATTTGCGCCAACTGTTCGATGCGCAGGAAGCGACCAACGGACCGCGGCGCCGTGCGGCGCAAGCGCTGAACTAACGCTCCGCACCTGCCCTTAGGGGCCGTCCGACTCCGTCGTGAGATTCCGTTTCTCCAGTTGAGGACGCGTCCTCTCTCAAACATCACTGGAGCACAGACATGAAACGACGACTATTCCGCGCAACGCCAATCATCACCGCGCTTGCAGGCGTCACGCTGCTCGCCAGCGTCGCATCGGCGGCGCCGCCTGCGTCGGTCAGGGGAGCGTGGGTGATCCTCACCGATCAGACCTACACCACGCTGGACATCACGAATCAGGGCGGGCCGGGCGGTCCTGGCGGAAGCGTGTGCCGCGTCATCATCGGATCGATCGGCATCGCGCCGATCCGTGGGTTCTATTGTCCCGATACGGGGCGCATTCACTTCCTGCACAACAACCTGTCGACTGGCGCAACTGTGCGGACGTTTACCGGCAGCGTATCCGAAGACGCATCGGCCTCGATGCACATGGCCGGCGCGTTCAACGTCGTCAACGCGGCCTTCGGTCCGTTCGGCGAGCACCCCTTCTCGGCGAATAGATAGGCTGGTTTCGCCGCTGCAGCATCCAGCGCAGCGGCGATTCCCAGAGTAAGCACGTCGATGCCGATGCCGATCCGCGCCGCCGATGTCCGTCTTCGTCTCGAAAATGCGTTCTCAAGATGGACGATGGATGAGCGATGGAAAAGACCCTGGCGTGTTGCGGCGATGTTTTTTCAGTCGGCGGATGGGCATCGGCCTGACTGCACATGACGACCTGTACTCGATCAATACTGATGGAACAGGAATCGCCACGCTCGCCGACACTTCCGATGACGAGGAGTACGAGGACGTAAGTTCGAGCGGGCGCGTGACTTTTCGCCGCACGCCTGCAGCCGGCGGCAACGTCGATCTCTACAGCGTCAATATCGATGGTACGGCGCTCGCGACCTTGTCCGGTACGGCCGACATGAGCAATTCGAAGCACTCGCGCCGTCCGGACGCGTGATCTTCCGTCGCGACACGGGAGGGCAGCGCGATCTCTACGGCGTCGATGCCGATGGTGCAGGGCTTACGCCTGTGGCCATTGCGACGGAGAACGAGAATTTCGACAGCCTCACGCTGGACGGGCTGGCGATCTTCAATCGCGACAACGACATTTTCATCGTAAACACCGACGGTACGGGAGAGCTCCCGCTGGGCGATGCGTCGGCGTTCGAAACCTTCGCCGGTTTTACGGCGGACGGCGCCGTGATCTTTTCGCGCCGCGCAGAGGCTCCGGGCGCTCTCGATGATCTCTATCTGATAAATACAGATGGCGGCGGAGAGCTGGCGCTTGCGACCTCCGCGGACGAAGAGCGGTTCGCGGCCGCGACCGCAAGCGGACGAATAATCTTCACGCGCACCGTCGGCGGACAAGGCGATCTCCACAGCGTCAATGCTGACGGGGGTGATCCAGTCACGCTTGCCGATACGCCGGACGACGAACTCGTAGCCGATATCGGTCCAGAGGGGCAGGTGATCTTCGTTCGACTTGTCGGAGGCCAGGCCGATCTGTACGCGATCAATGCGGATGGGAGCGGACCGACCTCCACCCTCGCCAACACCGTCCATTACGAGAACCCGCAGAAACTCACGTTCAACGCGCGGCTGATCTTCACGCGCGACATAGCGGGGCAGACTGATCTGTTCAGCATTCGGCTGGATGGCGCGGACGAGCGGGTGCTGGCGAACAGTCCCGACGTCGAATTCTCGCCCGAGGTTCGCTGATGGATCAGCGTCTGAACAACCAGAGAATGACCGACATCACGATGCTGATGAT